>JAGBBW010000121.1 GCA_017938285.1 Lachnospiraceae bacterium
GCAACACCGTCATCACCAGTTCAAATCTGGTAGTCGCCTCTATTTAAAAGTCTGCAAATCTACATAACAGTGGGTTTGCAGTTTTTTTGTGATATAGGAAAGTACTCTTTCCTATATCACAAAAATGCTCCGCAAGGATGCGCACTCGCGCGAAGATGAAGTTTGTCGCAAGCGACCGCGCTTGGCGCGAGAGTTCTGCAAGCAGAACTCTTTGTTCTTCTTAAAAGGAGATTTTTGACTATATTTATTTGTATCAACGTTTGACAGAGAAAATTGTAGATTTATGTCAGTAATAATGCAAAAGAAGGAGCTGGAGGGGAGAAATTTCATCCAGTAAAATTTTTCAGTAATATATTACATGATTTGAAAAAGGACATAATAGGATATTTGTAAAGCAAAAAATTGACATTTGCTTTACAATATGATATGATAAACTCAAAGGAAGGAGTGATATTATGGCACAGGCAATGGTAAATTTTCGTATGGAAGAAGAATTAAAAAGGAGCATGGAGAAAATTTGTCAGGAAATGGGCATGAGTATGACTACTGCATTTACTATTTTTGCAAAAAAAGTGACCAAAGAACGTCGTATTCCTTTTGAGATTTCCGCAGATCCGTTTAATTCTGAAAGTAATATGAAGCATCTGGAAGCGGTAGTTTCCAATATTGAGGCAGGACATACAACTTTAATGGAACATGATTTATTAGAGGACTAAACTATGAGATTGCTGTGGGAAGAAACTGCCTGGTAGGATTATTGTGCATGGCAGATGGAGGACAAGAAAACATTAAAAAGAATTAATGCCTTATTAAAGGATATTCAAAGGGAAAGTTATGATGGCATTGGAAAGCCAGAACCGCTCCGTGGAAATCTGAGTGGTTGGTGGAGCCGCAGAATTGATGATACCAATAGAATTGTGTATCGTGAAAAAGATGGAGCTATAATAATAGCCTCTGTCAAAGGTCATTATGAAGAATAGGTAATATGTTAGAACCAGTGCAGGAAAAGCACTGGTTCTATTAATCTGATGAAAAGCATCAGGGGTAATCTAAATGCGTCAATTTGTAAGGTATCTAGGTAGTTGTCTAACATAAGATTCTATGTTGTTAAAAATGTGCATTAAGGCATTCAACAGAATAGTAAGGGTTATTGATATGGAGAATAAAGAAAGTCTTTTTATCATTTATATTCATGTTAGCAACTATATAAAATTAAACAATGGGAAATAGCGATTGTAATAAACAAATAGAAAATAAATACTTGAAAAAATAGGCGATAGTGAGTGGAAACTATCGCCGTTTTTTTAACTTTATTTTTGCTCGGATAATTTCTTGACGCGGTCATGTGATAGCTGTAAAATGTCTATAATAATAAACCTTAAATTTTACGAAAGGAGAGTATAATAATATGGTTACTTTGATGAGAGGTGTTCGCCTTTAGTATTTTATCAGTAAACAGAGGGACGAAGATAACTGCATAGTAATTCTCTTTTTAATCAGTATTTACTGTTGAAAGGAGAAAACATGAGTTATATAAATGCAACTATTGTATTGCCGAAAGAACTGGTAAAAGAAATTCAGAAATATGTAAATGGTATAAATCTATACATACCTAAACTGCCCGAAACAACATGTAGCTGTAGCAGCTACAAACTGGAAATATCCAAAAGAAATCAGGAAATATATGAGATGTTTCTGCGTGGTGAAAAGGTTTCAGAATTAGCTGCGAAATATTTTCTTTCTGAAAAGAGTATATATCGGATTCTGAGCGAGGAGAAAAAGAAATAGTGTGAACGAGAGAAATCCATGTTGTTGGTTTCTCTCGTTTTTTTCGATTATTATATGAGAATGACAATCAGGAATGTGTATGATAAGCTAAAATAGAAAGGAATGGTAAGAAGTATGGAAAAAGGAAGAATTATTTTTTTGAATGGTGTCACCAGTGCAGGAAAAACATCCATTGTTGAAGCGTTACAACGTCAGGAAGATATATTTTTTTATGTTGTTGCGAATGATTTATTTCAGGAAATGATTGGAGATAACTATCTGCGTGAAAATTACTGGAAATATCTTAGTGAAGCAATTATTATGATGTATCATACTGCAAAATTATACTCAGATATGGGAAAAAACGTGTTAATTGATGGTATATTAGTGGAGAGAGAAGAAATAAAACCGCATTATCATCAACTATTGGAAATATTAAGAGATAATCCGCTTGATATTGTGGAAGTATTTTGCCCATTGGATATTTGCAGGCAGCGCAATAGAATCCGGGGAGACAGATACGAAACACAATCACAAGAACAATATGATTTAATGGCTGAAAATATCAGGTATCGTATGAAAGTTGATACAAGTGTATATAGTTCTGAGGAATGCGTAGAAATGATTATAAATGAATTGTTTCATTTATAAAGCTGCAGGGTAGTCTTTTTTAATCCTTTTCTAATGAACGCTCCAGTATTACCTGCTATACTACATAGGACAAGGAATAATTTTATTTCTGAGGAAAGGTTATTACTAATTTCAAAAAAGGAGACAATGGATAAAGATGATGAAGAAACTGTTAGCAGGTGTGATGAGCCTGTTTCTTTCCCTGGCCTTTATGGCAGGATGTGATGTGAAAGAAACAAAACCGGATTTTGGAACAGAGGTGATTAATGAGACGGTACAACTTCCGGAAATAGCATATAAAGAGGACCTGCTTGCCTGTTATTCAGCGGATGGCAGAACGGTTTATACGTTAGGAACCCGTCATTCGAAGCATTTTTATCCGCAGTGTGAATATTCCCTCTTAGATATTCAAAGCGTCATTGATAATGTAAGTCCGGATTATGTGTTTATCGAATGCCGGGAGGAAATTTTTAAGGAATATCAGGTATTGGATGGGCCGCAGGAGTTTCAGTTTATTTATGCGTATTGCCAGGAGAAAGGTATCCAGGTGGAGCTGATAGACTGGTATCTGACGGATAATGAGGCGGTTACAAAGCGGAACAGCACCAGTGATGAACGGGACAATCAGATATTCTATAACATTTATGACAAAATGGAGAAAGTAAAGGAAAATGAAACCGTATTGATTTGTTATGGAGATATGCATTTCTATTTCCAGCAGCCACGGATGGAGCGTGCAGGCTGGGAACGGGTGGAACTGGAGAATCCGGAACAGTTTTTTGTCCATACGGAGAATATATTCCAATATCCGGAAGGTATGACAGAAGTTCTTCAGAATTGTATTGACTACTTTGAGAAGGGTTTTATGGAAGAAGCGGAAAAAAATGTGACGGACCTCAACGCCCTGCAGTTATATAAGCAGCTGGCAAAGTCAGGTGCAAAAACCTACAAGGTATACAAAAAAATGGCAGAGGAGCAGAGGCTCTATTATATAGAGGAGGATCTTTTGGAGATGCGGTGACAAGCTGCAAACGACTGTAATTTAAAGACTGTTTCTGTCTTAATTTGTCCCAGTTGTGAGGACGGTTTAGGCAGGAACAGTTTTTATTATGTTAAGCGAAGCTGCAATTTCTACTGCAAATCCGTGCGATCCGCCGGAGGTTACTAAGGAAGCATTGAATAAATCAGTGCTCCTTGGTAACAGGGGATAAAAAATTATTTAAGAAATTTTTATGATTTCCTTTGTATATCTGCGAATTTTGTTGTATACTATTGTTGTATGTAAAATTTAAGTATATTTTACGTAAAGCAACACAGATGGCAGTGAAAAAACAAGAGAAAATAGGAGAGCGCTTATGGACTTATTTGACGTTTTAACCTTAATCTGCGGCCTGGCTTTGTTCCTTTACGGAATGGATGTCATGGGTGATGCCCTGAAAAAGAGTGCGGGGCGGAAATTAAAAACAATTCTTGGAAACTTGACTTCGAACAAATGGAAAGGATTCCTGCTGGGGCTTGGCGTAACAGCGGTTATCCAGTCTTCTTCCGCAACTACCGTTATGGTGGTTGGTTTTGTAAACTCCGGAACCATGCTGTTGTCCCAGGCAATTGGTGTTATCATGGGTGCCAATGTGGGTACTGCGGTGACTTCCTGGATTACTGCGTTAAATGGTATTTCCGGTGGTTCTGGTGCTACGGCCTGGCTGGAATGGTTAAAGCCGTCTGCGTGGATGCCAGTTCTCGCATTAATTGGTATCTGCCTTCTGATGTTTTCTAAAAAGGATAAGAAAAAAGATATCGGTACAATTCTGATGGGTTTTGCCATCCTGATGGTTGGTATGGATACTATGTCCGGTGCGGTAAGCGGCTTAAAGGAAAGTCCGGAATTCCATCAGATTCTTCTGTTATTTAATAATCCGATTCTTGGTGTGCTGGCAGGTACGGTTCTGACGGCAGTAGTGCAGTCTTCTTCTGCTTCGGTTGGTATTTTACAGGCACTGTCCAGTACAGGTGTCATTACATACAGTGCAGCCATGCCGATTATCATGGGTCAGAACATTGGTACCTGTGTAACGGCGATGTTATCTTCCATCAGTGCAAATAAAAATGGTAAGAGAGCGGCGTTAGTGCATTTGTATTTTAATATTATTGGTGTTATTTTATGGATGAGTATGTATTATCTGATTGGCTGGATTTTGACCAGTACCGGAGTGTTTGGTCTGTTTGACTGGGCTGGCGGCACCAACATTGATATGTGGGGCATTGCAGCAACACATACCATTTTTAAGATTTTCTCTGTTGCATTATTAATGCCGATGTCCAATCTTTTGGAAAAGCTTGCCCTTGCTACTATCAAAGGTTCCGATACCAAGGGCGATAGTTTTACCGATATGCTGGATGAGCGTCTGTTAGAGACTCCTTCCGTTGCCCTGGAGCGTTGTTATGAAGTAGCTGACCAGATGGCGAAACTCTCTTCCAAGGCAATTCAGCAGGCAATTACATTACTGGATACTTATGATGAAAAGACTGCCCAGGAAGTACATGAGGCAGAGGACAAGGTAGATATTTATGAAGACGTTCTTGGTTCCTATCTGATGAAGCTTTCTGCGAAGAGCATGACGGAAACAGACAGCCGTGAAGTAACAAAGCTGTTATATATGATTGGTGACTTTGAACGTATTTCCGACCACGCAGTAAATGTAGTAGATTCTGCGGATGAAATCAAGGATAAGGGTCTGGTATTCTCGGACAAGGCTATGAATGAATTAAAGGTAATGTACGGGGCTATCAACGAGATTATGCAGATTACCGAGGAATCCTTTATTAACCAGGATGTGGAAAAGGCTCATGTGGTAGAACCATTAGAGCAGGTAGTGGATGATCTGAAGGAGCAGATCCGTGTGCGTCATATCCGCCGCTTACAGAAGGAAGAATGTACCATGGAGCATGGTTTTGTGCTTTCTGACATTCTGACCAATCTGGAACGTGTATCAGACCATTGTTCCAATGTGGCAAGCTGTCTGATTGAAATGTCAGAGCATGAGGATCTGGATTTACATGAATATCTGCATCATCTGAAAGAAGAAGGAACATTTGACAAGCTGTATCATCAGTATCTGGACAAGTATTCCATCGCTCAGACAGGAGATAAATAAAAAGTATGGGGTTGTTACAACATATATTTTGATGAAATATATGTGTTGTAACAGCCCCTTTTGCATGTTTTTATGCGGTCTGCCGTTTCTGGCGGATGGAGAAGAAAATATACAGGAGAAGAGAAGCAGCAATAGCACCGATGGAATCAATGCCGATATCGGTAAGGTTACCGCTTCTTCCGGGAACAAAGGTCTGGTGGTATTCATCCAGGGCGGCAAAGCATACGGTCAGAAGAAAACCTGTGCCAAGGCGGGTTCTCCAGCCGGTACGGTGGGAGAAGCAGGAGGCCAGTGGAAGCTGGAGGGAAAGAGCCAGCAAAAAGTATTCCATCATATGGGCGGCTTTCCGGACAAACAGGTGGATGAATTCTGCCCGTTCATACAGCATGTCTTCCGAGAGGGCGGTTGGAAGGATTGGGGCAAACAGCTCCACAAGAAACAGACTGATGCGGAAGCTTAAGGAGCCGGAACTTTCTCCATCCTGGGAAGAAAAGCCGAAGATTAGAAACAGCAGGGCCAGGGATGGTACAAAGGACAGCAGTTTCAGCAGAATAGTTTTGGCAGAGTTATTTTTTTTCATAAAAATCCTCATTTCTGAGCGATTTATCGCGAAGAGGCGACCAGAAATCTGCATTTGCAGTTTCTGGTCTGCCATCATGGCTATTTGTTTTCGCTCAGAAACAAATAGCCAACGAAATCTCATTTCGTTTGTGAAACAATCAGCATATCAATGTGATTTTTCGCACTATGTCCTTTCTGTCAGTACAGGTAACGTAAGGGTTACTGAACAGTTTGTATAATTTTCTGGAATGTTATACAGTTTTGTTACAGAATACAGTAATTTTACTATATCATGAGCAGGAAAGAAATGCAAACAATAGATGGACAGGGGGAAAAAAATTTGATACAATAATACATTATCAGAAGAAAGGGTTGGAGCAGAACAATGCATATTACATTAACCGGTAATTTAGGCAGTGGGAAATCCACATTAAGTAAAATATTAGAGGCAGAGTATGGATATGAAATTTTTTCGACAGGAAAGGTCATCCGCAGGATTGCGGAGGAGCATGGACTCAGTGTTCTGGAAATGAATGAGCTGATGAAGAAAGATCCGAAGTATGACCATGAAATTGATGATACAACGGCGAGAATTTCCAGGGAGAATCCGGACAAGAGTATTCTGTTTGATTCCCGGCTGGCATGGCATTTTGTGGAGAAATCTTTTAAAGTGTTTTTATCCGTCAGTCTGGATGTGGCAGCGGACCGTGTCAAGGGAGATTCCAGCCGTGGTGAAGTGGAAAGTTATGAGTCACTGGAAGATGCAAAGCAGAAACTGAAAAAGCGTGCAGAAGCAGAGGATGTCCGTTATAAGGAACTGTACGGTATTGAATATTTTAATTATTCCAACTACAATTTAGTGCTGGATTCCACAGACTGCGCTCCGGATATTCTGGCAAAGATTTTAAAGGATGAAGCAGATGCTTATGAGAAAGCAGAGAAGGAAGGAAAGGGAGGATATTCCCGTCTGATTCTTTCCATGAACCGTCCGGAAGAGGATTTTGCGAAGGAAAAGGCCGCCGGAGTGGTAACAAAGGAAACGCTGCATGGCGTGGAATTTACTGTAGTGACATTAAACCAGTAAGAATGTTGTATAAGTTTTTGTTGACAGACAGAGACAGAGGATAAGAGGGAGAATCATGAGGAAAAAAATAGTAACAGTAGTACTGTTAGGATTGTGCAGTATACTGCTGGCTGCCTGTGGAAGCAGTCAGAAAAATAGTTATAAGCCAAAACCGACGACCGTATCATCCACAAAGCCGAAGCCTACCATTGTGGCTGCTGCGACCCCAACGCCGACAGCAGTGCCACAGCCAGAACTTCCGGACCCGACGGCAACACCGGAGCCGACAAAGGCACCTGACCCGACAGCAACACCAAAACCAACCCAGAAACCAAAGCCTACGGCAACGCCAAAACCGGCAGATCCATATAAAAGAGGTACTTTGTCGGAGAAAGGGTTTGAAAGTAAGTGGCTGAATCTGCGGTTTACGACACCGCCGGATGTGCTGATGCTTTCGCAGGTGGAACTGGACAGTCTGGCTGCTCTGGCAGAAAAGGAAGCAGGACTGGAAGAAGGAACAGCAGTTTTTGAAATGATGGCGCAGTATCCTTCCGGAACCAATGTCATGGTAGAAGTGGAGAAAATCTCCAAGGAATATAAAAATATGACCGAAAAACAGGTTCTGGAAGAAATACAGAACGAGCTGTTAAATAACAGTGGTGGTCTGAATTATTTTTATGAAGAAGAACCGCATACCCAGAAGTTTGCCGGAGAAACTTATACCGGTTTTTCCATGGCAACGGAGTATGGCGAGGACTGGCTGGTACATATGGATTATCTGATGCGCAAAAAAGATGATTATATGATAACCATTCTGTTTACATACCAGGAAGAGTCCGAAGAGGAACTGGAAACGCTGGTATCCTGTTTTGGCCCGTATAATTCCGACTGGCTGGCGATTCAGGACAGCTATGAAAGAGGAATTATAACAGCAGACGGATATGAAAGTGACTGGCTGGGTATTCAGTTTAAGAAGCCGGAACAGATGACGATGGTAAAACAGTCAGAGCTGGCGGCATATTATGAAATGAAAGCGGAATGGGAAAATGATGGACCAGCGGTAGCAATTCTGACGGAAAAGAAAGCATACGATACGATGACACCGGAAGAATATATACGTGAACTTCAGTATGAACTGGAAGAAGAAAGTAATGGCATCCTGTATACCATTGAGGATGGTATCGGCATAGCAGATATTGCAGGGCAGGAATATTTAACCCTGGGTGCCATGGCGGACTATGGTGCGGGACTCCGGAACTGGCAGCAGTTTTATGTCAGGGAACAGGACAACCGGATGGTTGTTATTCTGGTGGGCTGTCTGGAAGGAGAAGAAGGCACACTGCCTGGAATTCTGGACTGTTTTTCACCGCTTCCGTAAATAATTTATGCAGACCAGTGGCTCTGCCACCTGGAAGGGGCTGTAACAAAACTGTTTTACAGTTCCGAATAGAAAATACCAATAACAATTAAGAAAAGAGGAGACAGGAGAATGAGAAAAAAACTTGCAACAATGATGGTATGCGCTGCTGTTTTAATGATGGCAGCCTGTGGAGAAAAGGGTGAAGCAGCACCAACTGCAGCACCAACCGTAACGGCAACACCAGAACCAACGGCAACTGCAACGCCGGAGCCAACGGCAACCGCAACGCCGGAACCAACGGCAACACCGACACCAGAGCCAACGGCGACACCGGAACCGGAGGCAGGGAATACGTATGCCAAAGGAACCGTGACAGAAACAGGCTATGAAAGTGAGTGGCTGAACCTGCGGTTTACGCTGCCTCGTGGAGCTGTGATGGCAACACAGGAAGAACTGGATGCCCTTATGCAGCAGGGAACAGAGCTCGTGTATGGAGACGATGCTGAAAAGCTGGATTATGTAAATATGAACATTGTCATTGAAATGATGGCACAGTATGCTTCCGGTGCCAATGTGATAATCCAGGTAGAGCAGCTTCCGCTGCTGTATCAGGCCATGACGGAAGAAAATTATCTGAATGCCGTAGTCAGCAACATGCAGAACAGTACTGCCGGTGCAGAACTGACCGTAGGAGAAGAAACTTATAAACTGGCCCTTGGGGAAGAGGAGTATACTGGTGTCAGCCTGGGTACAGACTATGGTACCGGAGTGATTATTTACCAGGAATATCTGGTGCAGAAAATTGAAAACCGTATGGTATCCGTTGTTGTAACATATACGGATTTATCTGTAGAGGATGGAAAGACACTGATTACGATGTTCGGTTCCTATGATTCCGAGCCGGTTGCCCTGCCGGAGCCGACAGAAGCACCTGCAGCGGGTGATGGCTTTGATATGGGAAGCTGGAATGGCACGACCTATGAAAACAAGTGGCTGAACCTGCGCTTTACTGTGCCGGAAACTGCCAGTGTGGTAACTGGGGAAGAAACAGGAGAGGTTTCCATTGAAGCTACCTGGGAACAGGGAGTTCCGGTTGTACAGATTATGACGGAAGAACTGCTGGATGAAGAAATAACTATAGAAGAGTATATTGGTGAATTAGAAGCAGCCCTTGGTACGATGGCAGCTTCCGGTCTTGTATATCAGTTTGATGAAGAATTTACAACAGTAGAGCTGGGCGGTCAGGAGTATGTTGGTGTTGCGGCAACAGTGGATCTGGGTACAGGGACTTATATGTATCAGGATTACTGTCTCAGAAAGCAGGATGGCTATATTGTAGCAGTGATTGTTACATACATGGACGGCATGGATGCAGAACTGGACGAAGTGGTAAGTGCCTTCGCTCCATACTAAAAATTTAAGAAAAAGAAACGGCGGAAGGTCAGGAATGACTGAATAAGCCGTTTCTTTTTTTGTTAAACTATCCGTAGAGAGTTCAGATCGCTGTGAAAGGATAGTTCCCATGTATGATAATTATAAAAAACTGATTCGTCTGGCTTTAATTGTGGCAGTAATTTATTTTGGTTTCCGTTATCTGCTTCCATTGTTTGTTCCGTTCCTTCTGGCTTATGTGATGGCAGTACTTTTGAGGAAGCCGGTCCGTTTTTTAAAACAGAAACTGCATATCCGGCCGGCAATTGGCGGAAGTATACTGCTCGTATTGTTGTTTACAGTGGCAGGTGGAGGAATTATTTATGCAGTGAAAGTACTGTTGCAGCAGTTCGTTTCCCTGGTGGCAAATTATGACAGTTATGCACTGGAATGGGAGGAATCTCTGGAAGCAGCCTGTGGATACTGTGATTCCATGCTGCGGCTGGAGAGGGGCAGTACTTTTTCCGTGCTGAGTGATGGTCTGGATGGTATTGTGTTGTTTTTTCAGGAGGAACTGGTGCCGTTTTTAACGAAAAATTCCCTGAAGGCAGCAGTGTCGGTGACGGAGCTGGCAGCAGCGGTAGTGTTAATTTTCGTGTCGGTATTATTGTTCCTGACAGATATGGTGGGAGGAAGGGAAAACGTGGAGACAGCAAAGGAAAGGGAAGAAAAAGAACAGCCCATCCTGCATTTTCTGGAGAAAGAATGGAAGGAAGTACGGCGGGAATTGTCCGGAGCAGGCATTGCTTACGTAAAAACGCAGGCCATATTGATATTCTTAGTCAGTATTACCTGCAGCATTGGTCTGGCACTGCTTAAGAATCCTTATGCCATGCTGTTTGGCGTAGCAATTGGAATTTTTGATGCATTTCCGGTACTGGGAAGCGGACTGATTCTTGTTCCCTGGGCAGTAATCAGTTTTATCCGTGGAAACATCTTTGCCGGGGCAGTGCTTTTGACGCTGTATGGAATCTGCCAGTTTATCCGGGAATACTTAGAACCCAAGCTGCTGGGAGGAAAAATGGGAATCCGGCCGATACAAAGCCTGATGGCAGTATATGTCGGTTATGAACTGTTTGGAGTACTGGGACTGTTTCTTGGACCATTTGGACTGGTGATGATTAAGAGTCTCTGGCGGGTGAGTGGGACACAGGAAGTATAAAAGACATGGAGCTGCCGTAACAAAGGGTTTTCTTGTATTACGGCAGCTCCGGTGGATAGTAAGCGGTATTTATTGTGTCAGGAGTTTATACATTTTTTGCAGCTTCGATTTGTTCTGCCAGGTCATTTAAGTATACCCAGCGGTCCATCTTTTCGTCCAGTGCAGCTTCTGCCTGTTCTTTTTCTGCCATCAGGGCAGTAAGACGGGAGTATTCCGTAGCAGCACCGGCGATATCCTGTTCCAGCCCGGCGATTTTTTCTTCCAGTGCTGCAATGTCAGCGTCAATGGTTTCATATTCTTTCTGTTCTTTGTAAGAGAATTTCAGTTTTGCTTCCCGCTGTTTCCAGGTGGCTTTGGAAGTATTGCTGTTGTCAGCACCGGTTCCGTCAGAACTGTTCTGGACAGGTTTTCCAGGGACAGAACTGGCTGGGATGGTGCCGCGCTCTTTCTGTGCTTCTTTAAAATCACTGTAATTGCCTTCGTAGCGGGCAATGGTACCATGTTCAAAGGAAAAAATCCGGGTGGCTGTTTTATCCAGAAAATAACGGTCGTGGGAAACCGTGACTACAATCCCCGGATAGTCCTGCAAGTAATTTTCCAGAATGGTTAAAGTCTGGATGTCCAGATCGTTGGTCGGCTCGTCCAGAATCAGCACATTGGGAGCCTCCATCAGTACTTTTAACAGATACAGGCGGCGTTTTTCCCCGCCGGACAGTTTTTCGATGCGGGTATGCTGCATGGAACCGTCAAAAAGAAACTGTTCGCACATGGCAGAAGCAGACATGGTGCCATCTTTGGTTTCAATATACTCTGCGGTATCCCGGACATACTGGAGAACCGTCTGGTCCGGGTTCAGGGCTTCGTTTTCCTGGGAAAAGTATCCTATTTTCATGGTGGTTCCCATTTCTACATAACCGGTGTCCGGTAAAAGGTTTCCGGTAAGAATATTCAGCAGGGTGGATTTGCCGCAGCCGTTATGTCCCACAATGCCAATGCGGTCGGTGGAAAGCAGGATATAACTGAATGGAGCAAACAAAAGTCTGCCGTTGTAGCTTTTGCTGATATCGTAAAGTTCAATGGTTTTCTTTCCCATGCGGGAGGAAAGGGCATTGATTTCCACGGAACCGTCCTCACGTATTTTTTCCCGGTCACGCAGGGCTTCAAAACGCTGGATATGGGCTTTTTGTTTGGTGGAACGGGCTCTGGCACCACGCTGCATCCAGGCAAGCTCTGTTTTAAAGAGGGTTCTTGCTTTTCGTTCCGTGGCAAGGGCCATTTCTTCCCGTTCTGCTTTTAAAGCAATAAAACCGGAGTAGTTGGTCTGGTAAGAGTAGAGTTTTCCTTTGTCCAGTTCCACGATTTTGTTGGTTACCCGGTCCAGAAAATAGCGGTCGTGGGTAATCATGATAAAGGCACCTTTCCACTTGTTTAAGTAGTCTTCCAGCCATTCCGTCATATCGCTGTCCAGATGGTTGGTGGGCTCGTCCAGCACCAGCAGATCAGATTCGGTCAGCAGGGTGCGTACCAGGGCAGCACGCTTTTTCTGACCGCCCGACAGGACAGAGGCGCTGCCTTCCGGATCGGTGATGCCGAACTTCAGCAGCATGGAACGGGCTTCCCCGGCAAGGTTGCGGTAGCTTTCTTTTGCGGACTGACCTTCCGTGACATTGGCAAGAATGGATTTGGTATCGTCAAATACCGGAGTCTGCGGAAGGTAGGCAATGCGGAGCTTATTTCCTTTTGTCACGGTTCCTTCATCAGGTTCTTCCAGACCGGCAATGATTTTGAGCAGGGTGGATTTTCCGGTGCCGTTGATGCCAATGACACCAATTTTGTCCCCTTCGTTGATTCCTAAACTGATATGGTCGAAGAGCATGCGCTCGGTAAAGCTTTTACTCACGTTTTCCAGGGTAAGCAGATTCATGGCTGATTCCTTTCATTATAGATTTTGGGACACCACACTTAAAAAAGGGCGGTAAAATTAAGTTTATCGTACCAGTAAGCAGGCACTTTTGTCAACTGGTTGTGGCATTTATTCTTTTGTCATGTAACGATTTAGCTTTGCTTCATAGTTACGATTCGCAGACCCATTGAAAATCGACTTCATCGATGGAATCTGCTCACTCTTCGCTTTCGGTCATACGTCCTAAACAGCAAGTGTTTAGGGTTGGGCTGAACTGTTACTTTGTCATAACTTTATGGACAACCTCATATAATAAGAAAAAGAGAGGAGGGGTAATGAAATGGACTGTGGACGAAAAATGATTTATTTTTCCTTATATAAGGATGGAAGAAAAGTGGGAAGTGCTGGTTACGCCGGACTGTTTTTTCATGGCAGCAGCTGTAATGTGCAGATTTATTACCGGGGAGCAGTGACAGAGGAAGCTGTGGGTGGACAGGAGCTGCGCCCGGTATATGTGTTCCGGGATGGAAAGATGATAGAGGGAAGTGTGCTGCTATTGTCTGAAGGAATGGCAATGGACAGCTTTTCCACCGACCGCAGGGATTTTTTGAAGAGCGGAAAAACCATGGAGGAGTTGGAGGCGGTGTACATAACCGGAAGTTTTGTGGGAATCTGCGGAGGAAGGCTGGATGGCCGGGAACTGGAGGAGGAAACTGCGTATACCCTGACAGAGTGGATGGATACGGTAGCGGAACTGATTCCGGAGGCAGGAGAAGTGTATGGAAAAGGACTGGACTGGCAGCAGGAGGAAAGGCAGGAATATGCTCCGGGTATAAGCAGGAATGGTCAGGAAAGCGGAGAAATGGTGACACGAAATCTGGTTGTGGAGGAGGATAAGAAAAAAGATACCGGCACCATAGAAAATGAAACAGAAAGACAGGCAGAACTGGAACGATGGACACTGGAGCAATGTATGGAGCAGCTGCCAGAGCAGAAGCTTCCCTTTGATGGTATCCGTCGGAAATGCTGCCGGATGACTCTGGAAGAGCTGGGACATCTGCCAAAGGAGTGGGATGGGTTAAAGGAAAATAATTTTCTGCTGCATGGTTATTATGAGTACCATCACCTGCTTCTGATTCAGCTGTGTGGCCGTTGTGGAATCCGTTATGCCATTGGTGTTCCGGGAAAATTCTGCTACATAAACCAGTATATGGCAGAAAATTTCGGTTTTGTGGATTTTTCACCGCTGGAGCAGGGAAAACGCCGTAAGGGCAGCTTTGGTTACTGGTGCTGTTATCTGGAAAAAAAGGTAGAAAAAAGATTTTGTTGAAGAGTAGGAAAACGTTTTATGAAGTTATCAGAGAAATGGGTCAAAATACAAATAAAATAGTATATTTTGTTGAATTGATTTGAAAAGAATGTTATACTATAGACAGTAAACATTTTGAACGAATGCTTTAGTGAACTACTTTAGGAGGGAATATTTATGGAAACAAAGGAAAGAGAAAAGGGAATCCGGGTGTCATTTTTGAATTCCATGAAAACAAGAGTGGCAGCTATGGTGGCAGTATTCGTTATTGTTGCCACAGTGATTAACATGGTGGTGCTGGTACCTTATTTGCAGGGGGTTCTGGAGGGGCAGAACAAGAACTATTTAAACGATCTGGCAGTCGCCAATGGAAACACGCTGGAAGTAATGCTGGAGACTGCTTCTGTGGAGCAGGTACTACAGTATGATGTGCTGAATATGGTATTCAGTGGAACCGGTATTGAAGGTATCCAGTCCAGCTATGCCTATGTGGTTGGAAATGACGGTATCATGCTGTATCATCCAACCGAAAGTAAAGTTGGTGAGCCGGTGGTCAATGAACTGGTAAAAGAGCTGGTAGCAGAGGTTCAGACCGGAACCCGCAGGGAAACGGCAGTAGTGGAATATGAGTTTAACGGTGTCATGAAGTATGCTTCTTATTATATTACTTCGGATTTAAGTGCCATTGTTGTGATCACAGCAGATGAAGATGAAATCCAGCAGACCTCTGGTACGGTTGGTATCATGAGTTCGGGCATTGGTGGTGTGGCAGTGGTGGTATCTACTGTGATTGCGTACATTGTCCTGTCCTTTATGTTAAAGCCGGTATCTGTACTGACCGGACTTCTTGGAAAAATGGCTGACCTTGATTTTACGAATCAGGAAGATGTGGATAAGATTGTAAAGAAAAAGGATGAGACCGGCATGATGATTCGTGCGGCCGGGGAAATGCGTGGAAAGCTGGTAGCGGTGATTGAAAGCCTCAGACAGCAGAGTGCGGAACTGTATAATGCTTCGGTTAATTTGAATTCCAGCGCAGAAGTGACTGCAGCCACTATGGAACAGGTGGAAACTGCGGTAACCGATATTGCCAGTGGTGCTTCCAATCAGGCAGAGGAAACCCAGAATGCCACGGAAGACGTTATTATCATGGGTAACATGATTGAAGAGACAACTACTGAGGTGACAGCACTGAAAGACAATGCAGATGGTATGAAGAAGGCCAGTGAGGATGCCCAGAAAATATTGAATGACCTGATGAAGGAAAATGACCGGACAAGAGAATCCATTGACGAAATTTACCGTCAGACCAATACAACCAATGAGTCTGCATTAAAAATTAAGGAAGCTACGGCAATTATTACTTCCATTGCAGAGGAAACAAACCTGTTATCCCTGAATGCTTCCATTGAAGCAGCGAGAGCGGGCGAAGCAGGCCGCGGATTTGCCGTTGTTGCAGCCCAGATTCAGAAGCTGGCAGAGCAGTCCAATGAGTCCGCACAGAAAATTGAAGAAATTACAACCATGCTGATTCATGATTCTTCCCAGGCGGTGGAAACCATGCAGGTGGTAAAGGAAAACATGGATACCCAGAGCAGCATGATGGTGCAGACGGACAGGATGTTTGAAATATTCAATAGCGGTGTCATTGCTTCTATTGAGAGCGTGAGCAATATTGCTTCCAGAACAGATAATCTGGATGAGTCTAGGGTAAAGGTTGTGGATATTGTGCAGAGTCTGTCTGCGATTGCACAGGAAAATGCGGCAAGCAGCCAGGAAACATCGGCTTCTGTGACACAGGTGGGCGAGGTTATCATGGATATTTCCGAAAATGCAAACCGGCTGAAGGTTATTTCCGGACAGTTAGAAGATGCAGTGCAGATGTTTAAGATTTAAGAAAAACATCGGAGCTTCAGGAAAGAAATCAAAGCAGATGGTAAAAACGGGTTATATAAGAAAAAGGAACGTCGTGCAGATTCCGGGTGGTTTCGTAAAGAGGTATTGTCCAGAGTCTGCACGACGTTTTTTACTGCCCACGTAGCTGAATATTTGGAAAACAGACCCGCAGCAGAGAAAGAAGGTTCTGTAGTTCGGCTTCTTTCAGGGCGTGAAACTGTTCGCTGGTTCCGCAGACGAGATTTCCTGAGTCCTTAAAATTCTGCAGAAAGTAAGGGGACTGCAGGACAGTCTGCCCGGTACATGTCCGGGACAGGGAGGAGAGCCAGTGTCCCAGAGCCAGCATGTTTTCCACCGTGTGGAGTTCCTTTGTCACCGTGGTGCGCAGTTCATGGGGGATTCCGGTGGATAACAGCAGGGAAATACTTTTTTCAATGTGGATAACTTCAAATTTTTCCCCGGAAACTCCGGCAGTTTCCGCATAGGCTTCCCTGGAATTTTTTATGTCCATGGCGACCATATCCAGAAGATTCTGTGTAAGTAACTGCCGTAAAATTTCCGGACGGTAGCCATTGGTATCCAGTTTTACCAGGAAGCCCATCTCCCTGATTTTTTTTAAGAAATCCGGTAAATCCGGCTGCAGGGTTGGTTCGCCTCCTGTGATGCAGACACCTTCCAGTTTTCCCTTCCGGGAGGCAAGGAAAGTAAAAAAATCTTCTTCAGAAACAGCTTCGCAGGTTTCCGGAGCCAGGACAAGCGGGGCGTTATGACAGAACGGACAGCGGAAATTACAGGCACCGGTAAAGACGGTGCAGGCCAGATGTCCGGGATAGTCCAGAAGAGTGAGTTTGTTTAAACCATGGATGTGCATAGAAACTCCTTTTTGCAAAACGATAGATTCCGTATTGTTTTCAGTATAGGAGTCTTCCTGAAAATTTGCAAGAAAAAAATCGAATCTAGTTGATTTGTCCTATTGATGCAGGGAATTTTTTGTTATATAATGTCCATCGTGTGCAAAAAACCGAGACACACAGGGAGGAAAGGAATTATGAGAAAGAAATTTTTTGCAGTTGTATTATCCATGGCAATGGCAGTTTCCATGCTGGCAGGCTGCGGCAGCTCCGCGGATGATTATGTAAGTGATCTGGAAACTCTGGCAAGTATCTCTGACATTGATTACGAGAGTGCAATGACAGAGGAGGGAGTGGACGCAATCGCTTCTGAGATTGAAAAGCTGAAACTGACTACAAAGGAAGGCAAGGCTCTTCAGGATGACATGGTAGAGCTGATGGATCTGACAGCAGATCTGCTTGAAATGATGGAAGATTTATCTAATCTGGACGAAGAAAAGCTGGAAAAGTACACAAAGGATATGGAAGCGCTGAAGGAAAAGGTAGAAAAGGATGCAGAAGCATTTGAAGATGCCGCAGAAGCTGCTGGTGTAGAGGAAGATGATTTAAAGAATCTGGACCTTGGTTTATAGAATAAAATTTTATAAATAAGAAACGTAAGGACTGCCCCGAAGGAATTTCTGTTTCCTTCAGGGCAGTTTTTATCTTATTACAGATGAGATTGGGCTCTTGATTATCCTGGAAAATTTCTTATAATTAAGATAGGACGTAACTACGAAGGTACTGAATAGTTACGATAGGACAGAAAAACCAGAACAGGAGGTGTTTATGAAAACAAGGCAGATTATCGTACAACAGAATGGTACAGGAGACGTTACTACCTTAAAAGAGGCGTTTGCCCTTGCCATGCAGGAGTCACCGGAAACAGCGGTGGAAATCCGGATTGGAGCCGGAGTTTACAAAGAAAAGCTGGAACTGGAGCGGGATAATGTGACGCTGCTTGGAGAGGGTGCGGACAAGGTAATCCTGGAATTTGGTGATTATGGCCTCTTTTTAATGCCGGATGGTATCAAACGGGGAACTTTTCGTTCTTATACGCTCTATGTACATGGGGACAAGTTTACGGCAAAGGGAATTACCTTTAAGAATACCGCAGGATATGGTCCGAAAATTGGACAGGCGGTGGCAGTTTATGCGGATGGTGCCCGGATGATTTTTGAAAACTGTCGTTTTGAGGGACGGCAGGATACGCTGTTTACCGCACCACTGCCGCCGACGGTGGTGGAATGGGGCGGATTCCGGGGACCAAGGGAACATGCACCACGGGATAACGGAACCCATTATTATAAAAACTGTTACATCGAAGGGGATGTGGATTTTATTTTTGGGGGTGCCACTGCTTATTTTGAAGAGTGTGAAATCAAATCCCTGGACCGTGGACAGGAGGTCAACGGATATGTAACGGCGGCGTCTACGCCGGAGGACAGGGAATATGGTTATGTGTTTGACCGCTGCCGTTTTACATCGGACTGTGCGCCGGAGACGGTATATCTTGGCAGACCGTGGCGTTCCTTTGCTAAAACGGTAATTATGCGTTCGGAGCTGGGAGCCCACATTAAAAAAGAGGGATGGCATGACTGGAACAAAGAGGATGCAAGAGAGCTGGCGTTTTATGCGGAATATGAAAATTTTGGTCCGGGAGCGGACATGACACAACGTGTGGCGTGGAGCCGCCAGCTGACGGAGGAAGAGGCCTGCCAGTATACAAAGGAAAAGGTATTACGGGAGCTTCTGACAGAAACGGAGGAACCATGGAAGAACGCAGATTTCCTAAATTAGAAACGTATTACAGTACCCTTAAGGCAATGCAGCAGCGTTTTGATGAGGAATGCCGCCAGGACTGCCTGACTGCGGAAAACGTAGAGCAATACATTGTCTGGAAGCGTCAGACGAGAAAACTTCTGGAAAAGTTAATCGGACTTCCGAAGATGAAGTCCTGTGAGCTTTTGCCAAAGACGGTGGAGTGTGTGGAACTGGAGGATGGCATACGCCGGGAAAAGGTAGTTATTCAGGTGGAACCGGGAATTTTTATGCCAATGTTTGTCCTGATTCCAAAGGAAGTAAGGAAGGGCGAAGTGCAGTGTTTTATTGCCCTGCCGGGCCATCAGGGCGCCGGAAAATTTTCCGTGGCAGGCTGTTATGATATTCCGGCGGCTATGGACTGCATTAAGAAATTTCATTATGATTATGGTATGCAGCTGGCGAGAGAAGGATTTGTGACTTTCTGTCCGGACTGTCGTGGGTTTGGCGAGCGGAGAGAACTGGCTATGCAGAAAGATGAGGAAAGCAGTTTTATCAATGGCAGCTGTTATCAGCTTTCCCATATGGCAGAACCGCTGGGGATGACCGTAACCGGTATGAATACCTGGGACATTATGCGGCTGCTGGATTATATTCAGACAAGAAGAGAATGGAACACAAAAGAAATCGGCTGTCTTGGCTTTTCCGGCGGCGGTATGCAGACGCTGTGGGCAGCAGCACTGGATGACCGTATCAGCGTGGCAGTAATCAGTGGGTATCTCTATGGATATAAGGAGGCGCTGTTAGAACGCAATGGAAACTGTAACTGCAATTATGTACCACATTTGTGGGAGCATGTGGACATGGGAGACATCGGGGCGCTTCTGGCCCCAAGACCGGTGTGGATTCAGAGCTGCGCAGAGGATCATTTAAACGGTGTCCGGGGGATTGAAAATGTAACAGAACAGATTGGCATTATGCGCCGGGCATACCGTTTTTACGAGGCAGAGGAGCAGATTTTCCATGAAATCTGTCCGGGAGGACATCAGTGGCATGAGGAACATTTAAAGGAATATCTGGAAAAATTAGGAGTGTAAAAAACTTTTTCTTGACACAACCCATAAAAACCGTTATACTAAAATCTGCCGTGCAGCCGGGGAGATAGCGGTGCCCTGTACCTGCAACCCGCTCCAGCAGGGGTGATATCCGGCCTCGGGCAAATGCTTGTAAAGCAGCCCATCATAAGTGGTGTCGATACTCTGGTCTTGCGCAACGGATGTTCGTGAACCGTGTCAGGTCAGGAATGGAGCAGCACTAAGCGAAATTTTCCGTGTGCCGTAAGGGTGCCGGAGTGGAGCTAACTGTGATGGTAACGTTTATGAGGTTTGTTCAAAGCCGGATGCACGGTTTCAAAAAAACATGAAAAAAAACTACTGGAAATAGAAATAAGAAAATGACCCGGATGTGTGTATGTCCGGGTTTTTTTTGTGATATAGGAAAGTGTTCCTATATCGCAAAAACGCTCCGCGAGGATCACACTGCGGCGGAAAGGAAGTATGTCGCAAAAGCGACCCGCCGCAGGCGAAGAATCTCGCAAGCGAGATTCTTTTTCATTGTAAAGTTTCGTAAAAATTGTTATACTGTAATCAAGGTTTGAAATGCTGATGGGGTAATTTGATTTAGGAGACAGAATATGATTTTTGATACACATACACATTATGATGATGAGCAGTTTGATGGGGACAGGGAAGTCCTGCTTCTTTCTCTGGCAGAACAGGGAGTGGGGGCCATTGCCAATATGGGTGCCACCATGCAGGGGGCAAAGGACAGCGTTGCCCTGGCAAAGAAATATCCGTTTGCTTATGCTGCGGTGGGGATTCACCCGGACCATGCGAAGGATTTAAATGAAGAGGAATTTGCGGTTTTAAGGGCTTTGGCAGCAGAGGACAAGGTAGTTGCCATCGGAGAAATTGGTCTGGATTATTACTGGGATTCCACAGAGCGGGAGGAACAGAAATACTGGCTGAAACGTCAGCTTGCCCTGGCACAGGAGGTAAACCTTCCGGTGGTGATTCACAGCAGGGAAGCTGCTGCGGATACACTGGAGATTATGAAAGAGGCCTATGCCGCCTCCGGAAAGACCCTGACCGGAGTGATTCACTGTTTTTCCTATGGTGTGGAGATGGCGCAGGAGTATTTAAAAATGGGCTTTTTCCTTGGGGTCGGCGGTGTTGCCACCTTCAAGAACGGACGAAAGCTGAAGGAAGTCATAGAAGCTGCGCCACTGGAAAAAATGGTACTGGAAACAGACTGTCCATACCTGGCACCGGTACCATTCCGTGGCAAACGGAACAGCTCGGAGAAGCTTTCCTATGTAGTAACCGCCATTGCAGAAATAAAAGGTGTGACAGAGGAAGAAGTGGAACGTGTGACATGGGAAAACGCATGCAGGCTGTACCGGCTGGAAAAAATATTACTACAGAAGTAGAATGGAGATGAAATATGGCAACGTTAGGAAATCCTCAGAATACCATTGAAATTTTAAAGAAATATGATTTTATGTTCCAGAAGCGTTTCGGGCAGAACTTTCTGATTGATACCCATGTTCTGGAGAAAATTATTAAGTCGGCGGAAATTACAAAGGACGATATGGTACTGGAAATTGGTCCGGGTATCGGCACCATGACCCAGTATCTTTGTGAAAATGCCAGAGAAGTTATTGCGGTGGAAATTGACAAAAATCTGATTCCGATTCTGGAAAATGATACACTGGCAGAGTATGACAACGTAACAGTCATTAATGAGGATGTTTTAAAGCTGGATTTAAATGCGCTGGTGAAGGAGCGCAACAAAGGCAGCCGTATCAAAGTAGTGGCAAATCTGCCGTATTATATTACCACACCGATTATTATGGGACTGTTTGAATCGCATGTGCCGCTGCAGAGTATTACGGTTATGGTGCAGAAGGAAGTGGCAGACCGTATGCAGGCTGGTCCCGGCAGCAAAGATTATGGGGCTCTTTCCCTGGCGGTGCAGTATTATGCCAGACCGTATATTGCGGCAAATGTGCCGCCAAACTGCTTTATGCCACGGCCTAATGTCGGTTCTGCGGTCATCCGGCTGACACTGCATGAAGAACCGCCGGTACAGGTGAAGGACGAGGCATTTCTGTTTGCCCTGGTCCGTGCCTCTTTTAACCAGAGAAGAAAGACCCTGGTAAATGGTCTGACCAATGCAGCAGAACTGAAACTTTCCAAAGAAGCAGTACAGGAAGTGCTGGAGCAGATGGGATTACCGGCTACCGTCCGGGGTGAAGCACTGACACTCGAACAGTTTGCAGAGCTGGCAAACCGGCTGGGGAAGTAACGGTATGGAACATAAGATGGAATGGTTCAGTGAAGAAGAAGGACGTATTACGTTCTATGAGGAGGGAAAAGAATGGATTTCCTTTTCGGTTTATGTGATAAGCGGGGACGAAGCAGAATGGAAGATGAATGCTCCGGAAATTGTTGATACAATACAAAAAACAGGACAAATACCGGATGAAATCATTTCCAAAGTGACAAAAAGCCTTGTCGAATCCTTTCGACTTTTGTGGGAAGAAGGGTTTGAAGAGACGATTCTTGTGGAACAAAAAGGGACAGAGATATGGAAAATTCTTAATTCTACGAAAGTAGTAAAAAAGTCCTATAGCGAGTATATGATGCACCGTGTATTCCGTTCCGGAGAAATTGTGGCACACAATTCAGACAATCTTATTCTGACAGAAGAAGAGGATGGTTTTGTATGTGAAAATAAAGAGAAAAGTTTTTTCTGCCGGCTGCTGCCGTATGGAAGTGCTTTGGAGACCGGACGTGGATTTTATGTCTGTGAAGTGGAAGTAGCACAGGAAAAACGGAACCGTGGAACCGCTACAGAATGTCTGCGGGAACTGTTCTGCAGACTGGCAGAACCGGGGCAGGTGACGATATACTTACAGGTGGGCTCCTATAACAGACCGGCAGTACATTTGTATGAAAAACTTGGATTTGAAGTGCAGGAAGAACTGTGCTGTTACGTAACTGCTGAGTAAGACCGTTATGGAATACCGTGTGTCTGACAGAAAGGATAATACCATGCCACGAAAAAAACAGGAACTGACCCAGGATGAAATTTATATTAAGGAAGCCATCCGCCAGCCTAATAA
>JAGBBW010000122.1 GCA_017938285.1 Lachnospiraceae bacterium
CCGGACACCGGCCGGTATGTGCCGGGCAGTGACATGGAGGACCGGTTTGACAAGGAAACGCTTCACGTGTCCTGGAATACAGTGTATAATCCGGTAGAGGGGCTGATTTCCCTGACGGAGAAAGGACTTTGCCTGAAAGGGGCGGCAGCTTCCCTGGATAAGGACGATTACAAGACACTGCTGGTCCGCCGGCAGGAGCATTTTGATTTTGAGGCAGAGATGCAGCTGTTGTTTGCACCGGAAGAAGGTGACGAAGCCGGAATCTGCATTTATATGAACAACCGCCATCATTATGAGGCTGCACTGACAAAGCAGGATGGGGAAAAATATCTGATTCTGCGCCGCCAGATTGGAAAACTGAAAGCTGTGGAAGCAGAAATTCCGTATGAAGGAACGGAGGTTGTGCTGAAACTAAGCGGCAGAAGAGAATCCTACCGGTTCTCTTACTGTGCAGATGGAAAAGAATTCAAAGAGCTTGGCAGTGGGGAAAGCCAGTATCTGTCCACGGAGGCAGGCGGCTGCTTTACCGGAAACTTTATTGGTCTGTACGCAACGGGCAATGGTAAGGAGGCAGAACAGGCAGCGTATGTAAGAGGTTTTACGTATAAAGCGGTACCGGTGGAAAAGTAAAAACTAAGGAAGTACTGAGTATAGTGCAGAGATACCGGAGGACAAAAGAAACAGGAGGTGCCCATGGAAGAAAAAAAGCAGTCAAAACAGCAGGAATCCTTTGTCAGCCAGATTGGCCGGAAAAAAATATCCTATCAGATGTGTTTTGCTTATATCATGGCGATTGTGCTGCCGATTACGGTGCTTGGTGTGTTCATGATGCGTACGACATATCTGAACCAGAAAAATTACCATGCGGATCTGCTGGAATCGTACAATACCGGTGTAAAACGGACGATGTATGAAATTGCGTCCCAGATTTATACCTTTTCGGAGAGCATTGTGTATAATGATGAACTGATTGCCTTTCTGAGAGGAGAGTATGAGTCGGAGGAAGAACTGCGCCGGGCGGCCAGCGAAATCACCCTGATGGATGCTTATATGGAAACATACGCCGGAATCGATGAAGTGCTGGTGTATATTGACCGGGAGGATATGGTGAATTACCGGCAGTACCGGGTACCGACAGAGGAGATCAAAGCAACCGGGTGGTATCAGAAAGCCCAGAACCAGTATGCACCGTTCTGGATCAGTTATCAGGTGAAAAATCCAACCAACAATGAATACGTATGGCGTCTGGCACTGGTGCGGAAAATGATTCTGGTAGGTGGTGACAAAGAAGCAGTGGTAATGATTAAAGTCAAAGATACCTATTTGTCCAGCCGGATCAGCAATCAGGAATATGTTACCATGATTTCCGTGGATGATACTCCGGTATTTTTCAGCAATCACACCAGGTATTATGGAACCATGCCGGACTTTTCACTGGATCCGGAGGAACTTTATGATTATGGAGGGATTCAGGAACTGGACGGAAAAGAGGTCCTGTTTCATTTGTCATCCCTGGATATTTCCAGAACTTCTTCCAATATGTATCTGGTGACGTATGATGTCAGCGCAATGGAAAATACGGAGCGGATTATTACCGTCCACATCACAGTGCTTCTGGTGACGCTGCTGCTGACCATAGGGATTCTGTTCTGGTTCAGCCGGAGTATTGTCCGGCAGGTAAAAGGACTGCGGGTGGAAATGGGCAAGGCAAGCCGTGGAGAATATGACACCATGCTGACGGAATTTCACGCCAGTGAAGAGGTGACGGAAGCCTTTGAGGATCTGCTTGTTATGGTAAAAAACATCCAGGAAATGGAAGCAGCCCAGTATGAGGCACAGATTAAGGAGCAGAATATCCAGAATGAGCAGCAGAAAATGGAGTTTAAGATGCTGGCAAGCCAGATCAATCCGCATTTTCTGTATAATACACTGGAAACCATCCGTATGAAAGCATTTACAGCCGGGGACCGGGAAGTGGCAACTGCCATCAAACTTCTTGGGAAGTCCATGCGGTATGTCCTGGAAAATACCGGAATGGTGGATACGACCCTGCAGGCAGAGCTGGACCATATTGAAACCTATTTGAAAATCCAGAAGCTTCGTTTTGGTGACCGGGTAAATTATAAAACCGTGGTACAGCCGGAAATGAATCTGGAGGAATACCGGGTGCTTCCTCTGCTGCTTCAGCCAATTGTGGAAAATGCCATCGTTCATGGACTGGAGGCGAAGGAATCGGACGGAATGCTCTGGTTCAGTATTTATACCGTGGATGGTACAGTGTATGTGGATGTGTCGGATAATGGCTGTGGCATGGATGAGGCAACACTGGAAATGGTTATGACCAAGGTGCAGGATTATACAAGAAAACGCCGCAAGAGCAGCATTGGTCTTTACAACATCAACCGGAGAATCAAGCTGAATTACGGGGAACAGTATGGTCTCAGTATTCAGAGTACGCCGGGAGAGGGAACGATGGTAAGGGTGACGTTTCCGGTACTGCATGGAGAAGAAGGGGAGTAATACCGTACTTTTTTGACCTGTTTTTTCTGGTTGGTCTAATTTTTCCTGTAAAAACTGTATAAAAGAGAATGTGTTTTTTGACGGATTTTTGTTATAAAATACAACTGTATGGTACGGGAGGCATGGATGGACTGTACCTTGGTACAGCATGGACTTCCATACAAATAACTTATTTTATGAGGAGGACGAAAATGAGTAAGAAATTTAAGAGATTTTTTGCCGGACTTCTTGCGTTTGTGATGATGTTTGCGATGACAGCGGCAGCAGCACCAAAGGCAGAGGCTAAGGCAGAAGCAGAAGAGTACTTATCCTTTATTGCTATTGGTGCAGACAGTGCGGCCGGAAGCTGGGATATGCAGTACTACAATGGAACAGGTTCTGATACAAAAAATGTAGAAGGAACAACGGCTATGGTTTCAGAAGGTGAAACTGTAACGATCAGTGTGGTAATGCCGGAAGAAGTAGTTACCACATGGTTTGTGGCACCTGTTATTGTGGCAGAGGGTGTGGAAAATGTTGATTTTACAATGAATTCCATTACCATTGATGGTGAAGAAGTGCTTGACCAGGTAAACATGAATGCCCGTGCAGACGGTCCATGGTGGTACG
>JAGBBW010000017.1 GCA_017938285.1 Lachnospiraceae bacterium
CCCTTGTAAAAGGAATTCTGTGCCTGAGCCGGGACACCGGTATCCTCCGTGTGGTAAAGGAAGATACAATATCCGTTGTCGTTATTTTGAAATATAGGTTTCACAAATCTGCATTTCATAATGTACGTCCTTTCTGATACCGGATTATGCGGCGGTATTCGTTTTGATGGCAAACCGTCTGCTTTCCGAGGTGCTTACATAATCATCATAGACATCCGGATGGTTGATTTTTAACCGCTCCAGGTTTTTCTTGTCTATGGTCGTGCGGTAGGACGGGTTGTAGGTAACGATGTATTCCGTGCTGCCGGATTTTAGGATGCCGGTACAGCTGTTGCCAAGCTCTTCGACGATTTCTGTGTAAGAGTCTTTCATCTGCTCCTCTAGCTTTTTTGCCTCGCTTTCTAGTGCTGCCTTCTGTGCCTTCAGCTCCAGATACTTCTGTAC
Source organism: Lachnospiraceae bacterium (assembly GCA_017938285.1). GTDB lineage: Bacteria > Bacillota > Clostridia > Lachnospirales > Lachnospiraceae > SIG299. The sequence continues at coordinate 445 of JAGBBW010000017.1, forward strand.
GCTGGAAAGGTGCCTGCGGTTTAAGCAGATTTTTTCCGCATCCTTGTCGGCAGGTCCGAAGTGTTTCCGGATGCTTTCCAGCACCATGTCCGCTTTTTCCGTGTATGGAGGCTCCACTCTGGCAAGGACATTATCTGTCCAGAAATATTCTTCTTCGGCAATTAAGTCCTCTTCGAGGTCCAGGTCACGTTCTGCATGTCGGATAAAAAACTCGTCCTCATTGTTGCCGTAGAGGCAGGCGAAATACACCTTGTTTACATTCATGACTGCCATGTAGTGCCGTCCCTGGTATTCATAATTGACCGGAGTGGAATTGTTTGCCCATTTGTTCTGGCAGTTGTAGTTGGTCGTTTTGCATTCGAGGATGCCGACAGAGCCGTCCGGAAATTCAATAAAGTAATCCACATCTGCCAGCATGAACGGATACAGCGGGTGCCGGAACATCTTCCGGATTGGAAATACACGAAGGCCGGTCTTTTTGGCAAAGATTTCTGCCACCAAATCCTCCAGACGGTGTCCGACCTCCTTGGCTACCCAGTTGCTTTCTTCTTCCTCCATGGCAGGAGTGATACCGCACTTGTCATAATAAAGGTCCCGCTTGGTACAGAACGGCGACACGCCCATGATTGCGGCAGCGTCGCTTCCGCCTATGCCGAGTTTTCGATATTTCAGCCAGTTTTCCCGGGTTAAAGTATCTGTATCGACTACTACTTCTGCCTGGTAATTCAAATTTAATCCCATAATTCATCCTTTCCGACAGAAAAAGAGAAGGTTGTCCTTCTCTTTCTGCCTGTAACAATATAGTTTTATTCTTCGTTCTTTTTATAATGCAGCCTTCTGATGGGCAGTTTTACATTGGCATCTGGCTAAAAGATATGCCCTGTTCATAAATAGTAAGCTCCCTGGCATGCCTGTCATAATAGTAAATGCTGTTTGAAAGCCGTTCATCCGGCCGTACCTGGGTCAGGTTTATATCTGCCACATCCTCTGCAGTCATATAGGGAACTCCAGCGGCAGTTTCAGGCTGTACGAGAATTTCATAGATGCTCGACGGGAATATAAACAGATTTGCATTACGTTCTTCTGCAAATTTCTGCAGTGCCGAGGTATGAAGCAGTACGCCTGCACCGTAAGGTGTCCCGTATAGGCTGAAGGTAAACAGTTTTCCCGGTAATGCATGTTGTAAATCCTGTAAAATAGGATCGTCTGCGGGAAGCCGAAGCTTCTGGGCAATGTTTAACATGAAATCGGTGGTATCCATAATAAAAGGCATAGCGTTGCGGGAAATATTGTGCAGATGCTGCATGATGAAATTCTCAGAATCCATATTCCATTCTTTTAAATGTCGATTGGAAATATAGAGTGTTCCATTGATGGTTTCATTGATTGGAAAGTTATAAATGAAAACGATTGCCAAATCAAGAAACTGTACATGGGGCCGTTCTTTTAAATAATCCAGATTTGCTTCATAGTTTATCACAGCTGCTTTAATGCTATCTTTAATAGCATTGTAATCGGAAAGATCCGGCATCGTATTCTTTGAGACATTTCCTTCCCGAATTTTGTTTGCCAGTACGCCTGCAATTTCAGGGACAGAACTTCTTCCTGCCTTGTAAACTTCATAAGCATTACCTAGTGAAAGCGAAAAGGCATGGGTTCCATCTGCTGAGGCTGCCTTAACAGCGGGCAGAGTGAAATGGTTGTTTTTGGTGTCCGGACTATATTCCAGTATGTATTCATTGTCCAGCAGTGTTTGTGCTGTAGAAAGTAATTCTTTTAAAAAAGTTTCCATTGTTTTTGTCCTTTCTTAATATGTACCTGGGATATCAAATTCCCGCCAGTTGAGTGACAATGCCCTTGCAATGGTTTCTTCCATGCGGGTAATCCTGCTTCCTTCCTCGCCATCGCAGGCAAGCATATAAAGGATTTCAGAGATTCCGTAGTAGATGTCGTGAGCCGTACAAGGATCTTCGCCATACTGAGCCTTAAACAGTTCCAGGGCTTCTGCCTGATACTTTTTAGGAAGCTTCAGCTTGTCCATGGCACCCTTCATGCAGTTGACCGGATGAAAAATATCAATCTTTAATAGCTTGATAAGGTTTCCGGTAGCAAGCTGGTATTTTGCATACAGCTGTCTTAACTGCTGGTCAAACTCGGAGATGTTATGTCCGTGCCTATGTTCAAGACGGAGCGGTTCTCCAAGGCTGATAGCGGTATTTTCACTGCCGGATACCAGCATAGGGAAGATGTTGGCTCCTCCAGCTCCAGTATCGGATGTGGTGATTCTTACCATCGGTTTCATTTCTTCCATGGTTCTGCCGTGCAGGCGAAGCTCATCCTGATATGCTTTCAGAAGGTTATCTTCTCCGGACAGCTCCCATAAGGCTGATACCATGTCGTGTTCATAGAATCCGCCAAGGTACTGGCAGCCTTTGAAACTGCTTGTGAGATAGTCCACGGAATGGAGAAAAAGTTCTTCTACATCCAAAATGGAATAGTCATTGCAGTCGCCGCTAAGGACAGCAGAAACTTTGCCGACAGAAAAACGAATCAATGCTTCGCCCTGGGCTACTTTTAAGCAGTCGTTCAGAATACGTGCATAGATGTTTTTTTCTACACGGCGCAGGCCATTGCCCTGAATACCGGCACGGTCTAAGATGCTTTTGATGGCACAGTCACGGATAGGATAGTACTCGTTCCTATCCTTAAGCAGCAGGCCGGTATTAACGATAGTGTCTGTGATGATGCTTTCATCCAGTCCTTCGTCAATGTACTTGTTTTTCAGTTCGTTTGCTATCTGACTTCCTTCGGTAATGGGAACCAGGCGTAGGTTCTTTGCCTTCTGCCTGCGCCAGGAAGAATTCTCACCGATGCGTTTTAAGCAGGCAAGGAAATCGTCCTGTTCACGGAAGATGCCACGGTAGCTGTCTTCAAATACTTTTGTTTCATTCATTGTTTGTTCCACCTTTCTTTTCTCTCCATATCGGAGATTAGTTTATCCAGCCGCTTATGCGGACAAGCCCAAGGGGCATTTCTGGCAATAAAAAAAGGAATGGTTCCATAGGGAAATCCATTCCTGACTACGTGTGGTATGTCCACAAAATCACTTCATTATCCGGGCAGCAAGCACCGGATAATAAAAAATGCCAAAAGACTGCCATTAAAACAATGGTATCCTTTGACATTGGTACAATCATAAACTACGTATGCATTTCCCAAATTACGGGCTGCACAAAATCATTTACAGGTTAATATTAGCACAAGATTTTGTAGTATGTCAACTTTTTATCAACAATATATAAGAAATTTTAATAATTTTTCAAGTTTTTATTGAATTTCGGGTACTTATTATATGAGAGGACTTTTAAAGGTCTGTTTGTACTTTGATAATTTCAAAACATGCGCCATTATGTATACGGGTTATGATGAGTGGATAACTGCCAAAAGTGTGCCACCCATGGTATTAAATAGTACATAGTACAGCCGGAACGTGGCCGGGAGGGCATAGGAAGCGGTGATGGAAGGTATGTGCAGAAAAATGAAGATAGATAAATATACTATAAGATGTGCAAGGTTCATATATTTGTATTAGCGTTTTGAAAGGAGAAATATGAGCGATGGAAAAGGCGCAAGAGCCTACTGTTATGTGCAGAAATGTTTTTAAAGATGGAAAAAGTACGCCATCTAAAGTACAACTAACTAAATTGTGGACGGAAATGATAATTAGAGTTGAGAAGGGAAAGGTAGTAAACATATCTAAAAAGTAATGACAAGCCGTTTCTGTTGTGTTACGATAAAGACAGAAATGGCTTGTTCTATCTCATGAAGGAGATATGAATATGAAAGTAGCAATTTATTGCCGCTTATCTGAAGAAGATAGGAACAAGCAATCTGCCACTGATGATAGCAATAGCATACAAAATCAAAAAACGATGCTTTTACAATATGCTATGGACCAAGGGTGGGAGCTATACAACATTTATAGCGATGATGACTATGCCGGAGC
>JAGBBW010000018.1 GCA_017938285.1 Lachnospiraceae bacterium
ATGTTGGACTTGGAAAGATCACAGATTACCTGACGCTTGCGAACATTCATTTCGCTGCAGTAGTAAGCAATCTGCGCATTGCCAGGCATAACACTTAAATCACGCTGGTATTCAATTACCTTAAATGGACCGAGTTCGTCTAATACTTTGATGTCATCGTTGTCAAGAAAATTTTTAATCTGATACATACTATGTAATTCCTTTCTTAAGTAAAAAATTAATTTTCTATGAAATTATACTGCAATCTATTAAATTTTACAATCAAATATAAAAAAATTAAAATAATAAATATTTCCCACTTGCCAAACGGAACAAGATGTGGTATCATATTACTGTTGCTGGTGTGGCGGAATGGCAGACGCAGCAGACTCAAAATCTGCCGGGGGCAACTTCGTATGGGTTCAAGTCCCATTACCAGCATATAAAAGCACTGTAAGTCATGGTATTTACAGTGCTTTTTTCATGCAAAAAATCCTCAACAGGATACGTTCTCACATTTGACAAATACCGACAATAGTGGTAAAGTATTGTTGTGAAGTTTTCATGCTAATATATGGGAGATTAGTGTTTGACAAAACCGAGGAGGAGTACCATGCAGATTATTCTTAGAAACATCATGGAAGATTATGTAATTGTCACTTTGGATCGTATTGCAGCGGATTTAGACTGCTGTAAGTGCGAAAAATGCCGTCTGGATATCAGTTGTTATGCACTGAACCGTCTGCCTGCCAAGTATGTTGCTACTACCCAGGGTGAACTGATGACAAAGCTCTGTCAGTTTGACAATCAGTTTGAAACCAAAGTAATCGCAGAGCTTACAGCAGCTGCAGAACAGATAAAAAAGAATCCAAGACATATTTATTAATCCACATTGGCCCGGCAGAAAATGCCGGGCCGTTTTTTTCTGTTTTTTTCTGTTTTTCTCATTGTCTGAAACAGAACCTGTCACCGGACTATCAGTTCCGTCACATCCTTTTTATGCAGTACCGTCAGTTCATGCAGCGCACGGGTTGCTGCCACATACAGCAGTTTGACATGACCATTGTCCGCCGGATATTCCTCGGCTGCCGGGTCATAAATCAAAACGGTATCAAACTCCAGACCTTTTGTATATTCTACAGGGAGTACTAAAATACCATTTCCAAACTCCGCCTTCTCAATATCACTTTCTGCCAGATCGATATATTCTCCCAGCTTCTTTGCAGTCTCTGCTGCCTTTACCGCATCCCGGCAGACTACCGCTATCGTATCATAGCCTTCCTTCTGCCACTGTTTAAGACACTGTACCGCCCTTTCCAGAATCTGCTGTTCTGACTCGCATTCTTCCACTGTTACCGGATTACCATGCCGGATAATTGGTTCAATCGGATACCCCCGGAACGAACCATGTTCCAGAATTTTCTGGGCAAACTCAGAAATTTCCACCGTATTACGATAACTCTTGGACAGTACATCGAAATGGTCCCTGCTCTCCGTCAATATCAGTTGTTTTAATTCTTCCCAGTCATTCAGTCCCACACCATAACGGATATTCTGGGAAACATCCCCCATAATCGTCCAGGTACATGCCGGAATGCAGTATTTCAGTACACGGTATGCCATCATGCCGTAATCCTGGGCCTCATCCACTACAATGTGATGTGCTTCCCGTACCGGGTCTGTTTCCTTTATCCTCTTATACAGGTAAGCCAGCGCTGCCAGGTCATATACATCATATTCTTTTTTCTTTCCAATCGCACTTCTGCCCTGTTCCTGCAAAAATTCATCATAAATATCGTAAATGGATTTTTTCCACTTCTTTCCGCCAAACAGTCCGGTATATTCCTTTATCCACTGTTTTCGTTTTTCCGGAGCATAGCTGATATCCCGTCCGGTGATGATGTTCTTTAACCGGGTCAGGGTTCTTGCATTCAGCATGTCAATCTTGGACTGTACAGAAATATGGCCATTTTCCCGCAGATAATTCTGTATCTGCTCTGTGGAAAGCAGCACTTCTTTGTCAAATTCAATGTTTTTCTGTGGAATTACTGCCAGTTCCAGCCGGTTACAAAACGCTGCAAGCTTCTCAAACCACTGCCCTGTGCCCTTCTCATAAGCGTCATCCACACATGGAATAATTCTGCATTTCTTTTCCTGCCAGTCCTCATACAAAAGACGTACAAACAACTCTTCCATCATCATCTGCTTTATGCCGTGTACATCCAGATCCGGCAGAACACTGGTAATATAATTCAGCAGGATACGATTACTGCCAATGATATAGAAATCTTCCGGACGGAATTCTTTTTCATAATTGTATAATATGTAGGAAATCCGGTGCATGGCAACTGTCGTTTTTCCGCTTCCTGCCACTCCCTGTACAATGATATTCCGGTATGGCGAAGTACGTATAATATCATTCTGCTCCTTCTGGATGGTGGCTATGATTTCTCCCAGCACTGCTTCTTTATTTTTGGCCAGATACCTGGTCAGCAGTTCATCATTTGCTACTACTTCCGAATCATAATAGTCAATCAGCTTTTCCCATTCAATTTCGTAGGTACGCTTTTTCTGAAGGTCAATCGTAATCTGCTGCTGTTCCGGTGCAGCATAGCTGCATTCTCCCAGACCATTTTCATAATACACATTGGCAATCGGCGCCCTCCAGTCCACTACCAGTATGGTTGTTGCATCCTGCATGACACCTCCCTTGCCAATGTAGAGCTGTTCCGGTGCTCCAAGCTCATTCACAATATCAATTCGTCCAAAATAAGCCTTATGCAGTGCTCTTTCATTTTTCGCCAGGGAAACCTTCATATGCTCATTCATGGTAATCGCATTGGATAATTCGGTAAAAATCTCCGGATCATCGTCCCGGTACTGGTCATACATCTGATTAATGTCGCCGCTTAAAACTGCGATTTTTTCCTGATACATTCCAATGTTTTCCTTAATAACTTCCAGACACTCCGCCAGATGCTGTGTCTCCTGCTGCCAGTCTGTTTTTCCAGCCCCTGGCGCACTTACTTCCATTCTTTCCTTTGTTTCGTTCATTTGCTCTGTCCTTTCTTTAGAGCGTGTTTGAAAATTGCTTTCTGCAAGATGTGCGTCCCAGTTAGTGGGAGATTTGGGCAAATAAGGGCGGCGTAGTGGAGCTACGCCAACCGAATTTGGCTCAAATATACCGCAAAGTGGGGCGTGCAGATTGCAGGAATGAATTTTCAAACACTCTCCAGGTGTCCATCGCCCTGCACCCTCATCCCTTAATGCTTCGCAAAGAACTTGTTCCTTTAGTAACACTTAAATTATATAAAACTTTAAAATTAATACTAGACTTTTATTTCAAAATGTGCTAAACTATATAATGTAGTTTGGCCTGAAATCCATTTTTCAGTTATTTCCAATTATGTATCTGTCTGTTCCCATGCCGGGAACTTTTTTTATACCTCGAGTTCCATTTCAGGAACTTTCCACATGTTTCCTGCTTCCTTTCAAATCCAGACATAAAAAAGGAAACACCCTGTCCTGCACGGTGAATCCTCGTTGAACAGAGTGTTTCCTTTTTTCATTTTAAAAATACTTTTTGTTTCCCCAGAGATTACTTTTTTTTAAATCCAGATATTCATTATAAGCTTTTTCCAGAATCTGCTTCTCATTTGCAAACTTCAGCAAATGATACGCCTCATGAAATTTGTAATATCCGGAATCCGTAAAGTACTCTTCCCGTTGCGGCTTGCTATAATAGCTGTCTGACATCATTAAATACCAATGAACGTCCTTTAGTACTGTATTTTGCGGCGTATTAAACGTATACTGGCTTTTGCCCACATACTTGATAATCGACGCATCGGCTCCGGTTTCTTCCTTTACTTCGCGGATGGCGGTTTCCTTGTACTCCTCGCCTTCTTCCACTGTGCCTTTCGGAAGCACCCAGCCTTCGTACTTGTTCTTGTAATTCTTATACAGTAATAAAATTTTTCCTCTGAATATAACTACACCGCCACAGCTCGTTGCTTCTATCATCGCAATTCCTCCGTTATGTGGTGTGTTCTCTACAACTGTCTTTTAGTATACATCATTTGAACTAACTTTTCAAGCCACTAACGAACTTAAGTTTCTAATTTTAGATATTATTTATTTTTTCCGGCAACTCCCTATCGCCTGTACCTTCGTTACTTAAAGTACTCCTTTAGTACTTTCTCCGCCACCGGAACCGCATACTGGTTTCCGGTTCCGGAATTTTCCACCAGAACCACCACCGCAATCTGTGGGTCGTCGGCCGGGGCAAAACACAGATACCAGGCATGATCTGCGTCACTTCCAGCATGCTGGGCCGTTCCGGTCTTTCCTGCCGCCTTAATGCCAAGGTCTGCCAGTTCTTTCATCCGGTCTTTTGATTCCGCAGTCATATAGTTCTTCAGAATTTCCGCTTCTTCCGGTTCCATCAGTTTTACGGTTCCTGCTGAGCCATACCAGGTTACCAGTTCCCCATTACAGTTCTCCACCTTTTCCACCAGAAATGGCAGCTGTAAGCTGCCTCCGTTTGCGATTGCTGAAGCAAGCATCAGTTTATGAAATGGCGTCATCAGTGTTTCACCCTGTCCAAACGTAGTCTGTACCCAGACGGCATCGGCGGATTTCTCTGTCAGTGAAAAACGGTCTGCGGTATAAGTCAGGGTTCCCGGCCAGACTGTACCAAAGCCCAGTTCCTCTGACACGGTCCGGAATGTTTCTGCAGATACCTGTTCCCCCATAAAAGCATAGGCTGTGTTGCAGGAATTCACAAATGCTTCTTCCAGTGTCTGGGTTCCATGGGCTTTTTCATTAAAACACCGCACCGTTGTATTACGGAATCTTGCCGTTCCGGTACAGGTATAGGTAAAGTCTGCTGCTTTATACTCCTGCAAATAAGCCAGTGTTGTCACCAGCTTAAAGGTAGACCCCGGTGGATACAGACCATTCATCAGACGGTTCATTAATGGTGCATCCTTTCTTTGGTTTAATGCTTCCCATTCCACAGAAATCTCATTTGGATTATAGGCTGGGGTGGAAACCATGGCAAGCAGTTTTCCTGTCTTTACCTCCAGAACACCGACAGCCCCGGCATGTCCCTCCAGTGCCTCATACGCTGCCTTTTGAAGTTCCATATCAATTGTTGTCACTAGCCGGTTTCCTTCCACCGGTTCTCCTGCTGCTTTCCTTCTTACTTTTTCCCAGAAGTCAAGACCAACCGAGTACAGCTCCATCCGGTATTCTTCCTCCAGTCCGGTACGTCCCATCTGCATTTGCCCTGTCACAAAAGCCGTTGATGCTCCATGCGGATACACCCGGTACAGATTTCCATCTTCCCCGGTAATACTCTGGGCAAGAATAGTTCCGTCTGCTGCCAGGATTTTTCCTTTCGGCATTGTTTCTTCCATCTGGCGGATACGCTGGTTATAATCATTATTGCAGGACAGGGAGGCTTCCTTCACTGTCACACCAAGAAAATACGCTGTGGTGATACCAAGCATCAACATCAGCATGGCACAGACCGCCACCATCCGCAGCTGCTGTCCGGTCTTCTTTTCTTCTTTTTTCTTTCTCTTTTTCGGAAGTTCCATTCCCCGCATTCCCTGGATACCCTGGAATAAAAACATCGTACTGAATAAAGAACTTCCTCCATAACTGAGCAGTGCCAGTGTCACACCTGTGGATGGAATCAGTTTGATGACTCCTCCTACATTCAAAAATAACTGAACCCCAAATAATGCTGCCGCACCTGTTGTCACCGCAAAAAAGAACGGCTGCTTCCGTTCCAGTGCCAGTGTCAGCATCCATATCATGCAATTAATATAAATACACAGCAGCAATGCCGCAAATATGGCTCCCAGTTCCTCGGACACGGCAGAAAAAATAAAATCACTCTTCACTACCGGCACTGTTTTGGGCATACCTTCTGTCAGACCACTGCCAAACCATTTCCCGCTTCCAATGGCAAACAACGACTGGGCAATCTGATATCCTTCATTTTCAATACAGGAAAACGGATTCTGCCATGCCTGCACACGCTCTTGAATGTGACCGGAATATTGATACGCCAGCAGTGCCGCAAAACTCCCCGCCAGTACTGCTGCCGCCGGAAACAAAAGATCTGCACTGACTACAAACAGCATAAGAAGATACACCGCAAAGAAAATCAAAGCCCCGCCAAAATCATTGGACAGCGCCAGCAGACCTACATGCAGGGCTGCCACCACACTGACCAGCAGAAGATTCTTATACCTGCTTTCCGTCTTGCGGACGAGAAGTGCTGCCATGGAAAGCACAAAAGTCAGCTTGACAAATTCCGAAGGCTGGAAGGTGACTCCCTTTATCGTCAGCCAGTTTTTCGCACCAAATATCTCACTTCCCAGGACAAGTACGACTGCCAGCAGTCCCAGACCAAGCAGGGTATACAAAAGTCCCAGTTTCTCCAGATTCGGAATTTTCTTAATTACCCAGGGAATCAGCAGACAGATGCCATAGGCAATTACTGCCATTATAAACTGCTTTACGGCATTATCAAAGGACAGCCGGGCAAGAATCAGAAATCCGGTTCCAAGCAAAAGCTGCATATTCTGGTAAAGCATCGGCATTCCATTGGAAAAGAAACGCTTCTGCAGAATATCTGCCAGAATAAAGAAGGCGAGCTGGAACAAATAAAACGGTATCAGCCGATAATCTTCCAGTGCAGTCACCAGAACAAAAAAGCCATAACCATGCAGCAGATACCGGCATACTCCCATACAACGGTTCAGTCCACTCTCCCACTGCCGTGTCCATAATGCTGCGTAAGCTGCCCCCACATACAAAGCCAGAAAAAATAATAAGATAAAATTTGCTGTTGCAGTAATCCAGGTTGTCATACTTATGCAATCCCCCGCTTAAAATGTCCTTTGGTATACGGACCATTTTTCATCTGTTCTGCTGTTCCGGAACAAAACGCATCAACTGCAGCCTTTACTTCCTCCGGTGTTTCCAGTGTAAAATCCAGCCGCCAGCCTGCCGGTGAAAACTGCTTTTCCACACCGGTTCCCAGCAGGGAGAAACAGGCACTGTTATAAATTACATTATAGCAGGAAGAACAAATCTGACGCACTGGAAACTCTGCTCCCATACGGTCTGTCAGTGTAATTCCCTCTGTTCTGCTTCCGGCAGAACAACGCATGGTATTATCCCGGATACACTGGGCAGAAACCATCAGCGGCAGTCTGCCGTATACAATAAAATCACAATCTGCCACCCCCAGCTGCCGGATTTCTTCTTCGTTTAATTCCACCGGAACCGTAAAACGATACAGTCCTTTTTGACGGAAAAACTGCTTTGCTTCCTGCTGGAAAGTATACATATTGTAGTTCAGCCGCCGTTCAAACCGGTCTGCCAGCCCGTTTTCTTCTAAAAACTGCAGTTCCTCCAGCGATTTTACAAGAAAACCATCCAGCACTTCCTCCCGGCAGAGCCCAGCCAGAACCGCATAACGTTTCTTTTCTTTTTCCCGGAAGATATACGGCAGGACAAGAAACGCCTTTTTTCCCGTCTGTTTCGTCTCTTTGCCGTATTCCAGCTGCAAAGAAAGAGAAACATTCTGCATATCCAGATAAATGGTCGTTATTCTTTTATCCGCAAGAACCGTACGCCACTGGCTTTCCTCAGTAACAAGCGCAATAAGTTCCGTTTTTTCCGGACTCTCCACCGGCTTATACTGCTGTACTTTCCTGTTTTCTATCGTTTCCGGTAAGGTTCTGCGATAGCCTTCCAGTATTTTTTCCGTCAGCTGTTCAAAAGCCATCCGACGAAGCTCTTTTATTTTTCCCATGGGAAGAAAAGTTTTTTCTCCGGTTACAACAGAAAGCTCCTCAAAATAATAGTCACTTTCTCCGGTTTTATTTAACTGTTCCCTGATTTTTTCTTCTGTTACCGGCTGGTTCTTTGCTTCCATAACCTCATCTCCGCTGACATGGACACCCAGTTCCCGCACACGTCTGATATCCTCTCCCGGTACCAGACTGCTTTTTCCATGTGCCATCAGACGTACTGTCAGTTCTGCCGGTTCCCCGGGTACTGCCCGGAACTCTGCCTTAACCGGAAGCTGTACCTGCCCTTCCACATAAGTAGTTTTCAGTTCATTCAGCAGCTGTTCATTTTTGGTACGGTATACCGGCTGTCCCGGTTGTAATGGAAAACCTTTTTTCACATTGGTTTCATACCAGCCGGACTTTTCCTCAATTCCTGCCTTACCAGCCGTAAACTCATAGGCTTCACCGGAAGATGTCCTGATTTCCAGTACATCCTGAGGCTGCAGCGCTTTTTCCAGACGGATTTTTGCACGTATCCCTTTCACCTGCATCACTTCTCCCACCCGGACTCCGGTATGGTTTGGACGGTCCATGGACATCATCTGCGTTCCGTGATACTGCACATAGTACCCGTTTGTAAATCCGCCACGGTTATACAGGTCGGCAGCCCGGTCCATCTGCTCCTGCAGCACATCCGGGTGCTTTTTTAAATATTCCTGAAACTCCTTTTCTCCATAATCAAAATACAAATCGGTCATCCTGCGGTATGCGGCTGTCACTCCGGCTGTATATTCCGGACGCTTCATCCGGCCCTCGATTTTAAACGAATCTATTCCTGCCTGCACCAGTGCCGGAATCTGGTCCAGCGTACACAAATCTTTGGGACTTAACGCATACAGACCTTCCGCCCTCTTTTTCCCGTCTTCTGACACAGTGTATGCCATGCGGCATGGCTGTGCACAGCGTCCCCGGTTGCCGCTTCTTCCACCTATCATGCTGCTGAACAGGCACTGGCCCGAATAGCAGTAACATAGTGCTCCATGAACAAAAGCTTCTATTTCCAGTGGTGTATTCTCCCGCAGGGTACGGATTTCATCCAATGACAATTCCCTTGCCGGAACAAGACGGGTCACCGGATACCCGGACAACTGCTTTGCTCCGTCCGCTGAAACCAGGGTCATCTGGGTACTGGCATGTACCGGAAGCTCCGGAAAATGGGCAGCCAGAAAATGCAGGACTCCCACATCCTGCACAATAACGGCATCCACGCCTGCTTTATAGTATGTTTCCAAAAAGGGATACAACTCCCCGGTCAGTTCCTGCTCCTTTAACAAAGTGTTGACCGTCAGATAAATCCGGCGGTCTTTCGCATGCACATAATCAATGGCAGCCATCAATGTATCTGTCTCCGGATTGTCCGCATACGCCCTGGCTCCAAACCGGCTGCCTCCTATATATACGGCATCTGCTCCTGCAGCAATGGCTCCTTTCAGGCTCTCTATGGAGCCGGCCGGAGCAAGAATCTCCGGCTTTTTTCTTAATCGTTCCATGAACTATCCTTTCCTGCTTTTGGGGTAAAACGCTTTTGTTACTGTCTGCGGCGCAGCTCTTCCACTTCTGCTTCCATACGAATCAGACGTTTCTGCAGTTCCAGATTTTCTTCTTTCATAATCCTGTTTTCCTGTTCGTACGTTTCCAGCTTTGCCTGCAGTCCAATAATTTCCCGCTTTAATTCTACATTTTCTTTCTGCTTGTCTTCATATTCCCGTGAAGTATCCTCCTGGCTGCGCTTTAATTTGAAATAATCATCCGCAATATTTATCTGTAGCAAAACATTGGCAATATCCGAATCCAGCTTCGGATAACCGCCCTGACGCTTCAGTTCTCCAATTTTCATGTTAATATAAGCCGCAAGATTCTGAAAATATTCTTCACTTTCATAACCTCCCATCGTATATTGCTTCCCACCGATGGTCACTTTGACATCATTTCGTTTTTTCATGTGTTCACCTCGATATCCTATGCTTCGTTTCCCGGCACCGGCAGTCCGAAATGCCGGTAAGCCAGTTCTGATACTACCCTGCCCCTTGGCGTGCGCAGAATCAGCCCATTCTGCACAAGAAACGGTTCGTTGACTTCTTCTACTGTTCCCGGATCTTCCCCGATGGTGGTGGCCACAGCTTCTATCCCTACCGGACCACCATGAAACCGTTCTATCATAACCTTTAAAATTGCCCGGTCGCTCTGATCCAGTCCCAGCTTGTCCACTTCAAGAAAATTCAGTGCCACATCCGCCACGTCTTTTGTAATGCGGTTGTCGTACTGAATCTGGGCAAAATCCCGGACACGTTTTAACAGGCGGTTTGCCAGACGGGGAGTTCCCCTGGAACGCTTCGCCAGCTCCACGGCTCCTTCCGGCTCAATTTCCACGCCCAGCACTCCGGCAGAACGGATAATAATTTCCGTCAGTTCCTTTACCGTATAAAACTCCAGCCGGCTGACCACGCCAAAACGGTCACGGAGCGGCGCTGTCAGCATACCGGCCCGGGTCGTTGCCCCAACCAAAGTAAACCGTGGCAGTTCCAGCCGGATGGACTTTGCCGCTGCACCTTTTCCAATCACTATATCAATGGCAAAATCCTCCATGGCAGGATACAGCAGTTCTTCCACCTGCCGGTTCAGACGATGGATCTCATCAATAAACAGCACATCCCCTTCCTGCAGATTGTTCAGAATTGCCGCCATGTCACCCGGTTTTTCAATGGCAGGACCGGCCGTAATTTTTAAATTTACACCCATTTCGTTGGCAATCACTCCAGCCAGCGTAGTTTTACCAAGTCCGGGAGGACCAAAAAACAGGACGTGGTCCAGGGACTCTCCCCTCGCCTTTGCCGCCTCGATATATATTTTCAAATTGGCTTTTGCCTTTTCCTGCCCAATATATTCTCTTAACATTTGTGGACGAAGACTGCCCTCAATTCTTTTGTCCTCTTCGATTAGTTCTGTTGTAATTAGTCGTTTTGCCATTGCTCTGTTTCCAATCTGATTTCATTCATTTTATATAAAATGTGTTTTTCTCACTTATAAACTGATTTTTTTCGACTTTATAAATTTTTGAGTCCCACTTTCAGCAGTTCCTCTACAGTTGTAGTCTCCGTAACTTCCACATTCCGCAATACTTTCAGGGCTTCCGTCATGGAATATCCCAGTGCCGCCAGTGCCTGGGCTGCCTCTTCACGGATTGCTGCGGCATGATTTGTCTGGCTGGAAGCCCCTGCCGCCGCTTCTCCATGTGCCAGCTTTGCTTCCACGGCATCTTCTAACTTAAACTTATCCTTTAACTCCAGGACGAGCTTTCCTGCCGTCTTTGCCCCAATTCCTGGAATTTTGGAAATCGTCTTTGTATCTTCAGCCAGTACGGCAAACCGCAGGTCATCCAGGGAAATGCCGGACAGAATACCAATGGCGCCCTTGGGTCCAATGCCGCTTACCGTAATCAGCAGCTTAAAAACCTGCAGGGCTTCTTCCGTAAGAAAACCAAACAGGGCCACACCGTCCTCCTTCACCTGCAAATGCGTATGAAGCAGGACCTTACTGCCATTTGCCGGCATCTGCTGAATGTCTGTCACCGGTACAAACAATTCATATCCAAGACCGGATGCTGTCGCCACCACAACGGTGGACACTGTCTTTTTCACTAATGTTCCTTCTATAAATGCTATCATAACCGTTTAAACTCTCCTTTGGAAAGCAGCAGCCTTCCTTCATCAATATACTGTAGTACTTCCAGAACGGATACACCACAGCCTTCTGCTATCTGCATGGCATTGCTGTGCGGAAATTTATGCAGATAAGACTCTATCCTCGAAAAAACCGCTTCATCAATCGGCCGGCAGTCTTTGCAGAGAATTTCCACCTTTTTTGTCTTAAATACCTTGCCGCAAAACTTGCATTTACTCATATGCATATACTCCACCCCATTCCATTGCCATTCTATTATCTCTATTGTATCAAACATCCGTTCAAATGGGAAGTGTTTTTTCTTGAGTAGTTCTACAGTTTATGATAAAATGTTACTGTTCCAAGAGCACTCAGACACTTGCTGTCAGAATGCGAAAGAACAAACAACTTTAGAATGGAGTCTGTCATGAAAGTTATACAAACCACATTACATCACACCAACGGCACAGAGCTTCCGGCATTTCATTTACCGGAGGATACCCTTCTGTTCGATATTGAAACCACCGGATTATCGGCAGACACCAGCTACCTCTACCTGATCGGTGCTGTTTATGAAAAAGAAGGAACCCTTTGCCTGACCCAGTGGTTTTGTGATGAATATTCAGAGGAAAAAGAAGTTCTGGTTTCCTTCCGGGATTTTATCCGATCGTTCCGCACTCTGGTGCATTACAATGGTACAGGCTTCGATATTCCCTATCTGAACAAAAAATTCAAACGTCATTGTCTGTCTTATGAAATTGCTGCAGAGCAGACCACGGATATTTATAAACTCCTGCTGCCTTTCAAAAAGCACCTCTGTTTTCCGGATTTCAAACAGAAAACACTGGAGGTCTGTGCCGGATTTTCCCGGACGGATACCTTTTCCGGCGGAGATTTAACCGAAGTCTATGCTGCTTATGCCGGAAAATACCGCCTGGCAGCGCTGACCGGAAACACCGAGGAAGCAGATGCCCTGCGGTATGTCATGCTGCTCCACAATCATGATGATCTGCTTGGTCTGCTGTATTTGCAGCAAAAAACAAGGCTGGCAGACTATTTTGCCGGAACGCTGACGCCTTCCGTTATTAAGCTGGAACAGGGACTGCTTTACACTTTTGATTTTCCGCTGCTTCCATTTTCCATTTCCCTGACGCAGAATGACTGTATATTTTCGGTTTCGGAAAAGGAAACGGACCTGCTGCTGCCCTTTTATCATGGTGAATTAAAATATTTTTTTAAGGACTATAAAAATTACAGTTATTTAAAATATGAGGACACTGCGGTTCACAACAGTGTAGCTGAATGGGTGGATAAAGAGGCTAAAGAAAAGTGCAGACCTGCCACCGCATATCAGAAAAAGAATGGGACATTTCTGGCACTGCCTTTTGGAAAACCTGAGCAGAACGAAATTCTGGCAAAGAGAAACCTGTTTTATCAGGAACATAAGACACTGCCGGCTTATGTGGAATATGAGGAAGGACTAATCTGCGACCGGCATTTTATAAAGAGCTGCTTTGAACGTTTTTTGAAAAAGTAAAGACTGGAGAGTCCGAAAACTCTCCAGTCTGCTTATTTGTTTCCTTAGATGCCTCCGGGGGAGGAATTTGCAGTAGAAATTGCAGCTTTCCTGCATTTTATAAAACCGCCGCTTTATCACGAACCCACTTCAATCTTTCAATATCAATGTCACTTGGAACTGTGCAATCCGCGCCTATGATAACACCTTTTCTGCCAACTTCCTTCACCAGGTTTTCTACATACTCCTCAACCTCTTCCCTGGTTCCCTTATACAATATACTGTCCTTTGTATTCTCAAAGCCACCGATAACCGTCTTGCCACCAAAGAATTCTTTTCCTTCTTTCAATCCCAGTAATTCTGCATGAACTGCCCAGTTTATAACCTCTGCATCATAATCCTGATACGCAGCCAGGATATTTCTGTTTCCAGCATAACCACAAATATGTAAAATATTATCCTGGGACCGTTCCTTCGCAAAAGCAAGAACCTTTTTCTCACTTGGTGCAATACACTGCTTATAGGTCTGCTCCGGAATGGTTCTGTTCGGATTATTGACACTGAGATAAATACCATCCGCAAGTCCTTCCTTCACCACCAGCTTTAACAGCTTGCCAATTCCTTCTGCAATGATGTCTAAGGTATTCTCTACTGCCTCAGGATCCTCGCTTAAAAATCGTACAAAGGTCTTTACTGCATTTCCTCTTCCAAGAAAAGATTTACCAGCAAGACCGCCCAACATCTGGCTGAATGGAGAAAATACATTAAAGAACAGCAGTGTATCCTCTCCAAATACTTCTCTTACTCTCTTTACCAACTCTACATTCTTCTCAAAAAACGGATGATTATCAGGAAGCTGCTTCAGATTCTTTAAATCCCTAACTGTATTTATTCCGGAAAAATCATAGGGAAGATTGAAAAAACCATCTGTCATAATCTTGACAAAATCAGGGTCAAAATCCTCTTTAAATTTCTTATGTCCTGCGATATTTTTCTCCAAAAGCTCCGGGTTTTCAAGACCTTCATTGAATTCATCTCCTTCCAGAAAATGAAACCAGAAGCCTACTGGAATTCTCTCTGTCTCTTCGTTGTGAAATGCCTTTAATACTAACTCTCTCTTTGTGCTCATACTATTTTACCTCTCTTCTTTTTATATACTATAATCATAGTTTGGAATAACTCTTCTTAAGAACTGCTTTGTTCTTTCTTCTTTTGGATGGGTGAAAATATCTTTTGGTGTTCCTTCCTCAACTACCTTTCCACCGTCCATGAAAATTACTTTATTGGTAACATCCTGCGCGAACTGCATCTCATGGGTAACAACAATCATTGTTGTTCCTTCTTTTGCAAGCTCCTTCATTACATTTAGCACCTCACCGATAAGCTCCGGGTCAAGTGCAGAAGTTGGTTCATCAAATAAAATGATATCCGGATTAACCGCAATTGCTCTGGCAATTCCTACTCTTTGCTGTTGTCCTCCCGAAAGCTGACCTGGATAATAATCGTATCGTTCTGACAGTCCCACCTTATCCAGTGCCTTTTTTGCACGTTCGGCTGCTTCTGCTTTTGGAACCTTTCTCCCGATAATCAAGCCTTCCGTAACATTCTGTAATGCTGTTTTGTTGGCAAACAAATTATAATTTTGAAATACAAAAGCTGTCTTTTTTCTTATTTTCTTTATATCTGCCTTGGATGCATTTTTCAAATCCACATCAATATCATCAAACTGAAGTCTTCCCTTATCCGCTCTTTCCAGGAAATTAATGCTTCTAAGAAGTGTCGTTTTTCCTGAACCGCTTGGTCCTAAAACAGCTACCACGTCGCCCTTTTCTACTTCAATGGATACACCCTTTAATACTTCATTATCTCCGAATGCTTTATGTACATCTGTGATTTTCAACATACCGCCATCCTCCCTTTCCTATGCTGTTCTAAAGCCCTTATACCGACTCAGATATCGCTCGATTAACTTACATATCTGCTCAAGTACAAGGCAGATGACAACATATAAAAGCAATATAACTATATAAGCCTCTGTATATTTATAGTTAAGTGCCGCTCCAAGCTTTGCTGTCTGTGTAATGTCCTTTACCGTCATCATAAATGCCAGTGATGTATTCTTTACCAAAGCCACTATCAAATTTCCAAGATTCGGCATTGCTGCCACCAAAGCCTGCGGCAGAATAATTCGGATATAAGCCTGCGGTGCACTCATTCCTATTGTATATGCCGCCTCTAACTGACCTCTGTTTACAGAAGCAATTGCAGAACGCAAAATCTCAATTAGAGGTGCAATTGCAGTTATTGTAAATATTACGTATGCATATACAATTGGTTGAACAGAGCTGTATACATTAAAACTACTTCCGGTTGCCTTGAAAAAGCAGGACAGCCTCACCGGTAATGTATTATATAAAAGAAGTACCAATACAACCGCTGGTGTACCTCGTATCAATGATACATATCCTGCTGAAAACCTCGACCAGAATCTCACCTTATTGACCTGTGCCAAAGCCAGAAAAAATGCAATTGGTGCTGCAATCAGGAATGGTACAAAGGTAAGCTTTAAGGTTACCGGTATTGCTCCTATGGAATTTTTTAAGGTTTCCAATATAAATGATATACTTAATTTCATCCTTTCTTCACCTATCCCTTCTGCAATCTGCGTTCCAAAGCACCAAAGGCTTTTTGTGTTATCGATGATAATATCCAATAAATCAATGCAAGTGCCAGATATGTCTCCAGGACATATCCACCAAGATTCATACTAATCAGGTATTGCGCTCTTCCTGTGATATCCACAACTCCTATGGAATATGCCAGTGCACCATCCTTTAAAAGTCCAATTATCGAATTACCCAATATAGGAAGTGCTACTACAAATGCCTGTGGAAAAATAATTCTGTAAAATGCCTGCCATTTTGTAAGCCCAATACTAAGTGCCGCTTCTTCCTGCCCTTTTCCTACTGCCAGATAAGCTCCTCTCATCATTTCTGCAAAGCTTGCTCCATGTAGAAGGCTTAAGGAAATAATCGCGAAATATATTGCATCCAGGCCATTGATATCCTTATGAAATAAACTGCTTACCAGATAAGGGGCACCATAATATACAATAAATAACAGTACAATCGGTGGTACACAACGCATTAAATTTACGTAAGCTTTTGCAAGCATTTGTCCTGGCTTATTCTTTCCAAGCATCCCAGATGCAATCAGACCTCCAAGCAGAACACTGACAAGAAAAGTAATTGCTGCTACCAAAAATGTCGTTTTTAAGTATGGAAGTATATTCCAAACATGCTTAAAGAAAATATCAATGTAAAACATTATGCACCACTCCCTGCTCTTCTTACTTTAGTTACCAAATCCCAGACCGTCTCTTCCGTAGATTCCGATATAATTAACTCCATACAGGTTTTCCTGTAAAACTCCCGGATAGCCGCTGTCCCATATTTGATCTATTACACTGTCAAACGCATCTGCAACTGCCTTATCGTCTGCGCTGAAAATAACATAGGTCGGAATCGCTGCGCAGGCAACCCAGGAAAGTTTACCATCATACTGATGTGCGGAGCCATTCTCTGCTTTTACAATGGAATTAAAACTAACTTCAAGCCCAAAGGAGGCATCATATCTTCCTTCTGCAACCCATGCAAATTTATCAGCAGAATTACTAACCTGACCGGTTTCAAACTCCCATGCAAACTCCGGATTGGCAGCACACCAATTCTTTAATACAGTGTAATGACCATCTCCCGGATCTACAGGAGCTAAACGTCCGCCTGCCTTTGACAAAGTTGCAAAATCATATATCTTTTCCACATCCTCTGTTCTGACCGTAATTCCGGTAACACTTAATCCGAGATTCTTTTCAGGGAAGCTGAATATCTGTCGGCGTTCTTCTGTTTGGAACCAGTTTCTTACAGCTCCATCAAATTTACCTGTCTGAACTCCTAATAACAGGTCATCGCCACCCGCTGATGGAACAAATTCAAACTTATAATCCGGGAGCAATGCATCCACTGCCTTTAATATCTCAACATCATAGCCGGATACCGATCCGTCATTTGCAGTATAAGAAAGAGGATATGCCGCATAGCCATATGCAATCTTAATTGTCTGTACGTTATCAGAATCCGGAAGTGCCTCAATACCTGCATATTCCAAATAAGATATTGTCGCACTATAGTCTGTTTTCTGACTGTTTTCTTCTGTCGTATTCTGCCTCTCTCCAGCGGATACCGCACAGGCTGTAAGATTAAGTAATGTGCCTGCTACAAGCAATATAGCAACTCCTTTTTTTCTCCTTTTTAACAACTTTTTCATAAACAAATCCTCCATTTTGATTTCGAATAATTCTTCAATCTAGTAATTAAATAATGCTGTAGATAAATATCTGTCACCGGAGTCTGGCAGCAGTGCTACAATGGTCTTGCCCTTATTTTCCGGACGGGCTGCTAAAATGACAGCTGCCTTTAATGCTGCACCGGAAGAAATTCCGACCAGAATACCTTCGCTCACTGCAAAGGCTCTGCCCTCTGCGAATGCCTCTTCGTTTTCAATAGTGATAATTTCATCATATACCTTAGTGTTTAAAACATTTGGAATGAAACCTGCACCGATTCCCTGAATCTTGTGGGCACCCGGTGTTCCTTTAGATAATACCGGACTGCCGGCTGGTTCCACTGCAACAATTTTTATGTTTGGATTCTGTTCCTTTAAGTATTCTCCAACACCCGTAATGGTTCCGCCGGTACCGACACCTGCCACAAAAATATCAACCTTTCCATCTGTCTGATCCCAGATTTCAGGACCTGTGGTTGCTTTATGAACTGCTGGATTCGCTGGGTTTATAAACTGTCCTAAAATAACTGCACCAGGAATTTCTTCCTTTAACTCCTCTGCCTTTGCAATGGCACCCTTCATGCCTTTAGCGCCTTCTGTTAATATCAGTTCAGCACCGTATGCCTTTAAGAGATTTCTTCTTTCCACGCTCATGGTATCCGGTAATGTCAGAATTGCTCTGTAGCCCTTGGCTGCTGCCACGGAGGCCAGACCGATTCCGGTATTTCCAGAGGTTGGCTCAATAATGGTTGCTCCCGGCTTTAAAATGCCCTTCTTTTCCGCATCTTCAATCATGGCCTTAGCAATTCTGTCCTTGACAGAGCCGGCCGGATTTAGGTACTCCAGCTTTGCAAGAATGGCAGTTTCTGTAATACCTGCTTTCCTGGAATAGTTATTCAGCTTTAATAATGGGGTTTCTCCTATTAACTCTAATGCACTTTCTTTAATCTTACTCATAATAAATTCCTCCCTGCATTCTAAATTTTATTAGCCTATATTTCCTATCGGTTTTGTATGATATGAGAATAACATACTTTATTTGTTTTGTATAATACCTATAACCTGTTATTCGTTATAAGTATTACCTATAGCAAGTTCCTGCTTTCTTCAGTACAGCTTCCAGGCTTATTAACGCTTCCTTAAGCGTCTCTCTCGGACAGGCAACGTTGATTCTCTGAAATCCTTTTCCGGCTGTACCGAAGATTCTTCCACTGTCCAGCCAAAGCTTTGCCTGTTTCACAATCAGGTCCTCCAGCTTTCGCTCGGACAAGTTCAACTCTCTGAAATCCAGCCACAGCAGATAAGTGCCTTCATTTTCCACCAGTGTTACCCCAGACAGATTTTCTTCTACAAACTGCTTTGTGTAAGCGATATTTTCTTTTACATACCGGTGCATTTCCTTATACCATTCTTCTCCATGTTCATAGGCAGCCTGTGTGGCAACCAGTCCCAGTACATTTAGCTGGCTGTATCCAGCAGCTTCTATCTGCTTTTTGATTTTACTTCGCAGCCCGGCATTCGGAATAAATATATTAGAAACCTGCAGTCCTGCAATATTAAAGGTCTTACTTGGAGAGGTCGCTGTAATGGTAATCTCCTTGTACTCTTCCTTCAGATTTGCAAACACCTGATGCTTTCCCCGAAATACAAAATCTGCATGGATTTCATCACTGACTACAATCACATGATGCTTATAACAGATATCCCCCAAATGTTCCAATTCTTCCCTGCTCCACACTCTTCCCACCGGATTGTGGGGATTACAGAGAAAAAACAATTTAATATGTTCTTTTATGATTTTATGCTCAAAATCCTCAAAATCAATGATGTACTTACCTGCTTTATCCTGTATCAGTGTATTACTGATAACTTTCCGTCCGTTATCCACAATCACCTCACTGAAGGGATAATACACCGGCTGCTGAAGCAGTACTCCGTCTCCTTCTCTTGTAAATGCCTTCACTGCCATGGCAAGGGCAAACACAACCCCCGGTGTTTTCACCAGCCACTCATCTTCCACCTCCCAATCATGATGAATTTTCAACCATTGTTTCAGTGCTATAAAGTAATCTTCCTTCACTTCACTATAGCCAAAAATGCCGTGCTCTACCTGCTTCTGCAACGCTTCCTGAATATATGAGGATACCTTAAAGTCCATATCTGCCACCCAGAGGGGCAGAACCTCCTCCGGCATGTTTCTTTCCTTTGCAAAATCATATTTCAAGCTATAGGTATTTTTCCTGTCAACCGCCACATCAAAATCAAGATTTTTCTCAGCCATAGAATACTCCTCCCTTAGTTTTCCTGCTTTACCTCCCGGAATGCTCGATCAAAATCCTGAATCAAATCCTTTGCAGATTCAATTCCGACCGATAAACGAAGCACGCTTTCCGTGATGCCGTTCTTTTCTAACTGTTCCTTTGCCACATCTGCATGAGTCTGTGTTACCGGGTAAGTAATCAATGTTTCCACACCGCCCAAGCTTTCTGCAAATTGAATCAGGCGGACATGATTTAAAATACTCTGTGCAAACTCCTTGCTGCAGACTTCAAAAGTTACCATTGCTCCAAAGCCTCTGCTCTGCTTTTTCATGATTTCATGACCCGGATGAGTGGTAAGACCCGGATAAATCACACGTTTTACTTCTTCCTGCTGTCCCAGCCAGTGAACCAGTTTAAACGCATTTTCCTGTGCCTTTTCCATACGAATTCCCAACGTTTTAATGCCCCGCAGGATTAACCAGCTGTCAAAAGGCGGAAGACCTGCTCCTGTGGTTTTAATTATAAAACGAAGCTTCTCAGAAATTTCCGTACTGGAAGCAACCAGAAATCCGGAAAGAGTATCGTTATGTCCACCAAGATATTTTGTGCCGCTGTGTACCACAATATCTGCTCCCAAATCCAGTGGATTCTGAAAATATGGAGAAAGAAAGGTATTATCCACAATCAGCCAGATCCCCCGCTCCTTTGTAATCCTACTGATTTTCTGAATGTCAATTACGTTCATCATCGGATTAGTCGGAGTTTCAATATAAATTGCCTTTGTATTTGGCTTAATGTTGTTCAAAATAGCTTCTGCACTACAGTCCAGCCTGGTAATCTCCAAACCGTTCTTTTCACTGATGTTGTCAAAAAGACGAATGGTACCTCCATACAGGTCACTATCCACAATTAAGTGGTCCCCCGGCTGAAACAACTCCATCAGTGCGGCGATTGCTGCCATTCCACTGGTAAATGCTAAAGCATCCACTCCATTTTCCAAAGCAGCAACCACCTTTTCCAGGTGCTCTCTGGTAGGATTCTGCAGTCTGCTGTAATCAAAGCCTGTGCTTCGACCCACTCCAGGATGTGCAAAGGTAGCTGTCTGAAAAATTGGATAACTCACTGCTCCATAAAAATTTTCTCTGGAATCATTTTCTAAATGAATACATTTTGTTGATACCTCTGTGCTCATATATCATCCGCCCTTCCTTTTATACTTTTCCTATCGGTTTAGTATGATTTAAACAAAGAATTGAACTTATGACATAAAAATAGCACAGTTTCCTGTACTTGTATAATACTGATATCCTCTAAGTTATTATAGGAACAAACTATAACTGACCATCTATCAAATCCAGTAAGGTTACGGTATCCACCACCTCATTAATGGCAGCACTGATTTTCTTCCACAAAGGATAGGTAACGCATCCTTTTTGCCTTTCACAGTCCGTTTCTTCCTCTTCCACACAAGCCACTGGTGCCAGACTGCCTTCTGTCAGCCGTAAAATCATGCCTACCGTATAGTCCTCCGGCTTTTTCTTAAGAACATAGCCCCCCTGTGGTCCGCGAATACTTTTCACAAAACCTGCTTTGTTTAAAATGGAAATAATCTGTTCTAAATATTTGTCTGAGATTTCCTGACGCTCTGCCACATCCTTAATGCGGATAGGCTCTCCGTTTTCGTTCTTTGCCAAATCTATCATCAATCTTAAGGCATATCTTCCCTTGGTTGAAATTTTCATACTTCCACCTCTCTGCAATTCTTTTCTAATTTTTCTACGGTATCCATTATTTCAGTGCCTTATCCTTGTACTTCGATAATTCTTCAATGTACTTCTGTCCCAGCGAACTGACAGTCACACCCTTTCTGGACAGATAGCCAATGGTCATAATTTCATCGGACTTCAACCGCACTGCACAATAATCGGAACCGTTCAGTTCTTCACATATAATACCGGAGCACAGAGTATAGCCATTTAATCCAACCATTAGATTCAACAGGGTCGCTCTGTCATTCGCCCGGATTAACTGCTTATAATGATAGGTACTCAGTACCTCCTCGGCAAAATAAAAGGAGTTATTATTTCCCTGTTCAAAAGCGAGGCACGGATATTCTTCCAGTTCCTCCAGAGTGATTTCCTCCCGCTCTGCCAGCGGATGACTTTTCCAGATATAAACATAAATATGGCAATCCAGAATCGGATGAAATTCCAAACCATCGTCCAGGAATAATTTGTTTAAAATTTTCCTGTTAAATTCATTTATGTATAAAATGCCAATTTCACTTTTAAAGTTCTTTACATCCTCAATAACTTCATGGGTTTTCGTTTCCCTGATGGCAAACTCGTATTCCTCCATACCGAATTGCTTTACCATTTCCACAAACGCTTTCACTGCAAAGGTATAATGCTGGGTGGAAACTCCAAATTTCTTTTTAACGTTCTCTTTTTCAATATACTTTGCTTCTATCAGTCCATACTGCTCCACCACCTGTCTGGCATACCCGATAAATTCTTCTCCCGCCAGAGTGAGCATTACCCCCTTATTATTTCGTCGAAACACATCTATTCCGATTTCCTCCTCCAGATCTTTGATTGCAGCTGACAGACTCGGCTGGGAGATAAACAGCAATTTGGCCGCTTCATTCATGGAGGTTGCTTCTGCAACAGTAATTGCATATTTTAGTTGTGTAAGTGTCATCCCTATTCCCTCTATTTCATAGTTCTTCCATATGATTTGTATGATAAGCTCAAATCAAAGGATTGTCAATACTTATACAAAAACTGCCGCCCTTGTAATTTCTCACCAGAGTGGCAGTTCTACCTATTGACTTCCCTATCATTTGGCTAAAACAGCATTTTTCATTTTATCAATATATGCACCTACAACCTTTTCAGAATTTACACCATTTTCCTCAATCAGCCTGATAACAGCAGAACCCACAATTACGCCATCTGCAATTTCTGCCATTTTCTTTGCCTGTTCCGGCGTAGAAATTCCGAAACCGATGGCACAGGGAATCTCTGTATTTTCCCGAACCACCTTCACCATGGAAGCCAGGTCGGTTGTAATCTCACTTCTGGTACCGGTTACGCCAAGGCTTGACACAATGTACAAAAATCCTTCCGCCTCTTTTGCTATCCTGGCAATTCTATGTTCAGATGTCGGTGCAATCAATGATATTAGTGCCACATCATACTGTTTACAAAGCGGTGCAAACTCCTCCTTTTCCTCATAAGGCAAATCAGGAAGAATAATTCCATCAATCCCGGCTTCCCTGCAGGTACGGATAAAGGTTTCTGCGCCATAGGAAAACACCACATTGCCATAAGTCATAAACACTAGTGGGACAGTTACATCCTTTCTAAGTTCTTTTACAAAGTCAAATATCTTATCTGTGGTTACACCGCCCTGCAGGGCCCGAAGATTCGCTCCCTGAATTACAGGCCCTTCTGCTGTAGGGTCAGAAAAAGGAATGCCCAGCTCAATCAAATCTGCACCATGTTCCACAGCAGTCCGCACCAGCCTACCTGTGGTTTCCAGGTCAGGGTCACCACAGGTAAAAAATGGAATAAATACTTTCCCCTTTGCAAATGCTTCTTTA
>JAGBBW010000123.1 GCA_017938285.1 Lachnospiraceae bacterium
AGTTTGTATCCTTAGCCATAGCTTCCATAGCAGGCTTGTTGTTTACGAAATCGTCATCCTTTTCTACAATGCCCTTCATAACATCAGCATTTGTTGTTAAGGTAATCATGATGTCCTTGATTAAATCTGCATTGTCTGTACCTGCTGCTGCACAAATCCAGGTACCGCCCCAGTAGAATCCCTGAGGACCTTCGGTTGCTGCCCATCCGCCGATGTTAGCAATACTGCCTTCGGTATCCGCTGCCATGGAGAAGTTTACTAACCATGCCGGTCCGAAGTAGCAGAATACCTTTCCTTCCGGATAGAAACCTGCACTCCACTCATCACTCCAGAGAGCATGTGTACCAGTCTGGCCAGCGTCTACCATCTTCTTGGAATCCTGTACCCATTTTTCAATATTTGCATCAATCTTAATCTTTCCATCAACTACCCACTTGGAAGTAACGTTGTTGGAGTAAGTACGGTATGTATCCATTGCGGAAGAAGTCATCTTGTAACCAGCTTCCTGAACCTTTGCTGCTGTAGCTACAAAAGTATCCCAGTCCTTTACATATTCCTGAATTGCTGCCGGATCATCTGTTCCGAAAATTTCCTGTGCTGCTGCACGGCTGTAGAATAATGCACCCGGACATCCCTGCCAGGAGAGACCCTTTAATACGCCCTTGGAATCTGTTACGAT
Source organism: Lachnospiraceae bacterium (assembly GCA_017938285.1). Lineage (GTDB taxonomy): Bacteria > Bacillota > Clostridia > Lachnospirales > Lachnospiraceae > SIG299. Next base: position 680 of record JAGBBW010000123.1, read on the forward strand.
ATCCTTTGTGTACTGGTACTGGTCAGCCAGGTCAGCATCACTGATACCAAGATCCTTTACTGCCATCGTGTAATCAGAATCTACGTACTTTAATGCATAGTCTGCTTCTACAAGGAAAATATCTATCTTGTCATCAGCGTCTGCCTTTTCCTGCTTCTCCAGTGTGGTATCCAGATTGTTCTGGTATGCGTTGTCAGCATTCGGAGTAATGTTCCACTTAACAACGATATCACCAATCTTGCCTTCTGTTGCACTGACTTCAACATAATCCGGATAGTGATCCTTTACTCTGGTCTTGAACTCTTCATTCCAGCAGTAAACATTTAAAACCTTACCATCACTTGTTGATGTCGCTTCCTTGGCTCCACAGCCTGCGAACATGGAAACTGCCATTGCTGCTGAAAGCAGAACTGCTAAAAATTTCTTTCTCATCTTTTTTTCCTCCCTCATTTAAAAAAGATAAATATTGATATTACGCACCAGCGCAATATAGTTACAGTTAGACGACTAATGTTGCGCACTTTGTTGCGCTTGTTGTTTTTTACTTAATCGTTTACTTGACTTTACTATACAGCATTTTTATATAAAATGCAAGTACTTTTTTTATTTTTTTGTTCATTTTGCACAAAAGCGTAATGTTTCACTTTTTACTTAAGTATATTCCGCACCGTTCCGCCTTCATAAACCTCGCCCTGAATCACTATCTGCTCAATAATGGTGGACTTTGGGTGTTCTATCAGGGAAACCAGTTTTTCTCCGGCTTTTACCCCAATGCTTTTTGTGTCCTGCCTGAGTGTCGTCAGCTTCGGACTTAAGTGACGACCGATGCGGATACCATCGTAGCCAACCACGGAAATATCCTCCGGCACCCTCAGTCCCAGTTCCGCAATCGCATTCAGACCGCCAAAGCTGGCAAAATCATCCGGATAAAAAATACAGGTCGGCCTGTTCTTCAGTGCCAGAAGCTCCCGGGTACGCTCTCCCGCTGTCCAGCTGTCACGGTAGGCTGCTTCCTTGATATACTCATCCGGCACTTCCAGTCCCAATCTTTCTGCATTATGATAAAAAGACGACAGACGTTCCCTGGTAACAGACGAATCCGCACCATGAATATACGCCACCTTACGGTGTCCTCTGGAATACACATACTCCAGCAGCTGACGCATACCATTTACATTGTCCGACATGACACTAATGCGGTTATTAAACACATGGTCAATCGTCACCAGCGGAATATTGCTGCGTACCAGCTCCACGACCTGCGGGTCATAGAAATCCACACAGGCAATCATCACACCGTCAAATCCCCGGTAACGGCAGTGCTCCAGATAGGACATATGGTTCCGCCCTTTGTTTATGAACGTAATATCATACCCCTTCGCTTCCACGGTGCGCTTAAAATTATCGAGCACATAGGAAAAATAGTCATGGGTCAGGCCGCTCTGCGCCTCATCCACGAACAGTACTCCAATATTATACGTCCGGTTTGTTTTCAATGCTCTCGCCAGGGAATTCGGGAAATATCCCATTTCCTTGGCCACTTCCTTAATATGCTGTTTTGTGTCTTCTCCAATATCACTATGGTCATTCAGAGCTTTGCTGACCGTGGCAACACTGACTCCGCAGGCTGCCGCAATATCTTTCATTGATACCATTCTATTCACACTTTCCTTCCAAAATAACCCGTTTTCTTAATCGTTTTCGATTTTATCATAGTACATTTTGAACAAAATAGCAAGCTTTTTCTGCTTTCTTTTCATACATTTTACCTATACTTTTTAGTTTCCCCAGGTAACAAAAACACCGCACAAGACAGACTTCCCATAGTCGTTGTGCGGCATCTTTGTTCTGAACCTCAGAAACTCCTTATTTTGTCCTCAGAATCATCTATTGTTTTTGTAATGGAACGGATGACAACATAATACTCATAACTGTCGTTTACTTTCACTTTCACACGCTCCCCTGCCTTTCTTCCATAAATTGCTTTGCCAATCGGTGACTCCACACTGATACGTCCTTCCAGGGAATTTTCCCGGACTGTAGTCACAATACGGTAGGTTTCCACCTCATCATCTTCCTCAAAGTAAAGTTCCACCGTATTGTTCATGCCGACCTCATCTTCTGCGGAAGTATCTTCCAGCACATCTGCTGTTTTAATCATCCGCTCCAGATAACGTATCCGGCTTTCATTCTGGTTCTTGTATTTTTTCGCTGCATAGTACTCAAAATTTTCACTCAAATCGCCATGTGCCCTGGCTTCCTTGACCGCTTCAATGGCCTCTTTTCTTACTACCAGCTTTCTATGCTCAATCTCGGCTTCCATCTTCTGGATATCGCTTTTTGTCAACTGATTATGCATAACTGCCCCCTTTCTGAGATATTCACACGTAATATTATTCTTGACATATTTTCCACCGGACTCCATATATATAAAACAGAATCCACACTGGAGGTCCCCATGGAACTCTTAACATCCCTTTTCGAACAATATGGTCTGTTTGGTCTGTGCCTCATGATTTTGTTGGAATATGCCTGCTTTCCTATTTCCAGCGAAATCGTCCTGCCCTTCTGCGGTGCTTTCGCCAGCTCCTATCATATTTCCTTTTTCCTGCTGATTCCCGGCAGTATCCTGGCAGGCCTGATTGGAACCTCTCTCTGCTATTTTATCGGCAGAATTGGTGGTACAAGGCTGCTGGACGGCCTGAAAAACCGTTTTCCAAAAACAAGGAAGGGAATTGATGCCTCCGAAGAAAAAATGGAGCGCTACGGAGCCCTGGCTGTCTGCTTTGGCAGGGTCATTCCCTTGTGCCGTACCTATATTGCCTTCATTGCCGGCAGTGTCAAACAACCCTATTCCCAGTTTCTTTCCTATTCCCTGTTCGGCATTACTGTCTGGAACTGTATCCTGATTGGTCTCGGCTCGCTGTTCAAAAGCAACTGGAACGAAGTACAGCGGTATTATGAAGAATATAAATCACTCCTCATAGGTACCGCTGTACTGCTTATCCTCGTATTTATCCTGCGGAAACGTTTTCTGAAACGCCGCTCTCCGGCAGGTACTTCCTCCAGCTGATTCCGCCGGAACACAACTTACTTAATTGCACTATTGATATCTGCCTTCATATCCAGTACCGCTGCTCTTGCAGCATCTGCATAGCCGGTTTCACCAAACTTTGCATAAGCTTCCTGCTTATAAGCAGCAATAATACCTCTGGAAGAGTTGATGATTGCTCCGAGACCATCCTCATTAAAGAAGTGGGCAAGATCAGCTCCCTTACCACCCTGGGCACCATATCCCGGTACAAGAATAAAGGTCTTTGGCATTAATTTTCTTAAGATTTTACCCTGCTCCGGATAAGTCGCACCAACTACGGCACCAATGTTGCTGTAATCACCGCTCATGCAGTCTGCGCCCCATTCCGCTACTTTTTCACCCATATGTTCATACAGCGGTCTTCCATCAATAAGTCTGTCCTGGAACTCACCGCTGGATGGATTGGATGTCTTAACCAGAATAAACAGACCCTTGTCATTTTCCTTGCATACATCCACAAACGGTTTGATACCATCTGTTCCAAGGTATGGATTTACAGTAACAAAATCCTCACCGAATGGCTCATAAGTATTGGAACCAATCGTCACCTTACCAATATGTCCTGCAGCATACGCCGCAGAAGTAGAACCGATATCTCCACGCTTGATATCTCCAATAACAATCAGACCTTTTTCCTTACAGTACTGTACTGTCTTGTGGAATGCCACCATGCCCGGAATACCAAACTGTTCGTACATTGCCACCTGTGGCTTTACTGCCGGAATGAGGTCATACACTGCATCCACAATTCCTTTGTTATACTGCCATACCGCTTCTGCAGCACCTTCCAGTGTCTCACCATATTCTTTGAAGGCTGCCTCCTTGATATAATTTGGAATGTAGCCTAACATCGGGTCAAGACCTACAACGATAGGTGCATCCGTTGCTTTAATTTTGGTAATCAGCTTGTCAATCATGATAATCCTCCTGTTTTATAAATAACTTTTATTCCTGCTGGAAAGCAATTTCACCATCCACAATCGTATAATAAATTTTTCCGTATACTTCTTTTCCCGCAAATGGCGTATTTTTACCCTTGGAATAAAACTTCTCCGGGTCAATCTTCCAGCAGGTATCCACATCCGCAATCGTAATATCCGCTGCCATGCCAGGCTGCAGACTTCCCTTCTGAATGCCAAGAATCCTCGCCGGAGAAGCACTCATACGTTCCACCAGCTGCTGCATGGTAATCTTTCCTGTACGAACCAGTTCGGTTACCGTCAGTGCATAGGCTGTTTCTGAACCCACAATACCAAACGGTGCCTTTAACATCGACTGTTCCTTTTCTTCTTTCGAGTGTGGCGCATGGTCTGTGGCAATTGCCTCCAGCACATTGTCCTGTAATGCCTGGATCAGTGCCTCTTTATCTGCAGCTCCACGCAGTGGCGGATTCATTTTATAATTGCCGAAATCCTCCGGAATTTCGGCATCGGTCATCGTAAAATAATGCGGACCCGTTTCTCCGCTGACCGGAAGTCCTTCGGCTTTTGCCAGGGCAATCATCATCACACTGTCTTTTGTGGAACAGTGACACAGATGCAGCTGCACTCCGGTCTCTCTGGCAAGAAAAATATCTCTTGCCGTAATAATATCCTCTACCGCGTTGGTAATGCCAGGCAGACCCAGTTCTTCCGCTCTCTTTCCTGCATTCATCACACCGCCACGGACCAGGTCAATATCCTCACAGTGGGCAAACACCGGACGTCCTGCCTTAGCTGCCGCTTTCATTCCTTCCGCATACAGTGCAGAGTTCATCACCGATTTTCCATCTTCACTGAACGCCACGGCACCGGCTTCTGCCATTCCCTGAATATCTGCCAGTTCTTTTCCTTCCTGGCCAATAGAAATTGCTCCAATAGGAAGAATGTGAATTTTTGCGTCTGTCTTTGCCTTTTCCAGCAAAGCACGAATCTTCTCCGGTGTATCAGTGGAAGGCTTTGTATTCGGCATTGGACACACACTGGTAAAGCCTCCTGCCGCTGCTGCCATGGCACCGGTTGCAATCGTTTCTTTATACTCCAGTCCCGGCTCTCTCAAGTGTACATGCAGATCGATAAATCCAGGCATAACATATTTTCCGGAAGCATCGATTACTTTATCCATTTCCTCCTGTTTCCAGACCGGAGCTTCGCTGTTTGTCCACTCTTTCAGCTCTGCCACAATACCGTCCTGTACCAGCAGGTCAAATACGCCATCCCTCCCCGCTGCAGGGTCCATCAGGTGGCCACCACGTATCAGCATCTTCATGTTTTTCTTTCCTTTCTGCTATAAATCCGCGCGCTCAATATCCGCAAGAAGTTTTTCATTCTTAATGTAGTCCGCAAACTCCAGACGGCTTATCCAGGCGCTCTCTGTATATTCCTCCGAAAGTACCGTAGATGTATCATGGGCGTGGAGCAGATAACAGATACCAATATTGGAGACTTCTCCCAGCATATACTGCCAGGTATACAAAGGCTTTGCTGCCTCAGCTGTCAGTCCGGTTGCTTCCATTACAATACGCTCTGCCGCCCGTTCCGGGGATTCACCGAATTCCAGTTCACCATCCGCAAACTCCCACTGGTATGGCTCGTCAATCCGGTCATCGTACCACTTCTGGAGAAGTAAATAATCTCCACAGTAATTTACCACACATTTGATAATAATTCTATGCTTTCCCATATCTGCCTCCTGTTTTTCCTTTTATCCTTTAACATGTAAATAATAACTGCTCCCTGTCTTCACAGCTATACCATTCTACACCTTTATGCATACTTTACATCCACAAGGAATAATCCTTTCGGCTCTACTGCCCGTCCGGCCCGTTCTCTGTCCCCGGAAGCCATAATATCCGGAATATCCTCCGGTGCCAGTTCACCAAGCCCGGCATCCAGAATGGTTCCCACCAGAATACGTGCCATATTCGGCCAGAAATCATCTCCGGTAACCGTCACGGTAATTTCCTTTTCATCTCCATAGACATCAATGGAAGAAATCGTACGGACCGTGGATTTTTTCATTCTCTTATTATCCGAAAACGCTTTATAATCGTTGGTTCCCGTCAGTTTCCCTGCTGCTGCCTTCATTGCCGCCAGATCCGGCCGTTTAAAACAGTAATAATTGTACTTCCGGTCAAATACCGACGGCACCTCGCCAATCGTGATACGGTACTCAAATACATATCCTTTGGCATTAAATGCCGCATGAAACCGTTCTCCCACCTCCAGCGCTTCCAGCACCGCAATATCTCTTGGAAGATAGCGGTTTAAATACTGTTTGATTTCGTAAGTCTTTCTGGTGGAATCCGTATGAAAATTCGCTACCTGCCGGTAGGCATGAACCCCTGCCTCCGTACGGATGGCACCCACCAGCTCCACCGGCTTATTCTCCATCTTAGCCAGTACCTCTTCTATTTTTTCCTGAATGGCTCCGCCCTTTGCTGACGCAGCATTTTTTGCGGAAGTTACCGCCTTCTGCCATCCGTCATAGCGTGAACCGTCATATTCAATCACAAGCTGAATATTTCTCATGTCTTACTCCTTTTATGTTCCAGACATTTCAAACCCGCTTTTCCCTGTCTGTACCACTCATTTATTCCTGATTGCCAAAATACGCATCAATACCATCGCAGATCGCCTTTACCATTTTATTCTGGTAGTCCTCTGACCAGAGTTTCGTATCCTCTTCCACATTTGACATAAAGCCCAGCTGGAACACTGCTACCGGAATTTCACTGTAATTCAGTGCTGCCACCTTATCATTTTCCTGGACTCCCCTGTCTTTGGCTCCTGTTTCCTTAATCAGCGCATTCTGTATTTCCTTGGCCAGACTCCTGCACTCCTCATACATATCACCGGAATACACATTCCCCTGGGACGGAATCTGTGCGTAAATACCATGTGCTTCCGTACTGGCAGCTGCATCCGCCTGAATGCTCAGATAGATATCCGCACCACTTTCATTTGCCATTCTGGCACGTTCTGCATTGCTGATGGTGACCTCTGCTTCCTCTCTTGTTAAAAATACTTCATAGCCACGGGCTGTCAGTTCTTCCTTAAGCTTTAAAGTAAACGGCAGTGTCCATTCATACTCCCTTTTTCCCGTTGTGGTACTGGTAGCACCATAGGACATCTTATCTACCATAGCGGAAGCTCCCGGTCCCACCGGTTCATCCTCTGTCATGGCATTCTTCTGCTGTCCCGGGTCCAGGGCAATCCTGCGGCTTCCCGAAGCTGCCGGTTTCTCTGTTGGAACCGGTGTTGATGTAGCCTCCGGCTGCTCTGCCTGCTCCGGTTCCCTTTCAGGCTCCGGTATTTCCGTTGCTTCCGGTAATGCAGACGGCGTAGGAATCGGCGTCACTGTAGTACCGGACTGTGCATTTTCCTGCTTATCCTTACTATCCTTTACCGCAGTGGCAATGCCCAGCATTACAGTAATGACCAGTAAAACTGCGATTAAACAAAACATAATTTTCGTTAAGTTACTCAACTGCTTCATTCCCAGCGCCTCCTTGTATTCACATATCAGAATGACTCCATACTGTCAACATCATTCTACAAAGAACAGCATACCACATTTTCATTTTTTTTTCTACTGTGTGGATTAAAATTGTGAAGATTTTTCAGTTGAAATTGCAGTTTCGCTGTGCAAATCAACAAAAGAAACGCCTTACTCAGCGTTTCCCCATATAACAATAAAAACCCTGAAAATAACTTTCAGGGTTTTATAAAAGCTTCCGAGCGGACTTGAACCGCCGACCTCATCCTTACCAAGGATGCGCGCTACCTACTGTGCCACGGAAGCATTTCGCTTAATCCAGATTCTTTAAAACCTGGGACAGCTTCTTTTTAATTCGCTGCAAGGCGTTGTCCACTGCTTTGGATTCTTTTCCAAGAGTTGCTGCAATCTGACTATAATTATAATCTTTCATGTAGTAGAAGAGGACTTTTCGTTCCAACTCACTCAACTGCCTTACGAGTGTATATTCTAGCACATAGGCAGCCTCTTTGTCAAGTACTAATTGCTCAGGATTTTTATTTTTTTCTGAAATTTCTTCAAAAAGCCATTTTTCCGGCGTTTCCTGCCCCTCCTTGCTGCTGATTCCATCAATGGAAATGTAATTATTCAACGGCTGGTTCTTCTTTGTGTTGGAACCTTTGATAGCACTGTACATCTGACGATTAATGCAGAGTTCCGCAAAATTCTGAAAAGAAACTTTCTTTTCCTGATTAAAATCCCGGATTGCCTTATACAGTCCAATCATTCCTTCCTGTATCAGGTCCTCCTTATCCGCACCAACCAGAAACAGGGTCCGCGCCCGGCTGCGAACCAGATTTTTATATTTGTTCATGAGAAATTCCATCGCTTCGGAATCTCCGGCTGCAACATATTCCACCAGTTCTTCATCGCTGATTTCCTCATAGTTCTTCACGGGCGCACCTCCTGTTCTGCTTTATTGGTAACTTTTTTCAATTTTATTTCATTCTCTGTCTTACGATTTCATAGGCCAGTACTCCCATCGCCACCGAAGCATTCAGGGAATCAATCTGTCCCTTCATCGGAATACTTGCCGTAAAATCACAGGTTTCTTTTACCAGACGGCTCACGCCTTCCCCTTCATTGCCAATCACCAGTCCGATTGGTCCGGTCAGATTCTGACGGTACATCACTTCTCCATCCATATCCGCACAGACAAACCACAACCCTTCTTTTTTCAGTTCTTCCATTGTCTGCACCAGATTGGTTACTTTGGCAACCGGAGTATAATTCAGTGCTCCGGCAGAGGTTCTTGCTACCGTGGCAGTCAGACCAACCGCACGGCGTTTTGGAATAATCACGCCATGGGCACCTGCCTGGTTTGCCGTACGGATAATCGCCCCCAGGTTATGCGGGTCTTCAATTCCATCCAGAATTACAAGAAATGGGGCTTCTCCCCGTTCCTTCGCCAGTGCCAGCATATCCTCCACTTCAGAATATTCATACGCCGCTGCGTAGGCAATGGCCCCCTGATGCTTTCCTGTATCAGAAATCTGGTCCAGACGTTCTTTGGATACAAAATTAATAATCGTATCTCCTTTTTTTGCTTCCCGCAAAATTGTTTTAATCGGACCATCCTGGCAGCCGTCCAGCAAAAAAAGCTTGTCCACCGGCTTTCCGGAACGGAACGCCTCAATGACCGCGTTTCTTCCTTCAATTTTTGTTTCTTCTATTTTGATTTCCTTTTTTTCCACAGACTCCATACTTCCTCCTGTCTTTTTTCCACAGTAATACTGTCTTTCTACTATTTTTCCTACTTCTCTTTCCCTTACTGCTGATTTTCCCCGGATGGAATTTCAGCTTCCTTCACCGGCTTTGCAGAACCGGCGCAGTTTTCCGCCGTATGTTCCAGAATATCCGCCCCGATTGCCTCAAATCCCAGGCGGATAATCTCCGTCATCCGGTCAAACTCGCCTTTTAAATACAGCCAGCCAACCAGCGTTTCAAACCCTGTTGCCCTCCGGTAATCGTTAATACTGGCATTTTTCGCACTGGTATAGGACTTTGCATTTCTGCCTCTCTTATACATTGTAATCTCTTCTTCGGACAGATGTTCCATTATGGCAGTAATCATCTGCGATTGTGTGGCTGCTTTGGCAAGGTTGCTGGCACGCTTATTTAACCGGTCCACATGGGTGTTTCCCTTGTGGACCAGTAACGTACGGATTACAATTTCATACGCACAGTCTCCCATATACGCCAGTGTCAGCGGAGAATACTGGTCCGGATTGATATCCGGTATCGAAAAGGTTTCTTTTATTGCTTTTTCCATGTTCTATCCTCCGGTACATCCCTTTGCCCCTTACACAAGTTCCCAGACGGTTCCTTCCCTGGTATCCTTAATCTGGACACCCTTTTCCAGAAGCTCTGCCCTGATGGCATCTGCTTTTGCAAAATCTTTTTCCTTCTTTGCTGCCTTACGCTCTTCAATCTTTGCAAGCACAAACGCTTCCAGCTCTGCATCCACAGCCGCTGCTTCTTCTGCCACGGTCAGATCAAGAGAAAGAACTTCATCAAAACTTGCCACCAGTGCCTTCTTTGTTGCATCGTTCATTTCATCACGCAGTACATCATAAATCATCGTAATTGCCATGGAAGTATTCATATCATTGCTTAATACTTCCTCAAACTTTGTACGGTATTCTGCAAACTTTGCCTCATCCACTGCACCGTCATCCTTTAATTCCAGCACCTTCTTATGCAGCTTTTCATAAGCCACGCCTACATTTTCCAGTACCTCATAGGAAAATTCCAGAGGCTTGCGGTAGTGGGACTGCAGGCAGAAGAAACGGTACACAATTGGTTTGTAGCCCTTCTGCTCCAGCAGGGAAACCGTCAGGAATTCCCCATTGGACTTACTCATCTTCTGGTTGCCCTTTTCGGTTAAATGATGCACATGGAACCAGTAATTGCACCACTTATGTCCAAGATATGCTTCACTCTGGGCAATTTCATTCGTATGGTGTGGGAAGATATTGTCAATACCACCACAGTGGATATCCATATACTCCCCTAAGTGTTTCATGCTGATGCAGGAACACTCAATATGCCAGCCCGGATAACCTACGCCCCATGGACTGTTCCATTTTAATTCCTGATTGTCAAACTTGGACTTTGTGAACCAGAGTACAAAATCGCTCTTGTTTCTCTTGTTGGAATCCTCACTTACATCCTCTCTGACACCAACCATCAGTTCCTGTTCGGACTGGCTGGAGAACACATAATAATCCTTTAGCTTCGATGTGTCAAAATATACGTTGTCACCTGCCACATAAGCATATCCCTTTTCCAGAAGCTTCTCTACCATCTCAATAAAGTTGTCAATACAGTTGGTTGCCGGTTCCACAACGTCAGGACGTTTGATATTTAACTTCTGGCAGTCAGCAAAAAACGCATCGGTGTAGAACTGTGCAATTTCCATTACCGTCTTGTTTTCCCGCTTTGCGCCCTTTAACATCTTATCCTCACCAGTATCCGCATCACTGGATAAATGTCCTACGTCCGTAATATTCATGACACGCTTTACATCATAACCCACATAACGCAGGGTCTTTTCCAGAATATCTTCCATGATATAACAGCGCAGATTTCCAATATGGGCAAAATGGTACACCGTTGGTCCACAGGTATACATATTGATTTTCCCATCCACATTCGGAATGAGATTTTCCACTTTTCTGGTCAGTGTGTTGAACAAATAAACTTTGTTTTCCATGATTTTTCTCTCCTTCTTGTTCTTCATTCTATTTAGGGAAACAGTGAATTAATCAGTGCTTCCTTCATATCTGCATTCACAGTTACTCGTTCCTCTCCTTTAACAGCACATCTATCATCTGGGACAGACGCTCATTTTCCTTCTTCAGGGAATCAATATCCGTCTTAACCGGATCCGGCAGATGTACCTGATCCATATCCTCTCTTGGAATTCGGAGATTATCCCGCTTCACCACACGGCCCGGCACGCCGACCACCGTACAATTTGGCGGCACCTCAGAAAGTACCACGGAACCGGCTCCGATTTTGGAATTTTCCCCAACGGTAAAGGAACCCAGTACCTTTGCTCCGGCACTAATCATGACATTATTTCCAATCGTGGGATGACGCTTGCCCTTTTCTTTACCGGTACCTCCTAACGTTACTCCCTGATACAGGGTTACATTATCCCCGATAATCGTTGTTTCACCAATAATTACTCCATGGCCATGGTCAATAAACAGCCCTTTTCCAATAGTAGCCCCAGGATGAATTTCAATTCCGGTCTTCCGCACTGTTTTCTGGGAATACCAGCGGGCAAGAAAATAATGCTTATGGGTATACAGCCAGTGGGCAACCCGGTGACGCATAATTGCTTTAAAACTTGGGTATAAAAAAACCTCCCATGGTGTTTTGATGGCAGCGTCACGTTCCATGATGACCTGCATTTCTTCCTTCACATATCGAATCAGACCCATTGCCTTGCCTCCTACCATTCTTTCATAAACTGCTGAAAACGTTTCCCTAAACTACAAAACCGCCTCTATCCAATGATAGAGACGGTCATATCCGTGGTTCCACTCTAATTGAACTGCGCCATACTGCAGTTCCACTCTGTAACAGATAACGGCTGTTTTTCCGGATAAGAATACTTGCCTGTCAGGCGTTCTGCTTATCAGCTCCCGGACGCACTTCACATTTCTTCCATCAGGAACGCTTTCAGCCGGTGACGCTCCCTCTCTGATACTTCCAAATATGTTACTCTTTCCGTTCTCTGCCTTTTTGCATTTACTATATTCTATGCAATCCGGCTATTTTTGTCAAGAAAAAATATAATTACTGTGCCATCTGTGCCCCAAGTGCCTTACATGCAGCAATACCATCAGCGTCCGGTGCCTCATTACACATTACGCCTGCACCGCCAACCAGTTCAGCACCAGCCTTCTGCATTCGCGCTTCCCAGTCACGCATCCATTCACCGTCACCCCAGCCATAAGAACCGAACAGAGCAACCTTTTTGCCGGAAACAAATTTTTCTACTTCTGCCACAAAAGGCTCCATTTCCTCTTCTTCCAGCACTTCCGCACCCATAGCCGGACAGCCCAGGGCAAAAACACTCTCCTCTTTTAATACATCCGGAGAAACGCTTCCTACTTCCACTACCATGGCTGTCTTTCCAGCTTCTGTAATGCCTTCGCCCACAGCCTCTGCCATTTCCTTTGTGTTACCAGTCTGCGACCAGTAGATTACATATAATCCATTCATTTGTTTTACCTCTTTTCCTATATTTTATACCAGGAGTTCCGCAGGCAGAACTCTTTTTTTTACGCTACTACTTCTGCAATGGAATATCCTGCCGCCACCATTCTGACAAAATATTCTCTTGCTTTTCCAAACTTTTGAAATAACCGCAGGGTTTCTTTCAGATTTCCATACACTTTCCAATAACCGGAATATAAAAAATCTTTTCCTCTGTGTTCCATAAATCCACGAACATCAATCGCCGGATACCCCAGCAGCAGTCCCAGCTCATGGGGAAATTCTGCCTGACCGGACAAATGTGCCGTATACCGTTCCGAAACCACTTCCAGCAATTCTCTTAAGTCCAGGGAAGCATAGTCCAGTTCTCCCAAAAGCCGCTGTACTTCCGGTTCTTCCAGATATTCCAGCAATTCCCTGGAACGATACAGAAGGTAAATCACCTTATCTCCATGCCAGGACAGACAATACGAGCAGAACTCCGTCCCGGAAAGTACTTCCGATAGTTCTTCCTCCACGGTTTCCGGTATAATCAGCAGATTGGACAGTTTCAGTCCTGCCAGCAGCGGCGCACACTGAAGTGCCATCTGTTCTTCCAGCCATTTTCGGTTCTGCTGTCTCATACACTCCTCCATTCCGGATTTTTCCTTAACCTATTTTTTTAAACGCTTCCTGTCATATGTTTTCCACAATTACATTCTCTCACAGAAACACTTCTGATATTCCGGTTCTCACCATATCCACAAGCTTCCAGACCTGCCTGAATCACTGCATACAGTTCAGATGCCGACAACTGGCAGCTTTCCATGGTATCAAACTCAATCTCACACACATTTTCCATTTCACAGGAAGAACCACAGGCAATTTTGAACATATTTTTCCGGTCAATCGCTCCAATTTCTTCCAAAGTATTTATCATACGATATACCGTTGCCGCACCAATACCGCTGTCTTTCGCAGAAGCCTGATAATATATTTCCTTACAGTTGGAACATTCTTCCTTTAAAATAATATCCAGCAGCATCAGCCTCTGCTTTGTAATCCGCAGTCCCCGCTCTCTTAATCGCTGTATAACCATATCTCTCTGCATGATGGATACCGTCCTTTGCTAAAATCCTTTCGTAAATCACTTTTCTGTCCCTTATCATAAATAAGTTAGTTTTATCTAACCCATGGCGTTAGTATAAACTAACTTCCATTAGATGTCAATAACTTTTTTTTAAAAAAACTGCATTTCGCCATCTACTATCTTCCATAGTTTCTGACAAAATGCAGTTCTGTTCTTTTGGTATCCCTATTCTGTTTTCCTATCTGCGCTTACTCTGCCCGGCTTTCTCCGGTAGCATAATCAATCTCCACACCAGGCTGGATATTATAAACATACACATTAAAGCATATTCCGGCACCTTTATCTTCCACAGACCAGCCCTCCATCAGTACTCCGCTGGCCACCAGATTATTCCCTTCAAACACCGGCCATACCCGGTACAGCACATGATTTCCAGTTTCTTTAATATAATCTGCTACCATATTTTCAAACAGCAGCATACTTTCCACATTCATATATCTTGTGCCGGTAATCAGATTCTTTTCGTTAGCATTTTCCCCGGACAACTGAAATCCGATCAGATGACACCGGTTGTACAGATTTCCTCCGCTGATCCAGTCATATTTCGTGGATTTCCAGCCTGTCGGTTTCACAGAACTAATGCTGCCTCTTTCTTCCGTCGGCATAAGTTCTTTTCCAAGACAGGCATATGCCGGACCACAACGTCCCAGGGCATCCAGTTCACTATAATACTCAAACGGCATCGGCACCAGATATTTTGTTTCAAAATAAGGCTGGTTGTCATTGACTGCCACATATCCGGCACCCTTATACTCCGGCAGCTCTTCCAGGGAAAGCAGCGGCAGTTCATACGAATCTGGTGTTTCGTTGTCTGATACCTCCCGGTTTCCGGAAGAATCCTTTTTCAGCGCCAACACCTGCCGGATGGTTTCCAGCAACTGCTCTGCCGTTTTTCCTGCTTCCGGATTCACATGGAACTGATATGCCAGATACATCCCCAAGGTAACCAGCAGCAGAACCAGCCACTTCAACAAACGCTTTTTCCGCATCTTTTTCCTCTTTTATAAACCTTTTTCCATAGCTGCGGATGAGATGTTCCCACCATACTTTCATAAGAAATCAACGTGTAATCCTGCCCTGGCGGAGTAAAATAACCATCCGCCGGATAGCCCCGGTTCCAGCCATACAGTACAAGTTCCTCCGGCCGCAGCTCTCCTGACAGTAGTGCCGGATCTTCCACAAAACAATACTCCCCTGCTTTAGTCTCCTGCAAAAAACATTCGCTGATATGCAGTCTTTCCTGCTCTGCTTCTGCAAACTGTCCCGCTGTATACGGACTGACAAACAGCTTCTGTTTTCCAGTCATGCAGAGCATATCTGCCCTGACTGCCGCATCCTGACTCTGCCGCCGGTGATTAAACATCATTCCCCAATTGTCATCCACACAAACGATCAGTTTCATCTTTTTCTTTACTGCTCCCCGACCCGCTTATGACAACCGGAACACTGGGCACACGCCGTTCCGGCTTCCATTCCGGTATCATACGCGTATGCCGCTCCACCATTACCGCCAAAAGAATAATTTCTAACGTTTTCCAGAAGACATACTGCCTGGGAAGCAATTCCCTCTCCGGCACCGGTAAAACCAAGTCCCTCTTCCGTGGTTGCCTTGACATTCACCTGGGAAATATCAATCTGCAGCACCTCTGCGATATTCTCCCGCATTTCCTGAATATATGGTGCCAGCTTTGGCCGCTGGGCAATAATTGTGGCATCGATATTCTCCACAATAAACAATTCTTCATCCAGCATCTGTTTTACTTCCTTTAACAGTTCCATACTGGATACCCCTTTAAATTTCTCATTAGTATCCGGAAAATGTTTTCCGATATCTCCTAATGCTGCTGCACCAAGCAGTGCATCCATGACAGCATGCAGCAGTACATCCGCATCCGAATGCCCCAGCAGTCCTTTTTCATACGGAATTACCACACCACCTAAAATCAATGCACGATCCTCGACCAGACGGTGCACATCATATCCTGAACCAATTCTCATAGTCAGCCTCCTGTTTTTATTTCCCATATTTTCTTTGCAGCTTCTTTGACATTCCCTGCGGATTTTTCTTTTCCTTTTTTGGCTTTCGCATGCCCCGTTTTTCCGCAAGAAACACATAATATCCGTCCAGTTCTTTCACTGTAACGCCTCCAAACACTGAAGTGAGTTTGTTCCTGTACCAGTCCAGCCGCTTTGTTACCATTATCATACGTCCGCCAACTGCCAGCCGCTTAAAACCATCCTCAATAAATTCCTTTGCCACGGAAAAATCCGTATGATACGGCGGATTGCTCAGAATCAGCGTAAAACCACTCTCTTCTATCTGCCGGAGTCCGTCACTCCGGCAGATATGCACCCCTTCCACCTTATTTACTTTTGCATTCTGTTCCGAAAGTGCCACTGCATTTTCAGAAACATCACACATCCATACCTTATCCGCACCTGTCTGCCTGGCTGCACAAATTCCTACCACACCACAGCCGCAGCCAAGATCCAGCACCTTATCTTCTTCCGTAAACGTCACAAAGGACAGCATGGCCCTGGTTCCCCTGTCAACCGCTCCCGGTGAAAAAACCTCTTCATTTGTATGCAGTACCAGCGGAATTCCCTGTACCTCTTCTTCTATCAGCATAATACGTTTTCTCCTTATCAGTCTTCCCCGAAATACCGGTCAATGGCATCCGCCACACCCTTTGCAATCTTTTTCCGGTATTCTTCTGTTGCCATCCGCTCATCTTCTTCCGGATTTGACATAAATCCCATTTCCAGAAGCGTCGTCGGCACTTCCGCCCAGTTAATCCCGGTCATCGTATTCGTTTCCCATATCCTGCGCTTATTCGCTCCGGTTTCTCCGGTTACTTCCTCTAATACCAGCTCCGATAACCTCCGGTTTTCCTCATACCACTCACTGTTATACGGACTGTCCGGTGTCTGGCAGATTGTCATCACACCATTTGTTTTTGAATTTGCCGCATTATCCGCATGCAGCCGGATAAATACATCCGCCTGTACCTCATTTGCCATCAGGGCACGTTCCAGATTGGAAATATTCACATCATTGGTTTCCCTGGTCATAATCACCTCATATCCTCTGGCAAGAAGTTCTTCCTTTAAATAAAGACTTACTGCCAGTGCTAATTCATATTCCGGTATTCCAGTCGAAACGCCCTTTGTACCCGCAGACACCTTGGTTTTCTTTGCATCAGCTCCCGGACCGACCGGCTCCTTCCCCCAGTCGGCTTTCTCCTGGTGTCCGGGATCAATTACCACCAGCAATTTTTCCTCCGGCAGTTCTTCCGGCAGCAATACCGGTAATTCCAACGGCAGACTGCTCACCAGCAGTTCCGAGATAAACTCCATATCCAGTTTCTTTGGTATCGCTGTCTGCAGCTCCAGCGGCAGGCTGCTTACCAACAGTTCTGAATCCTCTTCCATATCCATTTCTTCTGCAATTACAGGATGTTCCACCGCGCAGTTCCAATACACAAATCCAAAACATAAAACAGAAAACCAAAGCATAAACCATAACCCGGTTCTCTGACTTTTTTGCTTATTTCTCCTTCTTTTTTTCATTTGCAGCACCCCTTATGAATTTACTACACCCGGATTCTTTTTGCCCTTATCCTGCAACAACTGTCCATAATTCTGCCAGCAGCCATTAATTTTCATTTTTTTGTGCCAGCTTAAACAGTTCAATCGGACTCCGGGTAGATTCCTCCAGCCTGCGGCGTTGTACATACATCATGCAGCCATGCCGCATATTTCCTGCTTCTGCTCCCGAAATATCACAGATTCCCATATCACTTGCTTTTAAACCATCCTCCTCTTTCTTATGCGTCCAATGCTGGCATTCTCCACAGTATCCCATATAATTCCATCCTTCCTCTATTGCATTTCATACTTTCCTGACTGATTTCCAGGAAAGCTCTGATTACGCTATTTGTTACAGTTCTCTCATACCTTGTAAACTGTAACTTTTATTTTTCCTTTAGTATATCGGATTCTGTGGGAAATTACAAACAGATTTTACTTGATTCCTGGCTTAATAGAAAAAAAGTGTTACAATTCCCTCGTACCTCACAAACTGTAAGAAAAAAAGACCGGCCATAACAGCCAGTCCTTCCTTGACAAAATGGGGTGCAGATACCCTCTAATTTTTCTCCGCTTTCGTAACAAAGTAAAGCTCTGTAATATCCTCCATCTGGCATTCCACATACCCGGTAATGACAAAACCACAGGCAATCTGCCCGCCAATATAGCTCTCCATCGTATGGCCATATTCCACCCAGCCATCCTGATTATCAAAATCAGCAGAACAATACGGCATCCGGTTCACTGCTTTATAATAGCCGCCTTTTTCATCTTCGACATAATCACAGACATAAGCGATGGGATTCACCGCTGTCATAATAAAACTGCCGCCTTTTTTCAATACCCGGTAACATTCCTTAAACACCGGCAGTACATCCGGAACATAAAATAAAGACGGTGGATTCAGCACCAAATCAAACGTTTCCTCCGGAAACCTTGATAAATCACACATATTCCCATGTTCCAGTGTTATACGTAACTTTTTCTTCCTGGCGATTTCCCGGTCTTTTTCCAGCATTTTTTCCGAAAGATCGAGCACTGTCACCTCTGCCCCTGCACAGGCAAGTAATGGTGCCTGCAAACCGCCCGCACCCGCAAGACAAAGCACCTTTTTCCCTTTCAAATCGCCCAGCCATTCTTTTGGTATCGCCTTTTCAGATCCAAACATCAACTCCAGTTCCCCATTCTGTGCTTTCTGCATTTGTTCTTCCGTCGCACTTTCTGCCCAATTTACTTTATTTTCTACCAACCGGTTGATGTTTCGTTCTACCTGTTCAAATATATGTTTCATCCTGTTCCTCCTCGTATTACCGTTATTTTCCTGTTCACCAGTATACCCTGCTGCTATGATAATAACAAGTGCAGACTTTCGTTTAAATTATTTTTGCAACCCGGTCTTGGAACAAAGAGTTCTGCTTGCAGAACTCTCGCGCCGAGCGCGGTCGCTTGCGACATACTTCATCTTCGCGCGAGTGCAAGCGAAATCCAAAATTTCGCTTTATCTTCGCGGAGCGTTTTTATGATATAGGAAAGAGCACTTTCCTATAT
>JAGBBW010000124.1 GCA_017938285.1 Lachnospiraceae bacterium
TACATAGAGGGTTGGTATAACCGTAAGCGGATTCACAGTGCCATTGGTTATATGACGCCTCAGCAGAAGGAGGATGAGGAACTAAAAAAAGCTGGATAACCTTTCAACTTTTTTTGTCCAAAGTATTGACATAAGTCCATAAATCACAAACAGCTTACCCCATCTGTCTTCGTATGTACCATTCGGAAAAACACTTTGAAAACTCTCCATTTCTTCTTTGTTTCTCATATTCTTTCACTTCCAAACATGCACAGAATTCATCTATTTCTTCCTGTATATCTCGTAACCCTCCGCAAATAATCCAGCAACATGTTCTGTTCTTTGTGATACCTTTCCCGTACTTCTTGTTGAATCAATTACAATTACTTCCTTTTTTTCATCATCTACAAATTCTTTAAAAAACATCACATGACTTCCAATTTTAGCAAAAACATCCCCTTGTTGTATCTCATCCAGACATTCTACTACCGTTGCGTATTCAGGAATATCTCTTGTCGCTATTTTTTTAGGCAGCTCCCAACATACTGTCAGTAGTCCTGAACAGTCTACCCCTACCGAATTATAACTACCATATCTTTTTGTATCTTCGGGAACATTTCCGGCATATTTTCCTTCTCTGATCCCACGTTCAAACTCCTCTATTGTGGAAGCATTTCCCCAACCATAGGGAATTCCAACATTCACTTCGCCAACTTTCCACCAGCCACAATCAAGGATTTCACCCTTCCACGTTATATCTGGTGTATCAACAAAACGACCATTCCCATCAGTCCCATGCTTCACATTTTTCTCATGCGCAATCCATTTATAATCAGCATATTCCAAGGCTTTTTCTATCACTTTTTTACCCCATATATCCGAAGTAGTATTCACCGATTTTGCCTCCGTCAAGTTCAAAGTCTCCTGCCTTACCCCTCACGCCCTGTTCGCTTAACAGCAAAATAAATCACATACACCAGCAGTTCTGCCACAAAAAATACAATGACGTTTAAAAATGGCATAATATATGGCGCAATATGTTCCGGAACCAGGTAAAACGGGTCCTGCGTTACAAAGAACCAGTTGAACTGATTCGTATGCCCCCACGCCTGACCATTATATAAAGTATTTCCAAGCAGTGCCCAGAGAGTCATGCAAACAAGGACTGCCAGATCCCTGTAGCACCGTTTCCAGGCAAATCCTGCCTCATCAAACAGTAACACCAGTAATCCATATATTGTCATCAGACCATGAAACAGCAGCGTCTGAATCACCCGGTAAGAAAACGGCTGCACCTGATACCACATCAAACCAGCCGGATAAATCAGATACACCAGATTGGAGAGGAATCCAAGCAGTGCAAACTGCCGTCTGTAGCGTCCTAAAAACGCACTATGCCTGCTCCAGAAACACATGACACACATTGCAGTGCAGACATGAAAAGGCAGCTTTTCCACATCAATTTTCCCATAGGCAAACGGCATAAGGAAAAAATCAGCAATATACAAGCCAAATGCAGCATTGATAAACAGGGAGCTTACCTTCTGTTTTGTTTCTCTGTCTTTCTTTTTTACACATACAATAACGGTAACAGCCACAACAACTGCCACAAACATATAACACAAATGCCAGAATCCAAAACACGAAAATATCGCTCCGCCCTTTTTATCCGACAACAATTCACTTAAAAAAGCATACATGATTCCCTCCGGCTTATTTTCCTGTAAACAATGATTACCGCTTTCCAGACAACACCTATTATCATATCACATGAAAAATAAAATGTCCAATTCAAGTTTAAAACCCTAAATATTGTATCATACTTTTTATAAGTGAAACACTTTTGTAATAAAAACTACACAGTCTTTTCATTGAAATATGTCAGGCTTTCTGATATACTACATACTGGATAGATATGAAAATAATAGAAAATAATACCTGACTACTATATAAACAAAGAGAGGGATATCTATGGATTACAGCAAATCCGCCGTAAACAAAAAACTGCGGCAGTTAAAAACAACTACAACCAGACTGTCTACCAAGGTGAAGGTTTCCTCCTTCCGCCTGTTTCTGGTCTGCATCGTATTTCTGGCGGTCACCGGAGCCATGGCAGCCTTTGGTACATTAGAGGGTCTGATTTCGTCTGCCCCGGACATTAACAATATTAATGTGGTTCCGACGGGCTACACGACCAAGTTCTATTACAGTGACGGCACTCTGTCCCAGACACTGGTCGGTGCCGGCAGCAACCGGGAATATGTAACCATTGATGAAATTCCGATTCATGTCCAGAATGCATTCATTGCCATCGAGGATGAACGTTTCCGGGAACATGACGGTATTGACGTCCGCAGTATTTTCCGTGCTGCGGTAGAAATGCTGACGTCCGGCGACTTACAGAGCGGTGCCAGCACCATTACCCAGCAGTTGTTAAAAAACCAGATTTTCGGCGGTGGTAATGAGTCCAGTGACTTTGATAAGATTATCCGTAAGCTTCAGGAACAGTATCTTGCCATCCAGCTGGAAAATACCCTGGACAAAAATACCATTCTGGAATATTACTTAAACACCATTAACCTTGGTCAGGGTGCTTATGGTATCCAGATGGCCTCCCGGACCTACTTCGGCAAAGATGTTGGCGAACTGACCATTTCTGAAGCGGCAGTGCTGGCCTGTCTGCCAAAGTCCCCGACCAATATGAATCCTCTTACCAATCCGGAAGAAAACATGGAACGCCGGGATACCGTCCTTTACATGATGGATAAACTGGGATTCATTACTGAAGAAGAATACCAGACTGCTTTGAACGATACCGAATCCGTTTATCTGCGGATTGCCTCCCATGTGGAAGAAAATTCCGAAGTTTCCTACTACAGCTACTTTACGGACGAGGTAATCAACCAGCTGATGAACGATCTGCAGACAGAGCTTGGCTATAGTGCTTCCCAGGCTTCTTCCATGATTTACACCAGTGGTCTCCGTGTATTTACCACCCAGGACCGCCAGATTCAGGACATTTGTGATGAAGTGGTTGCCCGACCGGATATGTATCCGGAAATCGGAAAGGGGTCCTATTATGATGTTTCTTACGCTCTCTCTGTACTGAAAGAGGATGGTACTACCATCCACTACCAGCTGGCAGACTTTATTAAACATCATAATTCCTTTAAAAATTCCAGTTCTGTCATTGTACGGATCAGCAATGGTCTTTACAACCTGCTCTGTACGGACCTGGATTATCTGACCCAGTGTATTGATGAGTTCCGTACTGCCCATGTGGCAGAGGGGGATACGATTCTTGGCGAACGTTTCATCCCGACCCTGCAGCCGCAGATTTCCCTTTCCATTATGGACCAGTCCAATGGAGCGGTGGTTGCGTTAGTCGGCGGTCGTGGTGAAAAAACCGGTAACCGTACCTTAAACCGTGCCACCTCCACCATTCGTCAGGTAGGTTCCACCTATAAGGTTCTGGCCGCGTTTCTGCCTGCCCTGGATACCGGCGGCATGACACTGGCTACCCCGATTGATGATGCCCCGTTCTTCTACCCTGGTTCCACCAAGGAAGTCCAGAACTGGTATAAGCGCAATCCTCCGTTTTTGGGACTTTCCACCCTGCGTTATGGTCTTTCCTACTCCATGAATATCGTGGCAGTAAAAACATTGCAGGCCGTTACCCCACCGGTTGGTTTTGACTATTTAAAGAAGCTTGGCTTCACCACCCTGGTGGATTACCAGGTTGCTGCGGATGGCTCTATTTATACGGATATTGGGTTACCCCTTGCCCTGGGTGGTCTGACCAATGGTGTTTCCAACATTGAAATGACTGCCGCATTTGCCTCTATTGCCAATGGTGGCGTATACAATGAACCATACTATTACACCAAGGTTCTGGATCACGAAGGAAATGTTCTGCTGGAGCACGAACCTTCCTCCCGCCAGGTAATGAAAACTTCCACCGCCTATCTGCTGACCAATGCCATGCAGGATACATTTAAGGCTTCCCGTGGTACTACCACGCAGCCGGTTTTCGTTGATTATGAAATGCCGATTGCCGGAAAGACTGGTACTACTACCAACAGTGTGGACTTGTGGCTCTGTGCCTACTCTCCATATTATACCTGTTCCATCTGGTCCGGTTTTGATAACAACTATGAAGTAACCAACTCCAAACACAACTATATCTGGCGTGATATTATGGAAGCCGTACACAGGGAAAAACAGCTTGCGTATAAGGACTTCGCCATGCCGGATTCCATTCTGACTGCCAGTATCTGTACAAAATCCGGACTTCTGGCAAAACCAGGTGTCTGCGATGCCTACGAGGCAGGTTCCACTGTCCGTACGGAATACTTTGCCAAAGGTACGGTTCCAACGGAATACTGTGACTGTCATGTTATCGCCA
This sequence comes from Lachnospiraceae bacterium, assembly GCA_017938285.1. GTDB lineage: Bacteria > Bacillota > Clostridia > Lachnospirales > Lachnospiraceae > SIG299. The sequence continues at coordinate 4,385 of JAGBBW010000124.1, forward strand.
CCATCTGTCTGGATACCGGACATCTGGCTACCGAATATTGTACTAACGTAGAAGAGAAAGTGCTGTTAGTCAAAGATGAACCGGTTATTTATATCCCGACCGAAACGGACCCTACCATGGCTACACCAACTCCGGTACCGGAGGGTTACGTTATACCAAAGAATGAGGAAATCAAAAAAGAGTACCATTACATTACTTCCGATACCAAGTATATCCTGCCATCGGAATACTGTACGGTCCACACATTTGTAGAAGTGCTCCCTCCGGAACAGACCGGACCGTTTGACCCATCTGAGCCTGGAACCGGAGACACTGGAGAGGAACCAGACCAGTCCGGCTCTCCTCAGCCCCCTTATGTACCGGCCGTCCCAACCCCTACCCCATTGCCGGATACCACCAATCCGTTTTCCAACGGAGGATTCCAGTCTCATTAGCAGATGGAGGATGTCCTAAAAAATCATTAATTACTGAAAAAACTGGAACAAATTTCTCTTAAGAAAAACTTGTTCCAGTTTTTTTATTTCTCTCCTGCCGTTTTAATCTTCGGCTTAAACAACAACGAAGCAACATAACCAAAAATCAGTGCTGCACAGATTCCGACTGCGGAAGAAGTAAAACCTCCCTTAAAAATACCAAGGAACCCATCTTCCTGAACCGCCGTCTTTACTCCATCAAACAGGTTGTGGCCAAAACCAAGCAGCGGAACCGTTGCCCCGGCTCCGGCAAACTCCTTCCATGGTCCATAGAGTCCCAAAAAGCTTAAGACAGAACCACTGATTACCAGAAGCACCATAACATGACCCGGCTGCAGTTTTGTCCGGTCCATTAAAATCTGGACCAGGGCACAGGTACCACCTCCGGCCAGAAATGCAATTAAATAGTCCATTTTCCTCTCCTTACTCCTTCCATTCCAGTGCAACCGCATGGGCAATTCCAGGTACGGTATCACCTTCATTGGAGCTGACGGTTGACAATAAGGCTCCGGTTGGCACAAATAAAATTTTTTTCCACTTTCCTTCTCTCATATTCTGGAGCAGATAGCCTGCCAGAGTTACTGCTGCACAGCCGCAGCCACTGCCGCCGCTGTGAACATCCTGAAACTTCTGGTCATAGATGGTCATTCCACAGTCCATATGCTGCTTTGTAATATCATATCCTTCCGCCTTTAACAAATCCAGAAGAATATCACTTCCTACATTTCCCAAATCTCCGGTTACTATTTTATCGTAATACTCCGGTTTCCGGTCCAGGTCTTTCAAATGGGTGGAAATGGTATCTACCGCCGCCGGTGCCATACAGGCTCCCATATTCGCCTTGTCGGTAATACCATAATCCATAATTTTTCCCGGTGTTGCCGCGGTCACATAAACTCCCGGCTTCTGTTCTTTGTCCCGCTTCAGTACAACTGCACCACTGCCGGTCACTGTCCAGGTAGCACAGGGTGGACGCTGGTTACCATAACTTAATGGAAAGCGGAATTCTTTTTCTGCTGTGGCATAATGGCTGGAAGTTGCTGCCACAACATGCTCTGCCAGTTCTGCTTCCAGCAGAACTGAAGCCAGCAGTAATGACTCTCCCATGGTCGAACAGGCTCCATATACACCAAACACCGGTATTCCTAACGACTTAACCCCAAACGAGCTGGCAGTCATCTGACGGAGCAGATCCCCACAAAACAGATTTTCCACATCCTTTATAGTCAGACCAGCTTTTTCCACTGCTTTCTCTATTGTCTGACGCTGCAGATGACTTTCTGATTCTTCCCAGTTTTCTCCATCAAACTTTCCTGTTTCATCATAACCATCCAGATATCTTCCCAATGGTCCCTGCTGCTCCATGGCGCCGCCAAAGCAGGCACTGGAAAGAACCCGGACAGGCTGGGTAAAACGGAAGGTCTGCCTGCCCTGTTTCTTTTTTGTGTGTTCCATTACATGTTTCCTTTCTTTTTTTGGAATAGTATGTGTAAAAAAAAGACGAAGTATACACAAAAGAAGCCAGCTTGTCCAGCAGTTTTATTTCTCCAGCTGATATAGTCAGTTCCTGAATTCCGCAAGAATTATATCAGATAGCAGCATCCTACTATTTTACTCTTCCATCAACCAATCAATAATGTTTATCGATTTAATTCCTTCATAAGAGGAATCCAGCCCCGGATTCAATGATAATACTATCTTTTCATAATTATCGTTGATTTTCTCTAATGGTGCCAATTCCCTGGTACGTACATCCTCACTTGTCATAGACTCCGTTACTTGGACATAAAGCTTATTATCCGCTTTTGTCGCAATAAAATCCACTTCTGAATTATCCACCTTTCCTATTGCAACATTGTAACCACGGCGAAGCAGTTCAAAATACACAACATTTTCTAATGCGTGACCACTGTCACGATTGCGAAAACCGAGAAGATAATTTCTAAGACCAATATCTACGATATAAAATTTTCCAAGTGTACGTAAAAACTCTTTGCCTTTCACATCAAAACGCTTGATATCATAGAAGAAATAGGACTCTAACAAAGCATTCACATAAGCCTGCACTGTATGTGCACTTGGCATTCCTTTTCGCTTCCCATCTTTCAGCAGCCCTTCGTTCACGAGTACATTGCCAATGGAAGAAATAGAAATATTACTACCGATATTATCTGCTAAATATAGTACTATCTTACGCAGTAACACCGGGTCAGTAATCTTTTTCTGCCCCCTCCGATTTTCTCTCTCCAAAATATCACGCACAATCACAGTGGAATAAATACCTTCCAACAGCATCAGAGTTTTTTCCTGTTCCAGTCCCACATCAGCAATTCCTGGCATTCCACCAAATCGCATATATGCATCAAACACTTCCCTCAGCTCATAATTTACCCCTGCTATATCATACACCTGCTTGCGGACACCACCCAAAGTACTTTTCGCTTCTTTTACCTCAAAGTTATGAAAATACAAAAATTCAGTAAATGAGAGCGGCAACATCTTGATTTCCACACATCTGCCGGACAAGTACGTAGAGTACTCAGAAGAAAGCAAATACACATTCGAACCGGTTATATAGATGTCACAATTAAAATCTACACGAAATGAATTTATAGCATCTTCCCAGTTCGGCACCCTCTGTACTTCATCAAAAAAGAAATACATTCTCTTTTGTGGAAGCACATGCTCTTTTACATAATTGTAAAACTCATCCGCTGTCATCTCTTTAAATACATAAGATTCAAAGTTCATTTCCACTATCTGTTCATCCGAAATACCACTATTCTTCAAATGCTCCGCCATCAACTTTAGTAAACTTGATTTTCCGCATCTTCGTATTCCTGTCACTACCTTTACCGGTTCTGTGTCCTGAAAAGCAATTAGTTTTTTTAAGTATATATCTCTTTTTTTGAGTTCATGTGTATCTATCATCCACAAGCCTCCTTCCTGATAGGTGTATTATAGCAAAAACTTATGATATGTGCAAGTTTTTGCACTCAAATGCAGAAACTTTTATTATTTGACATTTTTTGTACCACAAAAAAGCACCTACCATTTTCTGATAAGTGCTTTTGCAATATTTTATCCTTCCGACAACCAACCGGTTCTCTCTTACTTCTTAGCCAGCCATCCTCTAAAATACCGCCCTGAAAGATGGAAATAACCACAAAGAATATATCTGCCTGGTCTTTTTATTAATGGCATTCCGTTCCACCATATACCGGAATGTTTCCTCTAAGTCATGGATTAAAAGTTTCATTTCACTGCTCCTTTTCGGTCTTCTTTAAAATATACAGCGCATCTTCCGCCGTACCGGATAACCAGACTAAACCTCTGTTCTTACATTTCCCTTAACAAATACTCCTTGTCTTCCTCCATCAATTCCAGCATTAGCTTCGCATAATGAGGGTCAAACTGTGTTCCTGCCCCCTTTTTGATTTCTTCATACACCTCTTTCTGTGGCAGTACATCCCGGTAGCTCCGCCTGGAAGCCATAGCGTCATACGCATCTGCCACGGCAATCAGGCGGGCCTCCTCTGGAATCTGCTCTCCTGACAGTCCATCCGGATATCCTTTTCCGTCATACCGCTCATGGTGCCATCTCGCACCGACATCCAGCTTTGGAATCTCAGAAATATTCTGCAGAATTTCTGCACCAATCACCGGATGGGAACAAATCAGGGCGTATTCTTCGTCCGTCAGTCCTGACTGCTTTGTAATGATGGTATCCGGAATACCAATTTTTCCAATATCATGCAGCATTCCCATAAAATAAATGCGCTCCTGCTCTTTTTCCTCTTTTCCAGCCTTTTTCGCCAGTTCCAGGGAATACTGTGCCACACGGACAGAATGACCGTTGGTATACTTGTCTTTCGCATCGATGGTGCCTGCCAGTGTATGCATAATCTGCTGGGAAAGACGCTCTACCTTTTTCCGGCGTTCTTCTGCCCAGCGTGTCTGCTTTGCAACCTCTTTCTGTAAATCCTTCTGCAGGCTGGACAGCTCCAGAATACGGCTGACACGCTGTATCATGATTTCAGCAATAAACGGCTTGGTAATAAAATCCTGGGCACCTTCCTTAAATCCCCGGACTTCTACCTCCCTGTCATTGTCTGCCGTCAGAAATACCACAGGAATATCCTTCCACTCCTCTCTTTCCCGGAGCAGGTCCATCATCTCAAAACCATCCATTCCCGGCATATGTAAATCCAGCAGAATCAGATCCGGAATTCTGCGTTCCAGTAATTCCAGTGCATCCTTTGCTGAATCCATCAGACTGACTTCAAAATACGGTGCCAGCATATGCTCTGCAATTTTTAAGTTCATGGCATCATCATCCACCACTACAATATGCCCGGAAATCTCCTGTACTTCCTGTGGTGTATCTTCTTCCTTTTTCTCCAGCAGCACCTGGGAAATCTGATCCAGCATATTGCGGTACAGCTTCATTGCGTCAGCATGATGACTGTCAATATAATAATGATTTTCTTCTTTTGCCGCCAGTTCCAACTGCTTCGCTTCTTCTGATAAAGTAACAGCTCCGATGGAAAGGGAAGTACTTTTCAGGGCATGCACTAGAATCCGGTAATTATTCCAGTCTTTAATTTCATAAAATGCCTGAATATCCTCCAGCTTTTCCTTCTTCAAAAAGGTCAGCAGCATTTCTTTGTAGAACTCTTCATTTTCTGCACAATAACCCATTCCTGTCCTTGTATCAAACAGCGTCAGCTGTTCCAGAATGCTTTGCGGTTTTGCTGTAATTCCAGGAACTTCCTGTACTTCCAGTTTCCCGGAACTGCCCGGATTTTCCGGCTTCTGCTCCGTTTTCTCTCCTACTAATACCGGAGAAAGATATTTTCCGATGGCAGCAAACAACATTTTTCCAGTCACTGGTTTCGACAGATAGTCATCAAAACCAGCCTCCAGATACATTTCCTTGGCTCCGGATACCGCATTGGCTGTCAGTACCACAACCGGTACTCCGGAACAAAGATTTTCTTTTTCTATTACTTTCATGGCTTCCATGCCATCCATCACCGGCATCATGTGGTCCATCAGAATCAGGTCATATTCTTTTTTCTTAATACACTCGATGGCCTCTTCCCCATTCATGGCAAAATCCGGTTTTATTCCCACCTTTTGCAGCATTCCCCGCAGCAGGTCCAGATTCATCATGTTATCATCTACCGCCAGAATCTTCGCCTCTGGTGCCCAGAACAATTTCTCTTCCTGTTTTTCCTCCTGGTTCTGCTGTTCCTTCCAGTTACCAACCACACCTGCTCCGGCATCTTCCTGCTCCAGTGCGAAAGAAAAAACAGAACCTTCCCCATAAACACTTTCTACCTGCAGGCGGCTTCCCATCATGTCCAAAAGTCTGGTAACCAGTGGAAGCCCCAGACCAATGCCCTGTACATGCTTTGTCTTACGTTCATCCACTCTGGTAAAACTGTCCAGAATTTTCCCCAGTTCTTCTTTCCTGATACCAATTCCGGTATCCTTGACATGGACAAGCAGGATTCCTTTCTTCTCTCCGGTGCTTTTCCAGTCAAATGCAAGTTCTACATATCCTGTATTGGTATATTTAATCGCATTGGAAATCAGATTGTTACAAACCTGTGATAAGCGCATTGCGTCACCAATCAGTTTCTGCGGCAGCGTCTCGCTCATTTCAAAACGAAACTCCAGTTTTTTCTTCTCTGCATGATAAGTGCCATAGGCAACCAAATCCTGCAGCACGGACATAATAGAATATGGCTCTTTTTCCAGATACAGTGTACCTTCCTGAATATTTACAAAATCCAGAGTATCATTAACAATGGACAACAGCACACGTCCCGCCGTCTGAATATTCGTGGCATTGGAAATCGTATTGCTTTCCTGGGATTCCTTTAATATCATTTCATTAAAACCAAGAATGGAATTAATCGGCGTTCTGGCCTCATGGGACATATTACTCAGGAAAATCCCCTTGGCAGAATCTGCTTCCTCCATTCTCCGGTATGCTTCTTTCTGCTTCTTTCCCGAAATCCATAACCTGTACTGTGTTACCAGACTAATCACCATATCTGCCAGATACACTACCGGGAAACGAATCAAATACGTTTCTGTATATTCATACCCCAGTTCATGCAGCGGAGTCCACATATAAACCATCGTCAGAATCCCCAGTGCAATGCTGAACATTCCTCCATAATACATCTGGAAAATACTGCACGCCACGGGAGGAACCAGCAAAAGCCAGATGGCACTAAATCCATTTTCCCCACCACTTATCAGAAAATACGCCATCATCAGAAACACAACCGATGCCATACTGCCCAACACCGGCACAATTTGTTTTGTCTTACGATACAGCAGCAGGATGCCCAGCATAAATACTGCCATTCCTCCCGTAATCCCTGCCATGTGATAGGACTGTGCCAGACAATTGACCAAGGACATCAGGGAACCCACTACTGCAAAAACAATACAGAACCCGCACAGCAGCTTCCCATCCAGTTTCAGAGCTTCCTCTTTTATTTCTTTTAATATCTTCTCAAAGGTTTCCATACTTCTCCCTGTCTTTTTCTGAACTACCGGCTTCTTCCCCTCTCTTCCGGGCATTCGAAAATAGTAACTTACGGAACGAGATATTTCTTAGCCTCCTGTGCCGTCTTTTCATATAAAGTCATCAGTTTTTCCTGATTTTCGTGGATAAATGCAATTTTTTCTTCTGCATTTTCCCCTTTTTGAATTGCCTTTCCGGCTTCTTCCATCTGACGGGCCAGTTCGGATACGGTCTCCCCACCAATACTTAGCGAAGTGGATTTTAACGCATGAACGTAAACCGTATACGTCTTCCAGTCTTCTTTTTCCAGACATTCTGCGATATTTGCTGCTTTCTCCTTCTGCATATCCGCATACATGCGAAGCATTTCCTTATACAGTTCTTCCGCATTGCAGCTGTATCCCAGCCCCAGAGTAGTATTTAGAAGGCTTTCCGGCTCATCTTCTTCCTTCCGGCTGCTTTCCACAGACTGCGCAGGTTGTTCTGACCCATCCTTCTTCTTTTCTTCACATATGACTGCCTCCGCTTTCTGCGCAGCTGCCTCCTCCGGCTCGCAAATTGCAATCTGGTGCAGTTCCAGATACTTTCGTATCATCTCTTCCAGTACCGCACCATTAATCGGTTTGCTCAGGTAATCATCAAATCCTGCCTTCAGATACTTTTCCTTCATTCCAGAAATCGCATTCGCCGTCAGGACAATAAATGTCGTGTGTTCACATGGATTTCCCCGCAGTTCTTTTGCCAGCTTTAACGTTTCCATGCCATCCAGCCCCGGCATCATATGGTCAAGCAGGACAATATCAAAATGTTCCTTTTCCAATAACTTTAAGCAGGCTTCCCCACTCTCACAGGTGGCAATCTGCATCTGTAACTTTTTCAACAGATTTGTAGCTACCAGCAGATTCATTTCGTTATCATCTACCACAAGAATCTTTGCATCCTTTGCCGTAAAGCTTTCCTTATACCGCTTCATTTCCCTTGCGGCCTGCTTCATCCGCTCATTGAAATCACCCATTGGCTGTGGGTCCTTCACTACCTGCGGCAACAGGACGGTGAAGGTCGTACCTTCCCCATAAACACTGGATACCAGAATATCTCCCTCCATCATGGCAGCCAGTTTTTTGGTAATGGCAAGCCCCAGTCCCGTTCCTTCCACATTACGGTTCTTTGTGCGGTCCAGACGCTCAAAATCTTTAAACAGCTTTGGCAGATCTTCTTCTTTAATACCAATCCCGGTATCCGCAACCATAATTTCCAGCAGAAGTCTGTCCCCGTCCATTGTACCATTTACGGTAAAGCTTACACTTCCTGCCCTCGTATACTTTACTGCATTATTCAGAATATTTATCATAATCTGGCGGATACGTCCTTCGTCGCCAAACAACTTATCCGGAATGGACTCCTGTACATGCACATGAAACTCCAGATTTTTCTGTTCTGTTTTAATCTGAATCATATTAACTACATCATTTAATAAAGCACTGAACCGGTACTCTGTTTCTACCAGTTCCATCTTTCCCGACTCGATCTTGGAAAAATCCAGAATATCATTAATCAGTCCCAGCAGATTCTGGCTGGCACTCTGGATATTCAGGGCATACGTGCGGATTGTTTCATCCTCACACTCCCTGAGCACCATTTCATTCATACCCATAACCGCATTAATCGGAGTCCGGATTTCATGGGACATACTGGCAAGAAAATCACTCTTTGCCCTGTTTGCCTGTTCTGCAGCCTGCTTTGCCTCCCGCAGGGCAGCACTTTCTTTTGCTTTCGCCTCAATACCAAGCAGATAAACCGTTCCAATGGCAAATAACAGAATCAGCAATCCAAATACCCAGAAAACAAGCTGGCTGATTACCAGGGATTCACCGGAAATTGCGGCTTCTTCCACAGTTCCAATCAGATACAGCCCATACTGCCCAATATCCGAAACAAAGACAAACTGCTCTCTGCCATTCACACTGTGATATACCGCGGCAGATTTTGCAGAATACATTTTTTTATCAATTTCATCAAAAGCAGTCTGATATGCTTCGCTGAATAAAAGCTCCAGTTCTTCCTGCTCCCAGGTCTGGAACGGAATCACTTCCTGGTCGTTCTGTTCTGCTATCAGAAGTTTTCCTGCCTCTCCGTAACAGGATACCTGATATATTTTCCAGAATGTTTCCATGTCATATAAACGGTAAATTACATATTTTACATTACTTCCCTTATATACCGGAACCGTAAACAAAAAACCTTCCGTCTGGTTATAGCATACCGATGCATTACCATGGAACGCCTCTTTAATCCCGGAAAATTCAGGAAACGGCAGCTGCCGTCCATATACTGCATTTCCGTTTAATTCCAGAATTCCGGTTTCGCCTGTATTCCATACACTGTTTACTGATGCTATTACAGAACCAATATCTCCTTCTTCTTCCATCTTCGAGGATACGTAGACCGAAATATTCTGCAGCCGTTCCAGTTCCATCCCCAGCTTGTCCTCCAGCTGATCTGAAACCACTTCTGCCTGTCTTGCCACCTGTTTTTCCATATTTTCCGTAAGAAGAGACTCCAGTCTGCCCATCAGCAGCAGCCAGATTAACACCAGAACCATCAAAAATAACAGGATTCCTGACACAATTTTCAAATTGAATTTACGTTTATTCTTCATAAAACCCGACACCCTCAACAAACCAGTCAAACTGCTCCAGCAGCCGTTCATCACTAATCAGTTCATTTTCTCCACACTGCAGTTTCCCGTTACTGTCATAGATTACACCAGAAAAAACTTCTTTTCCGTCCAGCAGTTCCTTCTCTGCCTTTTTTACTGCCTTCTGTACATTTTGGGGCACTGCATCCGAAAATTCAGCCAGACCAACCGCTCCGGTTTCCAGACCGATCCAGAAATTCTCTGTGGAATTTGCCTTGCCTTTTAAAAATTCCTGCAAAAGTTCCCGATAGACCTGCTCCCAGTCACATTTGACACAGGTCAGGTACCGGTCTGAAAACTGCTGGGCAGACTCATGGTAGCCAATGGAATAAATCCCCGCCATTTCCGCTGCTTCCACTACATAGGTCTGGTTCTGGTGATACGTAATGACATCCACTCCCACATTGTCAATCAGTTTATTGGCAGCTTCTTTTTCCCTTGCTTCATCATCCCAGGTATTCGTAAAAATTACGGTTACCACCGCTTCAGGATTTGCTTTCCGTACCCCCAGCGTAAAGGCACTGATTCCCCGGTTTACTTCATTATTATTCATGGCAGCCACATAACCAATCCGGTTACTCTCCGTCATACTGCCTGCCACAATTCCTGCCAGATATCTGGCCTGATACATCTTTACAAAATAAGAAGTTAGATTTTCTTCATGATATTCCGATGAATTTCCATAAAACACCACTTCCGGGTACTCCCTGACCAGTTCATGTACCTCTTCCGAATATCCATAACTGCTCAGTACTACCATCTCACAACCTGCTTCTACCAGTTCCCGCACAGCTGTTCCACACTGCCCACTGCCTTCCAATACATATTCTTCTATCAGTAAATCAGCTTCTGCGGTTTCACAGGCTGACTTCATTCCCCGGTAGTGCATTCCATTCCATCCGTCTTCCGTAGCTCCTCCGGATAAAATAAAACCTACCTTATGCTTTTCTCCTTCCCTGTCGGACAGAATTCCACTCAGCAAAAGAAAAATGACAACCAGAACCAGTGTAGCGGCAACCAGAAGCAGCCACCTGTATTTTTTACTCTTCTCCATGAATCTTCACTCCCTCGACATACCAGTCAAACTCATTCAGCATTGCTTCATCCGACATACTCTCCCCTGCCGGAATCCTAAGCGTTCCATTCCTGTCGTAAATCGGTCCATAAAATACATCAAACGTACCACTGCTGATTTCCTGCATTTTCTCTTCCACAATTACTGCAATGCCTTCTTTGACATGCTCTGTCAGGGGAGCCAGGGAAATCATCCCGGATTCAGCTCCTTCCCAATAGTTCCGGCCAACAAACTTTCCCTGCTGGACTTCTTTAATACGTGGTGTATAAAAATTCTCCCAGTTCCAGACAGGTGCTGTTAAAAAGAAATCATCACAGCGTCTGCTGTTGTCCATGTTATAACCAATGGACCATATGCCCTCTTCCTCCGCAATCTCCAGAGGACGCAGGGAATCCGTATGCATGGCAAGCACATCTATGTCATAATTCGTAATCAGTGTCCGGGTTGCCTCTCCAGCCTCCTTATCATCGGTCCAGGAATTACACCATTCCACATAAACCACTGCCTCCGGATTCACGGAATGCACTCCCAAAGTGAATGCATTAATCCCTCTGTTCACCTCGGAAATCGGAAATGCTGCCACATAACCTATCTGGTTAGTTTCTGTCTGCAGCCCTGCCACAATGCCGCTCAAGTAACGCATTTGGTACATTCTTCCAAAATAAGTAGAGAGATTCTCTTTCTCTTCCACACCGGATGCATGAAAAAAATGTACCTCCGGATGCTCTTCTGCTGCCTCCTGTATATAGGTTCCATAATTAAAAGAATTACAGATAATAATGTTGCAACCTTCTGCAATCATCGCCTCCATCCGTGCAACACATTCCTCAGATTCCGGAACTGCTTCCTCATACACCAGTTCCAGACCAAGTTCCTGTACTGTCCGGCAGATTCCCTCATAGTGGGACTGACTCCAGCTCTGGTCATCCACCTGTCCATTCAAAACTATTCCAACCTTTAGTGATTCCTTTTTTTCCTCCCGCCCGGAGATATAGAAAATCCCGACAATAATTACTGCTAAAATAATTGCGGCGGTAATTACTATTTTCTTCATGGTATCCTCCTTTTTCCTGTACTTTCCTGTCTCCCCTCTTCCGTCTGTTTCCTTTTTTCACTGTCTGGTTATTTTCCTGTTATTTCCGATTCTCAGCGTTTTTCCCTGATTTCCGAAATTAACCCTGCATGGAATTTTTCTTCTTTCAGCATACGGATTTCCTGCAGATATGGCGGCAGAGTCTTTTCTTTTACTCCTTCTGCCACAGTTACATACGGTGTCTCCAGAATCTTCGGCACCTGTTCAAAGTCTTTGTGATGTACAATATAATTTAATGCTTCAAAACCAATCTCGCCAAAACCCAGATTTTCATGCCGGTCTTTTGCTGCTCCCTGCACATTTTTACTGTCATTAATATGGAATACTGCAATCTGGTCCTTGCCAATCAATCGGTCAAATTGTCCAATTACACCATCAAAATCATGAACGATATCATAACCTGAATCATGGGTATGGCAGGTATCAAAGCAGACCCGGAGTTTTTCACTGTAAACAACTCCATCATAAATTGCCGCCAGTTCCTCAAAACTTTTTCCCAGCTCGCTGCCCTTGCCCGCCATGGTTTCCAGTGCTACAGTAAGCTTCATGTCCTTCGTCAGCACTTCATTCAGACCTTTGATAATCTGGGCAAGACCTGCCTGCTCCCCTGCTCCCACATGGGAACCCGGATGCAGTACGATGGTAGAAGCCTGCATTGCCGTGGAACGTTCGATTTCTTTCGCCAGAAATTCCACCGCCAGGGAAAAAGTTTCCGGCTTCTCTGTATTTCCAAGATTAATAATATATGGGGCATGGATAACAAATTCTGAAATACCATGCTCCTTTGCCAGAGCCAGTCCGGCTTCAATATTTAATTCTGAAATTTCTTTTCTTCTTGTATTCTGAGGCGCACCTGTGTACACCATAAATGTATTTGCTCCATAAGAAATGGCTTCCTCCACGGAACCCAAAAACATTTTCTTTCCGCTCATCCCAACATGGGAACCAAGTTTTAACATAAACACCTCTCACTTTTTTTCGTTAATTTATTAAAGTGTCAGTATCACCAACAACTTATCACTATTCTCTGTTTATTTAAGCTGCCGCACAACAAAGCATCTTCTGTTTTTCTTATTCTGTTTTTCTTATTCTGTTTTCTGTTCTGTTTCTACATACGGCTCTACTATCAGCTTTACACCTTCAATGGCGGCTACCTTAGCCAGAGTATCCTTCTCCATCGTCACAGTATCCTCTGTGGAACGCGCCGTCCATTCTTTTCCATCTACAAAAGCAGCACCGGTCTGGTTGTAATTATCAATCTTTTCTGTCACCTTTGCCACCATGCCAATCACACTCTGGTAATTCGTCTTTTCTTTTCTGCTGTTAAAATATCTCACTGCAATCGGTCTGGTCAGTACAAGAAGCAGTCCGGATACTACCAGAAATATGATATCCTGCCAGATAGCCTCTGCTCCTGCCAGGGCAAACAGCATGGCTGCCAGCGCACCGCCTGCAAACCAGATGGACACCAGGCCAACGGTAAAACATTCCACAACAACAAAAATAATAAGTAATGCAAACCAGAAATATTGAAACATACTCACGTCCTCCTGTTCTTTCATTCCATATATATGAGAGTTGGAACGAAAATTTTTATTAGATTCTCCCACTATTAGATTACATGATTCGACAGAAGGAATCAATAGGAAATGCAAAAAAACATGAAAAATATTTTAACAATTACAAAAGTCTTCCTCGAACAATACAGTCCAAAGAAGACTTCTGCTTTATACCATGGAATTTCGATTATTCCTCCAAATAACGTTTTAACTCTTCCACCAGTTTGTAAACCGTCGTTCCCGGATCATATTCCGATGGTTTATCTTTATTCTCATCAAACTTATTCATCCTGCGTTTTGCGTGCTTTATTGCTGTATTTACGCCATCATACCTATCCACTATAGTATAAATATTCTCATAATTCTTACGATATTTCCCATCACCTAGCGAATATTCATTAAAAATTTTATCTAATTTCTCCTGCCATTTTTCTCTATGCAATGCGGAATCACTGTAATTAAAATGAAGATACAGCCAATATTCAAAGGACTGATTACTCCAGGCAATATTGTATCCTTTCTTCTCTCCCAATTGTATTGCCTCGTCAAAGTCCTCAAAATCATCTTTATCAAATACTACCCATACATTTTGATACAGTATTTTTGCTCCACGAACAATCTGCTCTGTGGTTTCAATCAGCCTGCTGGTAGCACATCCTTCTCCATGAATATCTATTATCGGACACTCGACTACATTCACTACACCGCCTATTTTTTCAATAATTAACTTTTTTAATCCCTTAAAGTAATATGGCTCTGTGCACTCTCCTTCCGTCACAATCAAAAAGGAATTAGCTTTAGGATTCTTTGTTTCATACTTCCTTTGTTTTCTGGCTTCTCTCCGTTTTTTAAATAAATCATCTGTTCCCACCTATTCACCTTCCCTCATTGCAAATTCCTTAATAAGTGGAATTCCGCCATATACCCCTGCTAAATAATCTTTTTCAAAAGAAGCATCAGATCTGACTTTAAAATCTGATAAAGCGACTAATTCAGAATATCCAAATTCATCTTTCTGTACAAACCAGATCTGGTCTCTTCTAAAGAATTTCTTATCCATCAAGGTTGTATCATGTGTTGTATAAATCAATTGCGCTTTAGACCCTTTTTCATAGAACAAATCAATAATAAATTTCAACAGCAGTGGATGCAGTTTAATATTTAATTCATCTACAAACATGGAACAACCCTGTGAAATAACAATTTTTGCATATATATACAGCATAATGCTTTTTATCGTACCTTCCGATTCACAATACAAGCCCAGTGGATACTTTTTACCATTCTTCCCTACATGAATTGTAGAAAAGACCACCTGCTTATCACTGTCATCATACCGTATATCCTTAATTCCCGTATCAATCGCTGTTAAAAATTCCAGTAAATTTTCCTTCTCTTCATCAATCACTTTTGGCAATAATGCTTCCAGTATATCGCGGTCTTCGCAAAAATCTATTGGAATCACGAATGTGTCCATTATGCCGGAATACACTTCTTTAAAAATTTCTGTTTTCATCTTAAGCTTATTAAAAAAAGATAAGACTAATGTTTCTGCAGGAATCTGCTCCTTATATGCATCACATTCTTTTCTAACAGATGGACCAAATGCCACGAAATAAGTTGTTCTTTCAAAAATTACCGTTAATCGGTTTGTCTCTATATTCTTTCGATATAACCATTCTGATACAATACATTCTGCATTATATTCAAATCCATAGCGGTATTCATACTGCCCAATCATTACAACAATCTGAAACTCCGAATTTTCTTTATTATCTTCAAAAGAAAATGGTACAAAGTACTGCGCAATTGCAGTTTTATCACCATCCTCCACATTATTTAAGGATTTCATAATGATTTTTTGGAAATAGTCCATCGCCAGATATAAATTTGACTTTCCACTTGCATTCGCACCATAAACAGCTGCCACTTTTAAAAACTTTTCTTTAGTTCCAATATCAATCAAATTGCACTCGTGTTCCTTATATGCATTAATTGCGGTCATATCTAATATGGTTTCGTCTTTAAATGATAGTACATTTTTTATTGTAAATTGTACAAGCATATTATTTCGCCTCCCTTTACAATATATAATATATCTATTTTTTAATATTATGTCAATGTTTTTACGGATTTTTCACAAAATCCTTGACATAGCATATTATCTATGATAGATGTTATCAACAATTAGCACTCACTCTTCGTGACTGCTAGCACTAAGTTTTAAAAGAAAAAGATCTTGAAAACGATACATACCGAATATCAAGATCTTTTCAAAAATCAACAATCCCTCATACAAGGTTGTTAATTCCTCAACAGTTTTATATTACCTTGTTTCAGAAGATTCGTCAATGATTTTTGGCAAAATTACTAATAGGAAAGGAGTTTTTGAAAAATAAATTGCTCTTTTGACTTAGTTTTATATAAAGAAACTAATAATTATAATCACAGTATGCACAACATACAGAAAAGAGGTAATCATGAAACTGTACTATATCAATCATAAAACAACTAATCCTAATGGTAACAATGAAGTTCATTCTGAAGATTGCAGATATCTTCCATCTCCTGAAAACCGTACCTTTCTCGGCTGTTTTTCCAACGGTATCGAAGCAAAGAAGGCTGCAAAAGATAACGGTTTCTCCAAAGCAGATGGATGCATTCACTGTTGTTCTGAAGCACACACTGAATAGAAGTTTCAGAAACTTTGAAATACTTTTAGATAACAGATAACTAAACTCCTGTGTTGTTGCCGAATAATTACAGTTATTCAGCAACAATACAGGAGCTTTCTATCTTTTACTAATTTTATTATCCTACTGTGGTATAGGAGGCATCACAACAAACATTCCCTTCAACTCGTCTACTATTCCTGCTTTCACCCATTCAGCCATTCCAGCTTTCCAAACCAGACTATCCGCTGTGAACTGACCAGCAACTGCCATCTGCTTTAAAACATTAACATCAAATGGTCCAGTAGCCTGTCCGTTTACTGCTACATTATATACTGATACTGGGATAGGTGGGATTGCGTTGTTAGCCTGTGCATTTGTACCAGACATCATACCGCTCATTGTACCAGCAATGTTCTGTCCAACAACTCCACCAACAGCCATGCTTGCCATCATTGCAGCTGGGTTGAATCCTGTGTTTCCTCCCAAGTCAACACTTCCTGCACCGTTTGCCCCCATCTGTCCGAGTGCCTGTGCTCCTGCAACACCAACCTCTGCCTGCTTTTCTGTCTGGTATGCCGCATAGTTTGCAGACTGGGTTGCCTTATGCTGCGCATACTGACCTTCTTCACGCTGAATCCTTAATGTTTCCTCATAATTTTCAGCTTCAATCCGTTGCATATCGTGAATATTTTTAATGTTAGCCTCTGTTTGCGCCTGTACCGTTCTTGTAGTAACATTCTGGGTGATTGCCATAAGTTTAGCATAACCATCACTTGTCTTGTCAATTTCGATTGTTCCAACATCGACACCGGAAACAACTACTCCGAAGTCCTCTTTTAAGCGTTCTTTGAGATCATATTCCAAAGCGTCATTTATCTGTGCTACTCTGCTTTCAATCTGAATTACTGGAATGTCATTTGCGGCTGGCGCATTGGTCACTGCATCCTTGACATATCGACAAACCACATCTCGAATCTGTTTCTGAAAGTCATCCAGATTAAAGGTACTAAGTCTATGTAATTTTATGAATTCTCTGTAATCATCAATTTTAAAACTGATTGTACCTCTGACAGCAACGGGTACTCCAAAGTCTGCATGTCTAGGGTCATACACATCAAAAAATGGCACACCAAATTTCACCTGTATGATACGAGCCAGATTAACAAAGTATACCTCAGCCTGGAAAGGAGTCCCTCCTTCATAGGCAAGTCCTACAATACTTGCAAGCACTGGAAAGTTTGCTGTCTTAATCATCTGATCAAATGGACCAACAATAAAATCCTGCATTACCCCATTCTTCTGCCTGTACACAAATACTGCAACTTCACCATCTTTTACTCTTAATGATGAACCCCAACGAATAGAGTTTTCCCGTACATTCTCCCCAGGTTGTGAACCTGCCGGTTGCCACTTCCAAATCAAATACGATGGTTCATCACAACGAATTTCATCCATGAAACCTCCTGTTCTTTTACTTTTCTCAAATATTCTCATACAAAATACCCCCTTAATCATCATCACTTGCATATATAGAAATACGCATAATATTATTTCCTACATATTCAACCCTCAATGAATCTCCTTTTTTATTATCAGCACTAAATACAGTATCACTCCTACTATAATCGATAGTAAATCCTTTTTCTATGCAAGCATCAACATATGTCAAATAATCATCTTTACTTGTTTCACCAACATAAACACATAATTGACTATGATTTTCAATCTCAATTTTTCCTTTTGTCCCATTAGGTTTTGGAATTAATTTTGCCAAACCAATAGATGGCCAAATTAACTCTTCGCTAGCTCTAGGTACAGTTATATGTATATCCAATTCTTCCCAAGAATCTAAATACATCAGACATAAATAATACCCTTCTTCATTGTAGGCTTCATATTGCATATTTGTCTTCGTTCCATCTACTGTAAAACCTTTTTCTTTACATTCTTCAATATAACATTCATATTCTGATTGTGAAATACCCTCAATATCCACCCAAAATTCTTCATCATCATTAAAATGTATTTCCCCATTATTTGTATCTAACTTAGGCAATAACAAGCTCAAACCACTATTCGGCCATTCAAAATAATTTTGTTTTTCAGTCTGCAATGAAGAATCAGATGAAGCTGTAGAATCGCCTTTATTTGTTGTATTACTTTTTCTTAATGAAACAAACAATCCACTTACTAAATATGTTATAATCAATATTATCAATACACCAATGGTTACTACAACTGACGTACTGCCATGCTTCATGGTCATTTCCGGTTTATTCCTAAGCATTTTTCTAACAATCAGTATACTACAAACGATATCTACAAAGATAATTATCCCATGTCCACCGCTTCCGTCGCTAATTTTATGTAATATCACTAAAAGCAGTAACAATAATGTTAAACCTGTAATTGTAACTATTCTTGGTAACTCTGATTTACTTTTAATAAATGGTGGAATTAAAAATACTCCAATTATTAAATCCAACAAAAGCACCATTTTATATCCCGTACTCTCTATTCCAGCAAAGGCCAATCCACTTAATGGAATTAAGATAAAAATACTGATCATCCATACAATAATCACCAGCAAATTAGGCATAACAGGCATCAAAGCTGAAATTCTCTTTCGAACATCTCTCATATTTTTTATTTTTTTGTTTTTTATAATTTTTTCATTAGTCGTATCATATATTTTTTGAATTTTTTCAAATATAGCCTCATTTTTAAATAACATATCAGCTTTCTGATATGCCTGTTCGAATTTCACCTGCCATGCTACTGATATTTCACCCTCTACATCACTTTCAATATTTGCAGATGCTAACACAATAAATTCAAGAATATCTTCTTTTGTATTAGGAATAGGAAAACTACGTATTATTATTTCCTTCTGACTTTCAGAATCAGTACTTGATAATTGTTGAGAAAACTCTCTCACGGAATTAGCTACTTTTGCTCCTCTCAATTCATATCCACAGGAAGGACAATGTGACGTAAAAGAGTTCAATATTTCTCCACAACTCGGACATTTATGAACTTCTCCTTCATATACTATTTTCCTTCCTTTTTCACTTTCATTTTCAGATAGTGTTTTTGCTCCACACCCACTGCAATACTTTGCACCTTCCTCTAGTTCTTTCCCACACTGTAAACAATATGCCATTCTCGTCTCTCCCTCGTACAATAAACTATTCTTTTTCAACCTTCACGGCGTCACATATATCCCCAATATTGCAATCCAGATACTCACATATACGCAAAAGAACGGATAGTGCAACTTCTTCATTTTTACGCATTTTCGTCATAGTTCCTGTAGCAATATTCAAATCTTTTCTAAATGTTGCTTGAGATATTTCTTTTTCAATCAGTAATATCCAGAGTTTTTTATAACTAATCTTCATGCTTCTTCCTTTCGCAAGCACATTCTGTCCTTATGACTTAACAACATATTAACATCATATCTCCAAATCGTACATATGTCAATCACTTTCAGCAATTTCTAATCACATTTTCGCAACTTCTTGCTAATTTTATTTGAGTAATTCTTCTTTTACTCCTTTTAGTAATACTCATTCCTTGTCTCAAAAGCACCTAATCAGACACTCATTAAACCCAAGAGCCCCACTGAGTTTGTTTAATAAACTCAGTGGGGCTCTTAACGCTAAAGTTTTCCGTAAAATTGAGTACTTTCACCACTTCAATAAATATACGTTTTCAGTAATCCCTGTTCAGCCGACCCAGGAACTATTCCTTATTACTTGTGCCTATGTTCTACTTTATCCGTTACACTTCCATCTTTGTTAATTTTTCTCGTTGCTTTAATAACAGAACCATCCGGCTGGTTAAAAATCTTTGTAACACGTGCAGTTTGTTTTCCAGCCCATGTTTCTGTTTTATCTGGACTACTAGCAGGCAGTGTTAAAACATTATTTTGTTTCATTAACATTCTCCCCTTTCTTACATGTTATGCTATACCCTTCCAGTTTCTCTACTTCACTATTTACACATTCCATATCTTAATTTAAAGAACAATATTCCCTAATTACATTCTCAATGCTTTACTCATGAGAACCACAGTTATTACATCGTCCATTAAACCATGTATATTTTCCACAAACAGGGCATTTTTTTCCTTTACCACCCATTCCCTGATTAGGCGGAATGATAATAGTATATTCACAACGTGAACAAACCAACTTATTCCCTTTATTCCATAACGTCTGTTCTCCACATTTTGGGCAAATCTTTCCAGCCATAACGCCATCTCCTCTCACACATATATATTTATATACACATATAATGGCGCAAAATTTAGAATAAGTCAAGACTTTTTTCTTAAAATCAATTTAAAGATTATAATAAACTGGTCAGATTTTTTAACTTTCATAAAAAAAGCCGCCACAGATTTCTCCGTAGCGACCACAAAATTCATATGCATTCCATCAATCTGCTATTAATTCCAACAATCCCGGAATGTCATTTTTTAAAGTATCAAAAACAACATTCAAGTCCACATTCCCATAATCATGCACGATACGATTTCGCATACCCCCCAGTGCACTCCATGGAATATAACTATGTGTTCCCCTATATGCTTCTGACAGCCTCTTTGCATTTTCGGATATCTGAATCATACGAAACAGCATTGAGTCCAGCAGTATTTCATTTTCGTTCAGTTCCTCTATATCAACATCCCGCATGTGTTCTACAATAAACGCTAAATCTGTTCTGATTTTCTGAATGTAATAAGAATCATTTTTTATATTATCCATATATTTTTATTCCATCCTTAAAAATTTCTTCGGTTAATTCCAGGTTATCCTTCAGTTGGTTCATGTCTAATACATCTACCCGCTTCCGAAGTGTCACTCTTAACTCCTCCACCAAACCATAGAATTTAAGACCTTTCACGTCAGTAGAAACAAGAAGATCCACATCACTGACAGGTGTCGCTTTCCCCTTGGCATACGAGCCAAACAAATAACAAAATTTCACATTGTAGTGTTCCAGAACCCTTGTACATTTTCTGGTTATATCCTCAATGGTTAATAATCCATGTTCTTCATCAACAAAGTTAATTTTTAACAGTTGCTCCATAATATATTTATATTTTAATGTACCACACTTTTCTACATCATTCTCATATGATTTATATGAACGCAATGAAATACCAACTAAATCTGCCACTTCCTGCTGCGTCATCTTTTTTTCAATTCTTAAATCTTTTAATTCGCCCACAGTTGCACCTCCATAGATATAATAATGCAATATTTGCACCTTGTCAATATGATAGTGCAAATATTGCACTTATTTACTCTATGTATTATTTGCTACAGATTCTATCGTATACTTACACTATTAACTTTTTTTCATGAACCCAATACAGCAAAAAATCCTCACGTCAGTATACTGCTCTCCAATAAGCAGCACACCAACGTGAGGTTGCTGATATCCTGTATCACTCAGACCAATTTTTATGCATCATCAGTACTTCCTTAGAACTTACGGAATCTGTTATAGCGGTCCTTCGCAATATCCTTTCCGCTCATTCCGCTGTATTTCTTAAAGAACGCCTTCATGATTTCCTTCATGTTATCTGCAATCTCGTCCGCATTTTCACTGGTTGCTCCGCCAAACTCCGGTAAAATACGGTCAATCACTTCCAGCTTATAAAGTTCCTGGGCAGTCAGCTTCATTACGGAAGCTGCTTCTTCTGCTCTCTGCTCTGTTTTCCACAGAATGGAGGAATAGCCTTCCGGAGAAAGGATTGCATACGTGGAATTTTCCAGCATCCATACTTCATTACCGACAGCGGTCGCCAGGGCACCGCCGCTTCCGCCTTCCCCGATCAGAATACAAAGCACTGGAACTTTCAGCGCAGACATTTCCATAATACTTCTTGCGATTGCTTCACCCTGACCACGTTCTTCTGCATCCACACCGCAGAACGCACCGGATGTATTAATAAATGTCACTACCGGTCTGCCAAACTTTTCTGCCTGCTTCATCAGACGGACAGCCTTACGGTAACCATCCGGCATTGGCATACCAAAGTTTCTCTCAATACGGTCTGTAAAGTCTGTACCACGCAGGTCCGCCAGTATCGTCACCGGCATTTTTTCAAACATTGCCAGACCTCCAACCAGTGCACGGTCATCACGGAAACAGCGGTCTCCATGCAGTTCATAGAAATTTTCAAAAATATGCTCAATATAATCCATGGCAGTCGCACGTTCGGTACTGCGGCACATCTTTACTTTTTCCCAGGCAGACTTTTCTTCTTCGGTTGTTCCCGGAACCGGAGGAACTTCCCAGCTCACTTCCAGTTTCTTTCCCGCTGTTTTGTCCAGTCTGTGTATTTTTAACAGATATGCCAATGTTTCTCTGGCATCTTTACGCTCTAAAATACCGTCAATCATACCATGCGCCAGTAAGAATTCCGGTGTCTGGAAACCATCCGGCAGGGTCTGTCCGATGGTCTGCTGGATAACTCTTGGACCGGCAAATCCAACACGGGCCCCCGGCTCTGCCAGGATAATATCACCCAGAGTTGCAAAGCTTGCAGTAACACCGCCCATGGTCGGGTCTGTTAAAACGGAACAGTAGAACAGACCTGCTTCCGAATGAAGCTTTACTGCCGCTGCCGTCTTTTCCATCTGCATCAGGGAAATAATTGCTTCCTGCATTCTTGCACCACCGGAACAGCAGTACAAAACAACCGACAGCTTTTCTTCAATCGCGCGTTCGAATGCCGCAGTAATACGCTCACCCATTTCATGACCCATACTACCAATCATAAAGCTAGGATCACAGACACCAAGAACTACGTCCTCACCCTGAATCTTTGCTTTACCAATCGTTACCGCTTCAGAAGCACCACTTTTCTTTCTTGCAGCTTCCAGTTTTTCCTCATACCCCTCTAACTGCAATGGATTTTCATCCTTTGGCTTTTTAAACCATGGCTCAAAGGTGCCCTCATCCACCAGCATGGTAATACGTGCCTTTGCGCTGACGTTCATATACGCACCGCATTCCGGACAAATATAAAGCGTCTCCAGCGCTGCTGCACCATCAAAGACCTGTTTACATTTTGGACAGGTCACATGCATCTTCTTTACCTTCTCTGTGTAATCCTTTTTTACTGTTTTCTTGCCAATTCCAAACATCCGGTTCACCTACCTCTATTCCTCTGCGGAAATTAATTCTGATTTAATATTTTCTACCTCCGGCATCAGCTCGTTGGACATAATCAACAGAAGACGGTCAATCAAATTCATTTCCTCTTCTGTGAAACGTTCCTTCATCCGTGCTGCAACCTTTTTAATATATATTGCATTTATATTATAATAATTGTAATATTTATCTGTAACTTCCAGATAATATTCTCTCTTATCATCCTCCGACTGCACTTTTTTAAGGTATCCTTTTTTTATCAGCGAATTTACCTTGTAAGCCGCATTTGGTGAGGAAATCTGAATAAAGGAAGCAAATTCTCCTATGGTCGGCGTCCCCATTGCATGAATAATTTCAATACAATAGGTCTCCACCGTCGTCAAAGATGTTTCCCTGCTCTGAATCTTCTCAAATAAGGACCTGTAAAAATGCAATTTGAACTTTGTATACACCTGAATAAACGCTTCCTCTACCATTTATATTCCCACCATTTCTAAACCATCACAAAAACTTACTGAATTGCAAAGGTCAGTTCGGCAGTGACTGCCACTTTTCCGTCCACAGTTGCTGTTGCCTTGCCGACACCAACCGGTCCTCTTCTGGAAATGATTTCACAGGAAAGCTCCAGTACGTCTCCCGGTACCACCTGCTTACGGAATCTTGCATTTTTAATACCACCGAAAAATGCAATTTTTCCTTTGTTTTCTTCTTCGCTGAGCAGTGCCACCGCACCAGTCTGGGCAAGAGCTTCAATAATCAGCACACCCGGCATAACATGAAGCTGCGGAAAATGTCCCATAAACTGCATTTCATTGGCAGACACACACTTAATACCTTTTGCAGATTTTCCTGGTTCCATATCTACAATTTTATCTACCAGCAGAAACGGATAACGGTGAGGAAGAATCTGCTGGATCTCATTTGAATTTAATTCCATGATAACCTCCATCGGCTTATTTATACTTCTTAATAATGATACTTGCATTATGACCACCAAATCCAAGGGAATTGGACATGGCGTATTCGATTTTCACGTTTCTTCCTTCATTTGGTACGATATCCAGATCGCATTCTTCATCCGGCTGCTGATAATTAATGGTTGCCGGAGCGAAATCGTTCTGAACTGCCAGTGTGGTGATAATCGCCTCGACCGCACCGCTGGCACCCAGCAGATGTCCGGTCATGGACTTTGTGGAGCTCATCATCACATTCTTTGCATTATCACCGAAAGCAAGCTTCACAGCTCTAGTCTCACCCTTATCGTTTAAAGGTGTGGAAGTACCATGGGCATTGATGTACTGAATCTGGGATGGGTCTACATTACCATCCTTCATGGCAAGCTGCATACACTTTGCTGCACCGCTGCCATCTTCTAACGGAGCTGTAATGTGGTGGGCGTCGCAGTTTGCACCATAACCAATTACTTCACCATAAATCTTTGCACCTCTTGCAAGGGCATGTTCCAACTCTTCCAGCACAAGAACACCTGCACCCTCACCCATAACAAAACCGTTTCTTTCCTTATCGAACGGAATGGAGGCTCTCATTGGATCTTCTGTTCTGGATAATGCACTTAAGGAAGTGAAGGCACCAATACCAAGCTCTGTAATGCTTGCCTCGGAGCCGCCGCAGAGCATAACCTCTGCATATCCGTCACGAATCAGACGGAAACCGTCACCCACCGCATTGGTACCGCCGGCACAGGCAGTAACCACACTGTTACACATACCATGAAGACCATGTTCAATCGCAACTCTTCCTGCTGCCATATTGCCGATACATCCTGGGATGAAATATGGAGAAACACGGTCAAAGCCCTTGGCTCTTCCCACATCCTGTCCATCAGCAATCGTTTCCAGTCCGCCAATACCACTGGAGATAATTGCGCCACAACGGTCAGAATCTGCCTCAAAGGAAATGGCTGCATCCTGTACTGCCTCTCTTGCTGCAATCAGGGCAAACGCACAGAACTTATCCATCTTACGAAGTTCCTTCTTATCCAGGAACTGCTCCATATTCAGATTCTTCACTTCACCGGCTACCTTTACCTTACGGTCTGTTGTGTCATAGTAAGTAATTGGTGCGATACCGCACTTTCCTGCCTTTACACTTTCCCATGTTTCCGGTACTGTATTTCCAATCGGTGTCACTGCACCAAGTCCTGTAATTACTACTCTTCTCATACGCCCATTCCTCCATCTACACTAACGACCTGGCCGGTCATATAAGCAGCTTCCTCACTTGCAAGGAAAGCAACTACATTTGCCACATCTTCCGGCTTTCCGGCACGTCCTGCCGGAATACTGGAAAGCATTGCTTCCTTTGCCTTATCGGAAATCACCGCTGTCATATCAGTATCAATCATCCCCGGAGCCACTGCATTTACTGTAATATTTCTGGAAGCCAGTTCCTTTGCTGCGGACTTTGTCATACCAATAACGCCCGCCTTGCTGGCTGCATAATTTACCTGACCTGCATTTCCATGAAGTCCCACTACACTGCTTAAGTTAATGATTCTTCCGTATCTCTGCTTAATCATAAGCTTGGAAACCATCTGCATGCAGAGGAAGGAACCCTTTAAGTTGGTATTAATGACATCCATAAAGTCTGCCTCGCTCATACCAATCATCAGCTTATCCTTTGTAATACCTGCATTATTTACTAATATATCAATCTTGCCAAAGGTATCCTTTACCTGGTCAATCATTGCCCTGCAGTCTTCTGCATTGGATACATCTGCCTTAATTACCAGAGTCTTTACACCACATTCTGCACAAAGAGTCTCTGTCTCCTTTGCCGCAGCTTCATTGCCTGCATAGTTGATTGCCACATCTGCACCAGCCTTAGCCAGCGCTACCGCAATGGCTCTGCCGATTCCTCGTCCCGCTCCGGTAACCAGAGCGCTTCTACCTGTTAAATTCATTGTTATCCTCATTTCATATTTTTTACTTACGAAGTGCTTCCAGCGCTGCATTCAGGCTGTCCACATCTTCAATTGTATAGGATGTCATACCGGAAGCCGTTCTCTTTACAAAACCGCTCAGCACCTTGCCCGGACCGATTTCCACAATCGTATCCACGCCCTTTGCTTCTAACAGCTTAATGGTATCTTCCATATAAATACTGCTCTGTACCTGCGCAACTAACAGCTCCTGAATGGTGGTACCGGCCGGAAGCTCATTTGCCACGGTATTGAAAATAACCGGAACCTGCATTTCACCAAAGGAGATTTCTGTAAACTTCTGCTTTAATGCTTCTCCTGCCGGCTGCATGAACTTTGTATGGAACGGACCACTTACCTTTAACGGCATGCAGCGCTTTGCACCTGCTTCTTTCGCCAGACCTTCCGCTGCTGCCACTGCCTCTTCCTCACCGCACACCACATACTGTCCGGTGCAGTTGAAATTGGAAACAGTTACGTACTTGCCGGTCTCTGTACAGACCTTGTCGCAGATTTCCTGTAATGCCCTGCTTTCCAGACCCATCACAGCACTCATCCTGCATTCAATGCCCTTTGCAGCGTCTTCCATCGCCTTGCCGCGGAATGCCACCAGCTCTACCAGTGTCTTTGCGTCAAACACACCTGCGGAATGCAGGGCGCTGTATTCGCCCAGACTCAGACCGGCTACATAATCCGCCGTAATGCCTTCCTTCTTTAAAATTGCAGTTACACCAGCTGCAAATGCTGCCATACAAGGCTGGGTGTATCTGGTCTGGGATAACTGCTCCTCCGGACCATTAAACATTAAATCCTTTACATCAAAATCCAGTGCCACAGCATCTAAAACTTCGGCAAATTCCGGGCGGGTTTCATATAAATCCCTGCCCATACCTGTTTTCTGGCTGCCCTGTCCTGCATATAAAAAAGCTATTTTCATTGTATCCTCCATTTTATCCCAAAATTACTCTGTGGCTTCTTTTCCTGCGTCTGCCCACTCTTTTTTTATTTTCTCCATCAGCTCTTTCACTGTGGTCATCTGTTTTATCCGTCCGATGTTACTTCCACAAAACACCAGACCTTCTTCTATATTACCTTTTACTGCTTCAATCAATGCCCGGCTGATACAGTAAATGGTCTTCGATCCGCCCGGACAGGCTTTCAGACAGCGGTTACAGATTAACGGAGGATATGGAATTCCTTCCTTCAGCCGTTTCAAAAACGGCGTGTTGACTGCCCTTGCCGGCATTCCTACCGGACTCTGGATCAGAACGGCGTCCTCTTCTTCCGCTTCCAGAAATACCTGTTTAAAACCATCACTGGCATCACACTCTTCTGTCGTAATAAACCGTGTACCAATCTGGACTCCGCTGGCACCAAGACGTTCTGCCCTGGCTGCATCCCGTCCGTCAAAAATCCCGCCTCCGACAAAAACCGGAATTTTTCTTTTGTATTTTTCTTCGTAAGGCCGGACTGCCTCCAGCACTTCCGGAAGAATATCGCAGACATTTTTTTTACTGTCCTTCTGCAATTCCTCCATGGAAAACCCAAGATGACCTCCTGCCATCGGCCCTTCGATGACAAAGAAATCCGGTATCGTGCCTTCCCGTTTATCCCAGCTTCTGCAAAGGAGTTCTGCTGCCTTTCCACTGGACACAATCGGCGCTGCCGCCGTTTTCGTCCCCTTGGTCAGTTTAGCCAGATTCAGCGGAAGCCCTGCTCCGGAAATAATTGCATCCACACCTTCCTCCACAGCAGCTTTCACCAGTTCTTCATAATGGTTTACCGCCACCATGGCATTAATGGCAATCATTCCTCTGCCCTTTGCAATCTCATAAGCCCGCCGGATCTCCTGTTTCAATGCCCGGATGTTGGCTTCCAGCGGTTTTTTCATAAAATCCGGTTCCTTATAACCCGGATTTGCCATACTGATGACACCCATACCACCACATAAAGCCACATTTCCTGCCAGACGTCCAAGAGAAACACCAATGCCCATGCCGCCCTGAATAATCGGAACCTCCAGTTCCTTACCTGAAATTTTAACCATTTTATCCCCCATTCCGAGACACATGCTGTCCAAAAAATACTCTGCAGTCCATTCCTGCATGTAACCATTCCCATAGCTGTACAGTTACCCCTGTATTCTCTTTTGGACCTCATGGGAAACAATTATTTCATTGTTCCAAGTTCTTCATAGGTTCTTCTGGCTCCTGCAAACATATCCTCAAAAATTTCTTCCAGCGTGCGGATTTCCTTTAACTGGCCTGCCACCTGACCTGCCATCAGGGAACCGGTCTTTATATCTCCTTCAAATACTGCCCTGCGTAAGGAACCTAAGGTATAACTTTCCAGCTCCATCTTGTCAGCGCCTTCCTTTTCACGCTTTACATATTCCCTTGCCATCTGATTCTTTAAAATACGAACCGGTGTACCACCAATCCGTCCGGTAACTACCGTGTCATTGTCCTTTGCCTTTAACACCGCATCCTTGTAGTTTTCGTGAATTGGACATTCCTTGCTGGCAAGTAAGCAGGTGCCTACCTGTACGCCGCTGGCTCCCAGTGCAAATGCTGCCAGCACCTGTCTGCCGTCTGCAATACCACCGGCTGCAATTACCGGAATGTTCAGTGCATCCACCATCTGCGGAATCATTGCCATGGTAGTCATTTCACCAACATGACCACCGCTCTCTGTACCTTCTGCAATGATATAGTCAGCTCCGGCCGCCTCAAGTCTCTTTGCAATCAGTGTACTTGTCATAACCGGCATAACCAGACTGCCGTTTTCCTTCCACTTTGGTATGTATGCCGCAGGATTACCTGCACCTGTTGTAATTACTGCAATCTTTTCCTCTGCTAACAACTCTGCCATCTGTGGAGCCTGTGGGTTCATCAGCATAAGATTTACACCAAACGGCTTGTCTGTCAGCTTTCTGCAGACCGCAATCTGCTCTTCCAGCTGCTCTACGCTCATGCCGCCTGCGCCAATCAGACCGAGCGCCCCTGCGTTGGAAACTGCCGCTGCAAATTCTCCTGTTGCAATGTTTGCCATACCACCCTGGATGAGCGGATAGCGGATTCCTAATTTCTTATCGATTCTCATGTAATCCTCCATTCTGGTTTCTTAACAATCAGAGTATGATGTTTTCTGTTGCAAATTCATGCAGCTGCCGTAATAATCACTGTTTCCTAAAATTCCAGCAGCATGCTTCCCCATGTGAATCCTGCACCAAATCCTACGATAACTACCTTTTTTCCTGGCTCAAGCAGTCCCTGCTCATCCATTTCTGTCAGGG
Organism: Lachnospiraceae bacterium; assembly: GCA_017938285.1. Classification (GTDB taxonomy): domain Bacteria; phylum Bacillota; class Clostridia; order Lachnospirales; family Lachnospiraceae; genus SIG299. The sequence continues at coordinate 33,914 of JAGBBW010000124.1, forward strand.
CAATCGGAATACTTGCTGCCGATGTATTTCCATACTTTCCTATATTTTTAAAGAACTTTTCCGCCGGAGCCTTGAACTGTTTGCGTACATATTCAATAATACGCTCGTTTGCCTGATGGCAGACTACATAATCCACATCTTCCAGCGTAAGCTCTGCTTTTTCCAAAACCTGTTTTACTGCATTGGACATATACTGGGTTGCAAAACGGAACACCGTCTGACCATCCATATAAATATATGGGTCTCCCATCACATGTCCCGGACATCCAAGGGACGCTCTGTTTCCTACCGTACCCCAGACACCATAAAATTTCTTTTCTGTATTTCTTTTAATTATTACCGCTCCGGCTCCGTCACCAAAAAGTACACAGGTACTCCGGTCCGTCATATCCGTCCTGGTAGAAAGCTGCTCACTTCCAAGCACCAGCGCATACGGTCTGGCTTCCTCCTGAAGCAGGGATCCCGCAACCCTCAGTGCATAAATAAATCCGGAACAGGCTGCATTAATATCAAATGCCGGAATATCTTCCGGAAGACCTAATTCTTCCTGGATAATACAAGCCATGGACGGCATGATGTAATCCGGCGTAGCGGTTCCGACAATGACCGCGCCAATCTGTTCTTTTTCAATCCCACCCTTTTCCAGGGCATGTTTCGCTGCCTGACAGGCCAGCTCCCAGTTTTTTTCTCCATCACAGAAATGTCTCTGTCTGATTCCTGTTCTGGTGGAAATCCATTCATCACTGGTATCCACAATTTTACTCATATCATCGTTGGTTACCAGTTTTTTGGGCAAAGCCTTTCCTGTAGCTATAATCTGTACTGCATCCATCCGTCTACCTCTTTTCTTCTGCTGCATGCGCCCGCTCTTTCTCTTTCGTGCCGCCGCATTCTTTTCCTGCTTCTTCACAGGAACGGTGCAGGCTGTTATAAAGCAGGCTGCACCGTTATATCATGTTACTGTAAAAAGTAACTGTATTTCTAAACAGATTACTTGTTGTTTTCGATGTATGCAACGATATCGTTTACTGTCTTGAAGTTAGCAAGTTCTTCATCCGGAATACTGATATCAAATGCTTCTTCCAGAGCCATGTTTAATTCTACAGCGTCTAAGGAATCTGCACCTAAATCATCACTTAAGGATGCCTCTAATGTTACCTTATCTTCCTCACAGCTTAAAGTGTCCACGATAATTTCTTTTACCTTATCAAATGTCATTGTTTTGTTCTCCTTTTTTTACTTTGCTTTTTTAATTGTTACATTTCTGTTACAAATGTTTCAATTATTTTACTTAAAAATTTTTAACTAAAATAATTGAGCTTATTCTATTCTATGATTACGTTCTTGTCAATACCTTTTTGTTAAAAAATTGGCATTTTTCTTTTTTCTCTTTGTTACAGCATATTTCAAAACACTTTCTTTTATACCTTTTCCTGAATATTCTTTCTTCTTTTTTCCTGTTTTTCCTTTTATCAAACAAATCATCTTCCGGAGCTGCCAGCCGCTTCTCTCCTGCGCCTCTGTTTTTCAGCATACATCAGACCATCTGACTTTTCTATCAGTCCTTCAAAATTCAATGTTTCCTGCTCCCCTGTCACATATATGCCCACACTTGCCTCTACTTTATATTCTTTTCCCGATTTTGCATTAAATTCCTTAAAATATTGTATAAAACGTTCTTTTAACACCTCTGGTTCCAATGCTCCACAACATACGCCCAGCATCTCATCACCACCAAACCGGGTAAATAATGCTCCCTCCGGACATACCTTTACCAATGCCTGTGCCACAGCATAAATAGCGAAATCACCTTCTTTATGTCCAAAGGTATCATTAATATATTTTAACCGGTCCAGATCCGCCAGTACAATGGTTAATGGACCATTCTCTTTTCTGTTTTCGAGAAGCTTCTGATATTCAGTTTCAAACCCCCGGCGGTTATACAGACCGGTCAGGGTATCCGTCTGATACATGGACTCAATCCGACTCATCAGAAACTGCCTGTAACGCAGATTCCGGAATCCGCCAATTCCATTGTTTAATGCATTCACCGTCTGGGGAATTTTCATATAATTTCCCTCATTCAGTTCACTAAAGAAAAAACAGACATATCCAAGCGGCACATCCGCATGATACAATGCTGTAAAAATCAATGCCCTGCCATGTGCCAGCATATAATCCAGATGCGGCGTAATCTCCTTTAAGCCAAACTGGTACGGAACAAAATTTTCTTTACTGTCACTGTCAAATAGTACAAGCATTTCCCTGTCTTTTTCCCTATGCTCCCGCCCACATTCTGCCGGGTTTACCTTTTCATCCACACAGTCCAGTTCCACAATGCAGCACATATCATAAAGAATTTCATGCCGCATTTGTTCCGCCACCTGCGCCGTCGTTTCACAACGCAGCATCCGGGCTGTCACCTGGGATAATACTAATTCTTCTTCCTGAAAACGATACAGGTTATCAAATGCTGCATTCAAAAAACCCGAAATATTCTGTGTCTTTTCTCCCTTGCAGCCACAGGATTCTGCCACACACAGCCGTGTTGGCACAAGAAATGTCTCTGTTTTTCCAATCATCCCATCCATCTGCCGCAAAATTTCTGCTGTTTTTGCAGCCAGATCTTCCGCAGCACAAATTACGGATGTAATTCTTGGCGATGTAATTGCTATTTCTGTAATACCATCAAAACCGGTAACTGCCACATCCTCCGGCACCCGTATACCATGTCTGCTTAAAACATCACATACCGCAATTGCCATACGGTCATTGGCACAAAGCACTGCTTCCGGAAGCTTTCCGGAAAGAATCAGTTTTTCCATTTCCGCTTCTGCTATAACAGAATTAAAATCCCCATAACTTACCATATCCTCCCGAAACACTATACCATTTTCTTCCAACACTTCCCGAAAAGAATTCAGGCGGTATTCCGAAAACACATTTCCCTTTATTCCTGCCATTAAATGCAGTTTTTTTAAATGATGGTCCTGAATCATATGCCGGACCACCCCTGCAAACTCATTTTTATGGTCGTACTGCAAATTGATGCAGCCTTCTTTCCGTTCTCCTATTATAATTACAGGAATCCCATGGGATTCTGCACGCCGGACCAGTTCATCGGATACGGTTCTGTTCCGCATTACCTCTTCGAACACAATCACAACATCAAGTATTTCATAATCCATAATGTCATAGACTGCCATCTGAGGATTCCTGGCCATATCTTCTTCCCCCACTACAGAGCAGGTATTATACACAAACAGACCATATCCAATTTTCTGCACTGCCCGGTTTAACGCTGTAATATATTCATTTGTAGCTCCATCCTGTATTCTGGCAATACAGACAGCCGCAATTTTTTTACCATATATCATTCCTGTTTCCCTCCCCATACTTTCCACACATTCTCCATACTGTCACAGCAGCAGTATGTCATACCCTTTCCGGGCCCTGTTTTATCCTAATTATAGCTTTTTCTGAAAAACTTAGCAAGCTTTTCCTTTTGTCCATAAACACCACCTTCAAACCTTTCATTTTTTTAGGTAATTTTTGTTGACTTTATGCTATTGTATGATATAAAATAAATCAGGGCTTTCCGTTTCCCGCAGGAACACTTCAAACCTCCGGGACTGCCCTGTTATTATACCAATCCAAGTGTTGAGGTAAAACAAATGCAGCAGTATCAATTTGAAAAAATTTATAGTGAAATGGAAAAAGAATTTGGAAAAATCAAGTCCGGAACGGAAGAAGACTATCTCCTGATGCTTCTGGCAATGGAAGGAAATGCTTTAAAAATACGCCGTAAATATCCAGCAGCTAACAGCAGACGTCTTAAAGAGGCGATTACATTGACCTTATTTAAAATTAAAGGCTATTACACCGCTGCCTCCTATGACACTGACAAATTCCGTGATGAAAATAACGAACGGCTGGAATATGCCATTCTTATGGCATTTGATCCTTTTACCAATCCGGAAATTAAAGAAAAGATGGAAGCGGAACATATGCTGGATCTGAAAAACCTTGATGAACTTCACAGTTATTTCAAAGAACCAGTCATGTGTTTATTACGCATAAAAGAATCCATTGAATTTCTTGAAAAGAAAAACGGCTCCGATGGTTATTTTGATTTTATAGAAAATCATATCGGCTATAGGATTACCGGAGAAGAACTACTTTCTGCACTGGTAATGCCACATCCATAAAAAGAGGCCTCCGGTTACTATGGGAGGCTTTTTTCATTATATAGGAAAGTTCAAAAGACTTTGTACTTACTTTTTGGAGGAATATATGGAGCAGAATAAAATCACAGAATTACAGAATTTACTTACCTCTTCCCTTACAGAACTGACCATCAGCAACCCTGTGAAAGAAGAAACCCTGACTAAAGTCAAAATCCGTCCCCTGGAATTAAAAGGAACCTCTCTTTTCCAGATCGAAGAATTTACAAAAACCCAGGCATTTCATAAAAATGTTACTCTGGATGAACTGCAGAAACTTTTTCCTCTTTATTTTGAAAAACGTTTCCGTCAGGCACTGCTTAAGACACCGGAGGAAGAAGTGCAGATTCTGGTCAGCAAAAAAGGAGCTGTTTCTGTCTTAAGAAAGAAAACTAAAAACGCACAGCTTCCAAAACTTCCACTTTCCCATAACCGCACAAAGAATTATATTTTAAACGAAGGCACTCCGGTGCCATTTCTTGTAGAACTTGGGGTTATGACAAAAGATGGTGCCGTTACCAAGGCAAAATATGATAAATTCCGTCAGATTAACCGGTTTCTGGAATTTATCCAGGACATTCTTCCCGCTTTACCAGCTAACCGCACCATTACCATTCTGGATTTTGGCTGTGGCAAGTCCTATCTGACCTTTGCCATTTACCATTTCCTGAAAGTGCTGCATGGCCGGAATGTTAAAATCATCGGGCTGGATTTAAAAAAGGATGTCATTACGAACTGTAACCGTCTGGCAGAAAAACTGGGTTACGAAGAACTCACCTTTCTGCATGGTGACATTGCAGACTATGAAGGCATGAACCAGGTTGACATGGTAGTCACTTTGCATGCCTGTGATACTGCCACAGACTATGCCCTGGCAAAGGCCACTTTCTGGAACGCTTCGGTAATCCTAAGTGTTCCCTGCTGCCAGCATGAATTAAATAAACAAATAACAAACGAAAACCTCGCTCCTCTTTTAAAATATGGCCTGATAAAAGAACGGACCGCTGCCCTGTTCACTGATGCCATCCGGGGCAACCTGTTGGAAGCAGCCGGATACCAGACGCAGATTTTAGAATTCATTGACATGGAACACACACCGAAAAATATTCTTCTGCGGGCAGTCCGAAAGCAGAAGCCATCCGAAGAAACCTTGCAGAAAAATCTGGCAGAATTGAAACCAACACTGGATTTTCTGCATGTGGATCCAACACTATATCACTTATTGATAAAAAAATAGAAAACTGTCAGACAAATAAGCATTGCCTGCATCTCTTTGAAAGATAGGGACGATGCTTATTTGTTTTTCTGACACCAGCAGTTATCAGCCTTTTAATTTATTCAGAATGGCAGTTATCTTTGCTGTACAATCTGCTTTTCTGCACTCAGCACTTCTCCAGGAATCGGAAAGTGGAAAATACAGATTATCCTTCGCCTTTGTTCCCAAATCCCATTGACCGTTGCCATCCTTATTATCTTCCAGCCATTCTACTACAAAGTTAAGTTTTTCTTTCGCCAGTCTGTACCCTGACAAAATATCAATCGCTTCTATATAGCGACTCGCTTCCACTGACTGAAATTCTTTTGGCAACTCACTAATCCGCTTTCCGTAAATGTAATAAATACCTTTTTCGTGATGAATCACATAATCCAGCATACGGTCTTCTGTTTCTTCCCTCAAAAGTCCCTGTAGTAAATTCATCTCATAAAATGTAACAAAATCTACTTCCCCGGTATCTTTTTCATACTTACCCTCTGCAAATTCTGTTTCTATCCTGGTTACCCAATATCTGGCACACACTAAAGCAGCTTTATTTTCCGGTTCAAATATTTTTACCCATGTGGCTAACATCAGTTTCGTAAACTGGTCCCAGTCTCTGGATTTTTCACTGTAATTATCAATTCTTCTTTCTCCATTTAAGCAGGATACCATACAATCCACGGCTTTTCTGACAGGTTCATCCTGGATAGTAAACCCTAACAGTTTTAAACGACGCAGTGCCTGCTCCGTGGTCAGCGGTTTTTTATTGTTCGGTACCGCAAGCGAATGAAACTCATTTCCCCAGGTACCATCTTCCTTCTGTGCTGCTATGATCTGCTGTGCTGCTTTTCCATTTTTATAATCCATACCGCCACCTCACTCATCATCTAAGGCATTCCCCATAAAAGCGTTTTCTTATTTACCTGCGTAAGCAATTCCATCCAATTGAAACTGTAAGCCATTCTCACCACCATGATGCGCAAAATTTGTCTGAATGGATTTTCTTACCGGGTATTTTCCATGAAAACGTTCTTTTATTACCTTTTCCATAATAGGAATATTCCAGACATCCCGGAACAGACAATCCATCTGGACAACATGTTCCAGACTCAGTCCCACTAAGGCGAGTCTCTGCTCCATATGGTCAATTGCACCATTGATCTGCGCTTCTACCGGTTGTCCTATGTTTCCAACACAATAACTTAAAAAGTAAAAATCCCCTGCTTTCATTATCCCCGTGTGGGCCCAGTCTTCATTTACATCAAATCTTTCTATACCCATATACAATTTCTCCTTCTTAAACCATACGGCAGTTTAAAGAACGTATGTTCTATTGTTATATTATCATATTTATCATGGATTTTCAAGAGTTTTTATTTTTTTTCTTTCAACGCAGCGACTGACCGGTTACTGTTCACACGCAATGTCAGTAACTTAAGATATTATTTTTCAAAAAGATATTTTTATTTCTGATACCTTCTTGATATTTTTAAATTAACACTTGACAAATATTGCAAAATCTGCGGCATTCTTACTGATTCATCAGTAAGAATGCCCTTTGA
>JAGBBW010000125.1 GCA_017938285.1 Lachnospiraceae bacterium
AGACAGGAAATCGAAATCTATTACTCTTTTGTCGGCAAGGTAGAGTTGCCCGACTAAAGCCCGACCCGTCCGGCAGTCAGCCGGATAGGGAACGGCAAAATTTTTTACACTTCTTTTACTTCTTTATCTCACATGAGCAAACCTTCCAGGCTTACAGCAGCAGATTCTGGAGGAGATTTATGCCTGTGGCAAGCCGGTGGTACTGGTGCTGTTATCCGGTTCCGCATTGGCAGTCAACTGGGCAGACAAACATATTCCGGCAATTATCCAGGGCTGGTATCCGGGAGCGCAGGGCGGCAGAGCCATTGCGGATATTCTGTTTGGCGAGAAAAATCCGGAAGGCAGGCTGCCGGTGACGTTTTATCGTTCCCTGGAAGAACTTCCTGCATTTACGGATTACAGTATGAAAGGAAGAACCTACCGCTATATGCAGACGGAGGCTCTGTATCCGTTCGGATACGGCTTGTCCTATACTACGTTTTCTTACAGTGATGTAAAGGTGGATAAAACAGTTCTGGATGAGAACGGTATTACCGTTACCACGACAGTAACCAATACCGGAAAGATGGACGGTGCGGAAACAGTACAGATTTATGTTAAGGTCAGCCGGGAACATACGCCAAACGCCCAGTTAAAGGGAGTACGGAAGGTATTTTTAAAGGCCGGGGAAAGTAAGACGGTGACAATGAAACTTCCATCGGAAGCGTTTGCCCTGTTTGATGAAGAGGGTGTATTGCGGCTTTCCAGAGGAGAAGCTGTTCTGTATGTGGGTGGTCATGCGCCGGATGCCAGAAGTGTGGCGCTTACCGGAACGAAACCAGAAGAAATAAGGATTACGGTTTCTGACCGTGTCTGGTAAGAAAGACAGGACAGGAAGAAGTGTTTATAACATTCATATTGGTATAAAACCAGAGCAGGTGTCCCATGTAAGGGACACCTGCTCTGGTTTTTTGTAGATGGAAAATATGATATCAAAAAAAATTAATCTGCGCATTTTCTGCCGGTACAGACCGGAGTTTCCGGAAGCATTCGTTCCAGATAATCCGTTCCCCAGTTACACATGGCTTCCAGTACAGGAATAATACTTTCTCCAAATTCTGTCAGCGAATATTCTACTTTTGGTGGGACAACAGGATAGATGGTCCGGTGAAGCAGTCCGTCATTTTCCAGTTCTCTTAACTGCTGTGTCAGCATTTTCGGAGTAGCAGAAGGAATCAGCCGGCTTAGTTCACTAAATCGAAGGGTAGTATCAATGAGGTGCCATAAAATAAGTGATTTGTATTTTCCGCCAATTAATTGCAGGGTAGCCTCTACAGGGCAATGTAATTCCTGAAAAAGTTTCACGCTGCTGCCTCCTTAACATCCAATAGTATCTTTTTAGGTAGTATATTACAAAATAGTGCGTACTTGCTAAAAAGAAATTATGTGTTACTATTATAGCGTACTTAATTAAGTAATGCAAGAGCAAAGAAAAAAAGTTTTATATACTGGTGCCGGAAAAGTAATGAGTAAACGTAACTCAGAAAAAGAAAAAAAGGAAAGAGGAAGAGAAAATGGATTTTTTAACATTAGCAAAGCAGCGTTGTTCTGTAAGAAAATATAAAAAAGAAGCAGTAGAAAAAGAAAAGCTGGAAAAACTTCTGGAGGCAGCCCGTGTGGCACCTACGGCAGCGAATGCACAATCACAGAGAATACTGGTGATAAACAGCAGTGAAGGGTTGGAAAAACTGTCCAAAGGGGTGAATTTTCATGGAGCACCGCTGGCACTTATCGTATGCGGTGACCATTCCAGTGTTTTTGTACGTCCATTTGACAAAAAGGATATGGTGAGTGTGGATGCGACAATTGTGGCAGACCATATTGTGCTGGAAGCAGAGGATTTAGGGCTTAGCTCCTGCTGGCTGACGTATTTTGACCCGGAGGTAATCAGGGCAGAGTTTCATATTCCAGAGCAGCTGGAGCCTGTGGCAATCATTGCGCTTGGATATGCGGATACGGAAAAGGCTTCTCCAGACCGGCATGAAAAAGCCAGAAAAGCATTGGACGAGATTGTTTTTTACGGGACATTTTAAGCATATCCGGACTGCCTGTAAATTTTGTTGGAAAATATGCCGATGAAACAGACAGATACCAATAAAAGGAATTAAAACAGGGATGTGATGTTATGAAAATTTCAGAGGCAAGGCAGTGTTACAGTGCGCAGATTAAGGCGTACCGGGAACAGCAGACAGCACTGGCAAAACAGAAGCAGGAACTGGAGGCAAAAATTAATATGACTCCGGATGGGAAGAATATTTACGCAGAAGAAGCAGCAGTGCTGGAGCTTACGAGGAAAGCCGTGGAAGAAAAACAGAACGAATATAGAGATTATATGGAAAAGCTTACAGAACAATGGGCGGCGGTCTCCAATATGGTTTCTGCTGAGCAGCAGGGTGAAGCCATGGCAGAGTATACCGAAGATCTGGGAAAAATCATGGAAGTAGCCAGACGCATTATGAAAGGTGGCATTGTACCTCCGGCAGATGAAAAGAAATTGTTAGATTACAGTCCGGAAATGTATCAGGCGGCGAAAAATATAGGTGCCCTGGCAAAGAAGAAGGAAAAAGAAGAGTATGAATCTCTTTGGGATGAAGAAAAGAAGGGTGCAGAAGCCATGGAGGACCCAACGGCTGTGGCGGATAATACCGAAGCCTTTGCAGCGGGGCCGGATATTGTGGATGTGGCTGATGTGGTGGCTGCTGCTGCGGAAGGAATGGAATAAACCGGTTATAATAACAGAATGGATAGGTACGCAGGAACCTGGCATTGCTGCCTGTGTACAGTAAATAAAAGAGGAGCAGCTGCCCTGGATTTCAGGGCAGCTGCTCCTTTTTAACTAATCAGGTTAAATCAAACTGCTGCACGAGATCATTCAGGTTCATGGACTGGGCAGCCAGTTCCTCTGATGTGGCGGAACTTTCCTCCGCCATGGCGGAATTATCCTGGATGCCACTGGAAATTTCCTCAATACCAATACGGATTTGTTCCATGTTCTGTGTCTGGTATACGGCATTGTCAGCAGTTTTATGAATCATTTGGTTGACCTGTTCAATTGCTTCCACGGAAGTATGAAGGGAATCCAGTACTGCCTGGGCCAGCTGGCTGCCTTTCTGGATTTCGTTGATGGACAGACCAATTAATTCTCTTGTCGTACCGGCGGCTTTGGCACTTTCGTCAGCAAGACTGCCAATTTCACTGGCAACAACAGCAAATCCTCTGCCTGCTTCTCCGGCACGGGCTGCTTCTATGGAAGCATTTAAGGAAAGCAGATTGGTCTGGTCTGCGATTTCTTCAATAGTTGCAATAATACCAACTACCTGCTGGGAAGTTTCCTGAATGGTTTCCATGGCGGTCATCATGAGGGTCATCTGATTTTTGCTGTCTTCCATCAGTCTGGTTACCTCACTGGTATGTGCAGCGGAAGCTTCTGCTTCCTGGCGTCCCTCTTCTACCTGTTCTGCCACGGTGGTAGTAGCAGCGACCAGTTCCTGAACCGCCGCAGCCTGGGTTCCTGCACCTTCTGCCAGACTCTGGGAGGCTTTGGCAAGCTCTTCCGCACCGGCAGAGACCTGATAAGCGCTGTCGGTAATTCCCGTCATCAAATCTTTCATGGAGGATGAAATGTGAAGCAGGGACTGTTTTACTTTATGAAATTCACCGACATAATCGTAGGTCAGATGAATGGAAAGTTTTCCGGCTGCCATGGCATCCAGTACAGCAGAAATTTCATTAATGTAATTAATATATTCTTTCAGGCGGGCTACCGTTGCACCAATGGAGTGTGCTAGTTCGCCGATTTCATCGTTGGAATCGATGTCAATGGTTACATCTAAGTTTCCTTCTGCCAGCAGCTGGGCTGTCTGGTTTAAATCAAGAACAGGTTTGGTAATCCGGGCAGCCGTTTTTCTCATGGCAAGTACGATGGCAGTCATTCCGGCAATAAACAGGACAACCAGAGTGATTATGCTGCTGACCAGGTTAGAGAAATATTCTCTGGAAGTCATACTGCTGATAACGATATAGCCGGTATCTCCAGCCAGCATAACGCAGCCGTATTTATTAACACCGGAGGCTTTGTAGGATAAAAAGGAATTGTCCTTGTTCTTTACAGCGGTGATAACATTTTCGGAAATATCAATATCTGCAATGTTTTTCTGTACCAGACTGCTGTCCGGGTGATAAATCATCAGACCGTCTCCGGAAAGAAGCATAACAAAACCTTCTTTGCCAACGGAATACTGTGGCATCAGATTTAAAATATGTGACATGGAAATATCCATACCGGCAACACCAAGAACGGTTCCGTCTGTACCGTACACAGGGGAAACGGCGCTTAGAATCAGCTGTCCGGTACTGGCATCCACGTAAGGCTCTGTCAGAATGGTTTCACCGGTCTGGGTACAGACATACCAGACTCTTTCTGTAATTTCCCAGCCCTCACCAGAGGTGAATTTGTCAGACTGCGTTACCACGTTGGCATCAATATCTGCAATCCATGTGGCAAGAATATTGGAAGAATCTGTTCTGGCAATGTTCAGCATATTGTCAAATACGGTAGGATAACCGGACATGGAAGTAATGTCCTGACCGGTTCCGGTTTCTGTAAGCAGGGATTGAATCTGGGGATTAACTGCCATCTGTTCTGTCATTTTCATATACTGGTCAAAAAATCCGGCCAGCTGCTGCGCCGCCACTTCTGACTCTAATGTCAGTTCATTCTCCTTGGACTCCATGACCAGTTTCTGTACCATGAATATGGAGAATAATGCGATTACAATAATGACGAGTACAATGATTTTTCCGATGCGGAGCATAATCTGTTCAGCAATTCCATGTTTACTTTGTTTTTTGGTATGCATGATATTCCTCCTGATTAAATAAATTCTGTGTTTTTTGTGATTTATAATCCAAACAACGAAACCATATATTCATTATACACTCTTTTTGAATAATTCCAAGAGAAAAAATAAAATTGTCTGAAAAAAACAATGCTTATTTTTCTTGACATTCAACTGTATTATACATATAATACACTTAATGAAACTGTATTACTCGACTGACACAGTTAAAGAAAGAGAGTGAAAACAGATGATATCTTTTGAAGAATTTATAATGCAGGATGGCAGTCCGATTTACCAGCAGATACTGCTGTTTATCAAGCGGGGCATCATAGCAGGAATAATTAAAGATGGAGAGGAGCTTCCTTCCCGGCGGGTGTTGTCGGCACTGCTGGGAGTGAATCCGAATACGGTGCAGAAGGCGTACCGTCTGCTGGAAGAGGAAAAACTGATTCAGTCCTTACAGGGCAGCAGGAGCACCATGGTACTGACAGAGGAAAAGGTGCGGAGCATCCGGGAAGAACTGCTGGAAGAGGATGCCCGTAGCGCGGTGCAGAAGTTAAAGCAGATGGGAATTTCCAGAGAAGAAGCGGTGGAACTGATAGAGCGTTACTGGGACAAGGAAAGTAATTTATAAAAGTATGATAAATCGACGCATGGGAAAAGGGAGGAAATAAGAAAATGAAGCAAAGTAAAATAAAACAGCATATGGCGGTAGTTATGTTGTTTGTTCGAAGCAGTCTGTATCCGGTGCTGATGCTGTCTGTTCTGATGGCGGCAGCAGAGTGGTTATTGTTCCATTTTGCCTGGCAGACACTGGAGCGGCAGTATATGGACGGAGAAGCAGCACTGAGGAATGCAGAGGTGCTTGTGGATAAGGCAGGGTTGGAACTGGTGTTTTTTGCGGCATTGGGGATTCTGACCATTCTTCTTGCCAAAATGGAAAGAAATATGGGAAGCCGTCCGGAATACACCCTGTACCGGTTAAACATTACACCGAAAAGCGTCTGTCTGTGGCAGGCACTGTATAACTCCTGTTGTTTTTTTCTGCTATGGGCAGTGCAGGCGGTTGTAGCGTTTGGATTGGTAGTATACTTTACACATACGGCAAAGAGCGGGCTGGTGACAAACCAGAGTTTGTTTCTGGCTTTTTACCGTAATGATTTTCTGCATGCAGTTCTGCCGCTGGAGCGTGTGGCCGGCTGGGGGCGGAACATCGTATGGTTTCTGGCGCTGGGTGCTTCCATCGCTTATGATGTTTACTGCAGCAGACGGGGAAAGCACAGTATCTGGCTGTGGGCACTGCTGGTTGGTGGTTTTGCCAGCTTTTCCAAGGGGCTTGGAGCCTCCGGGCTCGGAGCGGCGGTGGTGCTTTATCTGGTGATTCTTGGAGTAATGGGATATTTTACCCTGGTGGAAGGAGAGTGGGCATTTGATGAAGAATGAGCAGGGAGGACGACAGAAACGGTGGTTTCCGGAGTTTATGAAACGGTTTGCACCGCCGGGTATGGATACGGACCGGCAGGTGAATGGCTATCTGACAGGTTTGTTTCTCATGCTACTGTTTAGTGTGGATTATTTTGTGCGGTATCAGAATGCCTGGAGAGGACTGTTTTACTGGCCGGAAGAGGGAGAAAAGATACTAATACCGGGAGTAGTTATGCCGGATTTTTCTGAACTGCTGGGAGAAAGTCTGCGTGGATTTTTCCTGTACTGTCTGATACTGCTTGCGGCAGTAGTGTGGAATTATCTGTATTATTACCAGGGGAGCCGGAGCATTTACCTGATGAAGCGTCTGCCAAATCCGATGGAACGTCATAAACGTGCCTGGGTACTTCCGCTTCTGGCGGTGGGTGTGACACTGCTGGCAGCTTTCGTGGTACTGGTTCTTTACTATGAATTTTATATGATTGTCACGCCAAAGCAGTGCATTGCACCGGGACAGTGGCACAAAATCTGGAGGTAGGCTATGTTAGAAATAAAAAATGTAAAGAAAATATATCCCGGTGGTACAGTGGCATTAAAGGATGTCAGCTTAACTATTCCCCGGGGAGAAATTGTTGGTTTGTTCGGCGAAAATGGTGCAGGCAAGACAACGCTGATGAAAAGTATTCTTGGGTTTTTACATTATAAAGGAGAAATTACACTGGATGGCGAGCCTGTGACAACGAAGAATATTGCAAAGATTTCCTTTGCCACCTGTGAACATTCCTTCTTTCCGAACCTGACGGCAAAGGGACATGCGGAGTTTTACCGGGAGCAGTTTGGAAGCTTTTCTGAAAAGCGGTTTGAAGGTTTAATGGATTTTTTTGAGCTGCCGAAAAATAAGGCACTGCGTTCCTTTTCCGCTGGACAGAAGAACCAGTTTGAGGTGATTTTAGCTCTGAGTCAGGGAGCGGACTATATTTTAATGGATGAGCCATTTGCTGGCAATGATGTGTTTAACCGGGAGGATTTTTACAAGGTACTGCTGGGCATTCTGGAACCAACGGAGACGGTAATTCTCTCCACCCACCTGATTGAAGAAGTGTCCGGCTTTATTGGCAGGGCGGTGCTGATCCGCAAAGGTGAAATTGTGGGGGATGTATCCATGGAGCAGTTAGAAGAGGAAGGACGTTCCCTGATGGACTATATAAAAGAAACCTATCACTATCAGGCGGACCGGGTAAGTAAGGCAGTTTCCCTGATTAGTGGAGAGGAATAAGAAGGAAGGGATAAGAAGTGAAAAAGACATTTGCTTTATTTTTATGTCTGATGATATGCGGCATTGCGGCGTTTTGCATTCTGCCGGGCTATATTTTGGAAGAGGCGGACCAGGTGCGGCTGACAGAGCAGGTAGTTTCCGGTGACCCGTCCATTGTGGAAGGGGTAACGGTGACTACTTACAGCCACTATAACAGACGCCTGTTATGGAGTACCGTGTGTACTTTTGGTGAGGGAGTGCAGGCAGAAACGGAATACCGGTTTGCACCGGCAGGGGAAGCAGTTGCTGCATCGTCAAGGTTTGTAAAGGAAGAATATTGCCTGAAACTGGTAAACCGTTTGAATGGCGGCTGGAGAGTTGGTTCCACAAGAGGCCTTTCCATTGATGATTCCCATGTGACGATACGGGGGATGGAAGCGGCATTTTCGGAGCTGGCAGCAGTTACAAAGGCAGGAGAGGAAAAAACAGCCAGAATTTCTTTAGTGGACTATATGACATATTATCCGGTGAATGTGGTAATGAATGCGGAAGAACTGGCAGATCTGCCGGAAGAGGAGGAACTGAATGCAGCCTATGCAGCGTTCTTTAAGATTCCGGTGGCGGAAGAGGCGTTGTATGAAATCAGCATAGAGAAAAACAAAAACGGAGATATTGTTTCCCTGGGCGGTTCTGACCTTGGTTATGGAGTGTTTCATTGGGATTCGGTAAGTGCTATGACAGAAACAGATTTTTATTTTACCTTTCATCCCTATGCATCCGGTGGAGTCCGGGTAGATACAAGTCTGATTCCCGGTGGTTTCGGCATTTACCGCCAGCCATATGTGATTCAGGGAGAAGAACGGATCGTGGACCCGTCCCAGGTGGAACTGGTATATCCGCTGGAGGATGAAATATATGACCGGGGCAACCTGTATCTGGGAATTAATACAGCAGGACAACTGGTAATTTTGACGGACAGTGAAGCGGCAATCTGCCTCCAGGTGGTGGATGTAAACACCATGGAACCGGTACAGAAGGAGGAATATGCCCGTCCG
This sequence comes from Lachnospiraceae bacterium, assembly GCA_017938285.1. Classification (GTDB taxonomy): domain Bacteria; phylum Bacillota; class Clostridia; order Lachnospirales; family Lachnospiraceae; genus SIG299. Next base: position 8,616 of record JAGBBW010000125.1, read on the forward strand.
GAAGGTTCCACGCGGTTTGAAGGCGTTATCCGGGTGGAAGAAGATTTTATTCTGCTGGACTGTGGTCAGGGGTATGTTTCCCTGATTGACTGGCAGCCGGACAGGGGCTATGAGCAGCAGTTTATGATTTTATTAGACAGGAGCGACCCACTGTACTGGCGGCATAATTATGTGAACCAGAATGATATGGACTGGGACGGAGAACGGCTGCTGTTTGCCTGCTACAGCGCAGACGATTATTCCATACAGGCAAACTGCAATATGGAATTGTCGGTTTATGATAAAACCGGAAAAATTTATTATGGAAAGTATCTGAGCAGCCTGATGACGGAACAGGAATATACAGGAAATGTGGATGGGGCAGAATATGTATGGCAGGACATCTGTGAGGCAAGAACAAACTTTTCACTGGAAGTCACATGGCCGTAGCAGCTGGTCGTATTAATCATTTGGATGGGGTGGTGCTAACGAAATTTCGAAAGAATCCGCAGATAGTTATAGAAGTTTGTGAAATTGTATGATAAAATGCAAGTACGATGTGTTTTGTCCGTAAGAAAGTGATTCAGAAATTTTTAAATAATGGAAAGGGAACAATATGAAAGTTGTATTGCAGAATTTGACCAAGGTTTTCCCAAGCCGAAATAGAAAATCAAAAGAAGAAGTAGTAGCAGTCAGTGATTTTAATTTTGAGATTCCGGATGGCAAACTGATTGGCCTGCTTGGTCCATCCGGCTGCGGAAAAAGTACTACCTTATATATGATTAGTGGTCTTCAGAAGCCGACCAGTGGCAGAATATTTTTTGGGGATGATGATGTAACAGATTTATCCACGGAAAACAGGGGAATTGGTCTGGTGTTCCAGAATTATGCGCTGTATCCACATATGACAGTAAAGCAGAATATCCTCTTCCCGCTGCAGAATTTAAAGGGTGCTGACAAGATGTCCAGAGAGGATATGTTAGAAAGAGCATACTATGCAGCGAAGCTGGTACAGATTGACGAACTGATGGACCGTAAGCCAAGTGAGCTTTCTGGTGGCCAGCAGCAGAGAGTGGCCATTGCAAGGGCACTGGTGAAAATGCCCCGTGTTCTGCTGCTGGATGAGCCTCTCTCCAATCTGGACGCACGCCTGCGGCTCCAGACCCGTGAAGAAATCCGGCGAATTCAGAAGGAAACCGGGATTACAACTGTATTTGTGACACACGACCAGGAAGAGGCCATGAGTATTTCAGATATGATTGTTGTAATGAAGCAGGGAATGGTGCAGCAGATTGGTGCACCGCAGGAGGTGTATGACAACCCGAAGAACCTGTTCGTTGCAAAGTTTCTTGGGACACCGCCGATTAATGTGTTTTACGGCAGGGTAAAGAGTGGTAAAGTTTACATTGGTGAAGCAGCAGTTCTGGATGTAACCGGGGCGCAGGACCAGGAAGTGATGGTTGGAATTCGTCCGGAGGGATTTGTACTGGATGAGAATGGTCCATTGAAGTGTAAGTTAAGCAATGTGGAGGTTATGGGCCGTGATGTCAGCATTGTGTCCACCAATGACGCTTCTGCAAATCCTGTAGTACGCTCCATTATTAATGCAGACAATAAGGTAGATACCAGTAAGGAAACGGTAAGCTACAGCGTAAAACCGTATAAATGTTTCCTTTTCAATAAGGAAACCGAAGAGAGAATTGAATTTTAGTTTTTTCGTAACGCTTCCGTCTTTTCTTTGCTTATAGAGTAAAAAAATCCGGGATGGGTTTCTGGCAGTACATAGTTATGGAACAGCCGGAAATTCATCCCGGATTTAGTTAAGGACTGGTAATCACGATTCGTTCAAATTTTTCAGCGCAGAAAAAACTTCCATATTCGTCCGGTCCAGGGTTAATGGCAGAATTGATATATATCCTGTCAATGCAGCATTCGTATCAATGGTATCATCTCCGTTGTTCTCCCAGACACTGTATCCCTGCGGCAGAAACAGATTATTTTCCTGTGGCAGGAAGTTGTCTGCGTAATATCGTCCGCCCATACGGGTGATACGGATGCCCTTGTTGTCTGGCGGAATATTTACATTGTAAATACTGTTCTTTTTCATTAAATCGTGTTTCACGAAGAAATCCCGAATTCCATCCAGTGCGTTCAGTGCGTCATCCAGGGAGTCAGGTGTTGTGGACAGGGCTACTGCCGGAATACCAAAGCAGGCTGCTTCAAAGACAGCACCAACAGTACCGGAGTACAGCATGTCAATACCAAGGTTCAGGCCACGATTAATACCGGAAAGGATAAAATCAGGCTTCAGACGCAGACCTTCCATGGCATAGCGGATGCAGTCTGCCGGAGAAGAATCTACTGTATAGGCAGGAATCTCCGGGTCGCCAAGGTCCACCTTTACGACTTCAAAGGCTTTGTGAATTTCAATGGAGTGGCTTTTGCCGCTCTGCTCATATTTTGGAACAACGACCGTCACTTCGCCGAATTGTTTTGCCCACTGTGCCAGGGGCAGAAGCACCGGAGAGCTGATGCTGTCGTCATTTGTAATTAAAATTCTCATAACCAGCCCTCATTTGTCTCCTTATATTCTTTGATCCATGCATCCGCAGCATTCACCAGCTGCATAAGTTCCTCTTCGCTGTAAACGGTAGCACCGCTGGCACAGGCGTGACCGCCGCCACGGAACTGTTCCGCAATGTGGTTAATCGCGGCAAAACGGGAGCGCAGGCGGACGCGGATGGTTCCTTTCTCATCCCCTGTTTCAATGAATGCAATCCAGCACAGACAGCCTTTGATGGAGTCCATGCAGGTAACAGAGGCAGAAGCGTCCTCCAGGGAAAGACCGAACTGTTCCTGCATTGCTTTGTCCACAAACAGGTATGCCACGCCGTTTTCTGTCAGCTTCATGGCGTCATATACATGGGCCTTGAATTTAACTGGGAAAACTCCTCCAGATACAGGTGGGCATATAAGGTTTCGGTATCAATGCCGTAGTCCAGCAGAATGCCTGCCAGACGCATGGTTTCGCCAGTGACAGAACGGAAGCGGAACCGCCCGGAGTCTGTTACCATACCAGTATAAAGGTAAGTGGCAGCTTCTTTTGTCATTACCAGTTCGTCTGAAAACGTGTTGTAAAAATCCACAATCAGTTCACAGGCAGAGGAACGGTGCTCCTCCACCCAGGAGTAATCCCCATAAGGGCTTACGTCTATGTGGTGGTCAATTTTAATCAGCTCCCTGCAGAGGGAGTGCTTCTGGCTGGAGGTACGCTCCAAGGTTGCAGTGTCAATCACAATGCCAAGAGCATTGGAAAAAAAATCCTCCGGAACAGGGTCATTTTCCGGGCCCATAAATTCCAGATAGTCAGAATAGTCCTCGTTGACATGATATACTTCCTTTTCCGGCCAGGTGGCTTTAATGATAGCCTGAAGTCCCTTGGTAGAGCCTACGGCATCGCCGTCCGGGCGGAAGTGACGGAATAAGAGAATACGGTCATATTCCCTGATTTTTTCAAGAATGGTCTGTTTGATTTCCAAATTCATAGTGTCCTCCATGACAGGGCAGTGATTATCACGAGATGCCCTGTAATTTTTAGTTTGGGCAGTGCAGGATGTTATGCGCAAAATGTTGTACTTCATTATACTATAAAATGGGGTGGCGGGCAATGGGTTTTCAACGGAAACTACCAGTCCTCTCTGCGTCAGTTGCCTGCCTTAAAATTATAGACCGGGCGGAGGATGTTTGTGATAGTAACCGTGTCTTTAACCGTTTCTGCAATGTCGTTGAAGGAGCGGTAGGCAAAGGGTGCTTCATCCAGGGTGTCCTTGTTAATGCAGGAGGAATAAATGCCTTTCATTTCTGCCTTGTAGGAAGAAAGAGTGAATCGCTGTTTCACGTCCTCACGCTTCATAATCCGTCCGGCACCGTGGGGAGCAGAGTAGTTCCAGTCCTCGTTGCCAAGGCCCGTGCCGAGCAGAATCCCGTCTTTCATGTTGATTGGAATGATGACACGTTCGCCCAGGTTTGCAGAGATAGCGCCTTTCCTAAGTATAGGAGTTTTGGTAAATGCAGGAGTAGAAAAATTGGTGTTTGCATGTTCACAGGAATTATTGATTTGTGCGGCTTCTATATAATTGTGAATACAGGAATAGCTGTCCACAACCTTCCATTTCATTCCCTTTACCAGCTCCTCCAGTATAATTTCCCGGTTTAGTGTGGCAAATTCCTGAACCACCTGCAAATCATGGAGGTAGTCACTCATCAGGGAACCCTCCAGCCAGGTGAGTTCATAAGGAATGTCCAGTCCCCGGGCTTTTAAGGCTTTCTGTCCCTCGTTCAGATAATATTCCGTTACCTCCTTGCCAAGGTGACGGCTGCCGGAGTGGATGACAACAAAAAGAGTGCCGTTTTCATCCCGGTCTGCTTCTATAAAGTGATTGCCGCCGCCCAGGGAGCCAAGGCTGAGCAGTGCTTTTTCTTTGCGGATGCTTTTGTGGCAGCAGAGTTTTGTGAAATCGAAATCTTCCGCAAAGCGGTGCACCTTGTTCCGGATGGCAAAACCGGAGGGAATGTTGTCCCGGATTACGGTGTCCAGTTTCTGGTATTCTATTTTGGAATTTTTCAGTTCTGCCAGTGTCATGCCACAGCCAATATCAATGCCCACCAGATTGGGAAGAATCCGTTCCCCAACGGTCATGGTGAGCCCGATGGTGCCAACCTTTCCAGGGTGGACATCCGGCATAACGCGGATGGTGCAGCCGGCAGAAGCTTCATTGTCGCAAAGAAGCTGCAACTGGGCGATGGCATAGTCATCAATGGCGGTTTCTGTGTTAGTTGTTGTGAAAATTTTTGCAGAGCTGTAGAGCCCGTTTACTGTTCTCATGGGATAATCCTTTCTTTTGCGGTGTCTGTGCATGATAAAAAAGCGCACAAAAAGAACACCTGCATACTTGATACGAGGTGCGGATGTCCCGGATTCACAAAAAGATACAGTCGGGGTATGCTTACGGATGAATGGAAAGGACAACCGGACCCTGTGTGGTTACTGTGTAATTGTTAAAAAATAAGTTTGTGTGCTGCATGATTGTCCTCCTTTCAGAACGGTTGATGGGTTTCTATGGGAATCAGTATAGCGGCAGGAGGGAGGAATGTCAAGAAGAAATAATAAATCATGATTTGGTTGTGTGTGGAAAATAGTGATTGACAAAAGAAGAAATCGGGGTTATAGTAAAAAAAATATTTTGAGGAAGGAAGCCAGATTATGTTTTTATTCGTGGTCGAAAATACATACGAAATGATTCAGACAATGCAGATGAATGTGCAGGGTCTTACTGTTGTATGTAAATATTCCGGTTACGAAGAAAAATAAGCTTTCAGGAACAGAGTATTTTTATATAGTTGTTTTTGATCACTTATCTTTCGGGTAGGTGGTCTTTTTTTATTCATCAGGGAAAACACTTTCATCAGAGTTTTCCTAAAATCAGGAAAAGGAGAAAAAAGATATGAGGATTGAGGATGTAAGGTTTGAATTAAAAGACGGACGTAAAGCATTACTGCGCAGCCCGCAAGAGGAAGATATAGAAAGCACACTGGAGTATCTGAAGGTTTCTGCCGGGGAAACGGATTACCTTCTGCGTTATCCGGAGGAATGTGGAAAATACACGGCAGAAGGAGAAAAGAAACTGTTTGAGCAGAAAAATGCTTCTCCGGATGAAGTCATGATTATGTGCATAGTAGATGGAAAGGTTGTGGGGAATTGTGATATAAGCTTTTTCAAGGGAATGAAAACGAAGCACAGAGCCAGCATAGGAATTGCACTGATTCGTGAGTTCTGGAATCAGGGGATTGGTACTAAAATGCTGGAAGAAATCATCCGGATTGCAGAAAGCAGAGAAGGGATAATGCAGATAGAATTAGAATTTGTAGAAGGAAATGCCAGAGCGCGGCATCTGTATGAGAAAATGGGATTCCGGATTACAGGTATCCACCCTAATGCCATTCGTTTAAAGGATGGGACGCTTTTAAATAATTATACTATGATAAAGGAGCTCCGGCGGTGAATGCGGAGAGTGTTACAAAGCGTACAGGGAAAAATGGAATGGAGGATTAGTATGGCAAACTTAATTATCGTATGCGGTCCACAGGCGGTAGGAAAAATGACGGTTGCGGAAAGTCTGAGAGATAAGTTAAAATATAATATGATGATGAATCATGACAGCATAGAGATGTCTGACCGGATATTCGGATTTGGAACACCGGCACAAAAAGAATTCAATGCTGTTTTTCGGGAAAAGGCATTTGAACTTGCGGTGAAACATAATGTGGATTTCATATTCACCTATGTCTGCGCATTTGAAGATTCGCAGGAGAAGGCGTACTTAACGGGTCTGGCAGAACATTTTAAGAATGCCGGGGGAGAATTCTATTTTGTGGAATTAAGTGCTGACCTTGCAACAAGACTGGAAAGAAATGAAACACCACACAGAATGGAACGCAAACCCTCCAAAAGAGATGTTGTATGGAGCAAATCGAATCTGCTGAAAGATGCGGAACATCATAGACTAAATTCAGGCGATGGAGAGATATGGTTTGAAAACCATATCAAGATAGACAATACCAGTCTTTCACCAGAAGAAGTGGCGGATATGGTGATAGAGCAGTTTAAACTGGCTGCGAATGAAAAGGAAGAGAAAGAATACCGTTTTGGTGTGTTTGAATAGTTGGTATTGTTGTTTGTTGCAATGCAGGAAGGGGATATATGGATTCAAAGGATTACAATGAAGATTTGGAATATCTGTATTCTGAGTTGCTGCGCCATCCACTACTTCTGGAAGATGAGAAAAAGAAACGGAATTTTGAAGAATTATATTTGTCAGTAAAGGAGAAAGAATTGGAATATGACAGCTTTCTTGACGCAGCAACAGAATTGACCCTATTTTTTCAGGATGGACATACGAACCTTGAGCTTCCGTATACCTCCCAGGACAGGTGTGTACGATTAAAGTGTTGCTGGAATGAAGCAGATTCCAGGGAACTTGTTTTGACGGAGTGCTATGAAGATATTCCGGAGCATGCACAGATATTGAAGGTAGAGGGCATGACTGTCCCGGAATTGATTCTGTTTTTTGCTGACAGGATACCTCATGAAAATATTTATTTGGTAAAGAGCAGAATGATACGGTATCCATATCAGAATTACCATGTATTCAGTGAAATGAATTTAAAGAAAATGTTCGGTGGGAAAGAGAATTACAGGATTACTTTTTTGGTGGATGGTGAAATTGTAAACAAAGAGATTCCACTGGTATCTTATGATGGTTTTTTGGATTTTGTATCAGATGATGAATTTCTGACATACAAGGTAATGGATGATGTTGTAATTTTGCATTTGAAACAGTGTATTTATAATGAGAGGTATAAACAGATATTGCGTGATCTGGCGCAGATTTGTAATGAGCAGGACATCAGAACCTTTGTTCTGGATTTAAGCAGTAATATGGGCGGGGATTCCTCTGTTATTGATGAATTTATCCAGTATACAAGGGTGAAGAACTATAGACGATATGAAATGATTGATTATTCTTCAGGAAAAGCGGTGAAGAGGACAAGCAGAGAGGAGCAGGTCGGGAATTTGCAGCAGGAATGGTTGTTTCCAGAGGATATCCGCTGTATAGTTTCGCATAATACGTTCAGCAGTGCACGTACATTTGCCGTTACGTTGAAAGATAATGGTATTGCCCGAATATACGGCAGCGAAACGGGAGGCAGGCCAAGTTCGTATGGGCTGCCAAGGCGAATGCATCTGCCGAAAACAAATATCAGGTTCAGAGTATCGAGATGTCGTTTTCTGCGTCCGGATGCAGACAGGGATGATGAAATTACACTGAGACCCGAAACAAAATAAAGAAAGATTGTAAAAATAGTGGAGCAGGTGGAGGAAGTATGGCAAAAGCAGGAAATTACTATTATGACCAACTAAATAAAGAACAGCAGAGAGCATATTACGCAATGAAGGAAGGGTTATTAAATCTCCAGGATTCCTTTGTGGTACCCAGGCTTTCCGGGAAAGAATTGTCGGATATTTATTTTATGATTCGTATGGATTGTCCGGAACTCTTTTATTCGGTGACTTTTACATACAAGTATTATGCGGATTCCACAGTAGTAGAAATGACGCCACAGTACCTCTTTTCCAAGAGCAAAATCAGGGAACATCGTCAGGCAATGGAGTCAAGGGTAAAAAAACTGGCCCGTCAGGCGGAGAATTTAGATGAAAAGGGAAAAGAACTTTTTATACATGATTTTATCGTAAAAAATGTGAAGTATGATAAGCTGAAGAAGGAGTATTCCCATGAAATCATAGGGGCACTGGGAAATGGAGTGGCTGTCTGCGAGGGAATGGCAAAGGCAGTAAAAATTTTGTGTGATGAACTGAACATCTGGTGTATTATCGCCTTATCTGAAGCAAATCCGGACAAAGGGATTAAATACAGACATGCATGGAACGTGGTTCGGATTGGTGGACAGTATTACCATCTGGATGTAACCTTTGACAATACACTTTCAAAAGAGGATACGGTGAGATATGACTATGTGAATTTGTCAGATAAGCAGATGTTCAGAGATCATGAGCCTGTCATCTGGAAGATACCGGTTTGCAGTGATAATGACCATTTCTATTATAAAGAGAAGAAAATCTCCTGGACAACAATGGATGAGGTGCAGAACCGGACAAAGCAGGCGGTAAAGAAAGGAAAAGTGCTGTTATTTCATTGGCGTGGTGGATATCTGACAAAAGAAATTCTTGCGCAGCTTTTGGAGATATTTCATAAAGAAGCAGAAGCAAAGGAAAAAAGGGCATATGTTTCTGTCAATTGGCCGCAGGCAGTACTGCGGGTGCGGTTTGAGGATGGAGCTGGGGAAGAAGAGCTTGAGATGGAAGAGGTGAATGAGGGGGAGAAAGAATAATACGATAATCAAGTTGTTTTTGAAGGTCGGATTTTTGTGAGGAATATCAGACGAATGAAATTATTATGCTGAAGATGAAGTTGTAGGTATGGAAAAGGAAGTTTATTTAGCAAATCCCTGTAAGGCCTCCAGTTTGCCTTTTTGGAAAACGAATCTGGTAAATATTCCGGAAAACATGAGGATTGTGTTGGGGGAAGATTTACAGAGTATTATTGCTCAGGAATATACGGAAGAACGATATTTTAAACTGCTTCATCGGATTACAGAGGAAGAGGACTTGGAAAATTTGTTGTTAGAAAACTTCTTTGGCGAATGAAGGATAAGGCGGATTTTGTTACAGTATCAGGTAAAGTTGATAATCTGACAAATCCGAGGTACTTGTATAAAGCATGCGGATTTTACGATGAGGAAATCTGGCATGTGATGAAAAAATAGTTTTAGGGGGGAGAATACAATGATGGCAGAGGAATTATGGCGAAAATTTTGCCACGAAATGAAAATAGATGAAGCTACACCTTACGAGGCATGGGCTTTCAGTAATGAAAACGGTATAGGTGATAATTTATTGGATTTAGTGCTTAGGGGACGTAAATTCGGAACAGCAAGTGCTTATGATGAGTATGTGGAAGAAAACGCATTGAATGAATTGCCTGAAATTGGAGATTATAGTGTTCTATTAAGATCGAATGGAGAGGCAGTATGCGTAATCAGAAATTATGATGTGTATATACGTCCTTTCGAATCCGTTCCCCCTTTTCATGCCTATGCAGAGGGTGAAGGAGATGGCTCTTTACAAACCTGGAAAGATATTCACACTAAATTTTTCGTGCCAAGATTACAATTGATTGACAAACCATTGAATGAAAAGTCGCTTATTGTATGTGAAAAATTCACGTTGGAATATACAGTACATTCCGGAGTGGGAAAGAGGAATGAAATTTTCTTTGTGGAACCATCTATGGCGTATGCCGAAGAGATAACCGCTTACCGGGAGGAAATGCTGGCAGCAGATTCAAGCTTTGACGGTTGTTTTTCTATGAAACGTATGCCTGACCCAAAGGAATATGTGGAATATTGTACGGAATGGACAAATCCAAGTCGGCTCTTTGGACTTATGTCAATACTTTGGACAAAAAAAGTTGAAAGGTTATCCAGCTTTTTTTAGTTCCTCATCCTCCTTCTGCTGAGGCGTCATATAACCAATGGCACTGTGAATCCGCTTACGGTTATACCAACCCTCTATGTA
>JAGBBW010000019.1 GCA_017938285.1 Lachnospiraceae bacterium
GGAATATGGCATCAACGAGCGTGATATCTTTATCGATAAGCAAAGTGGTATAACCTTCAACCGCACCAATTACATGATCCTTCGTGACAACATTCTTCGTGAAGGTGATGTGCTAGTGGTCAAGTCCATTGATCGCTTCGGGCGCATGTTCAAAGGAATATTCCTGGAATCCGGCAGCCAGCCTCGATAAAATAAACTTCGCCTCCTCCGGCGAAATGTTTGCTGTCACCGTTACTGCCTTGTCCCCGGTTCCGTTGGAATAGTCCTTCATCAGAATGCCAATCAGGGAATGCCGCTTGGGACCTTCCGCTGTTGCTTCCCCGTCTGCATGCAGGTGGGCATAGCACTCTAAACTTGCCGGCTTTAGCTTGTCCTGAAACTCCACCAGCGTCTTGCTGTTTTTATACACCGCTATCTGGTTTGAAATATACAATTCACTCATTTGTTGTCCCTTCTTTCTTTACGCTGCGTATTTGTTCTTAATCTGCGTGATAATCAGTTTGCCAAGGTTTAACGGAAGCTTCTCCAGATTAGTGATATCAAGGAATCCATCCCCGTAAATACGCTGGATGTTCTGCTTGTCACTGCCAATCGCTGCGGCAAATATCTGGATTCCCTTCGCAGAATACTCTTTCTTGATTCCTCTAAGGTCTGCTTCCGCCTCTGTTCCGTAGTAACCGGTTCCGGCAGGCTGCCCATCAGAAATGATGATTAACAGCTTGATTTCCTCCGGCCTTGCCATCAGGCGTTCTGCTGCATACCGAAGCGCTGCACCGTCACGGTTTCCGCCCCTGGCACTCATGTCCATCATGCGGTACATGTCCTTGTTGTCAATAGAATCAAATTCCGCATAGGCATACAGTTCCACATCTCTTTCTTCTGTATGTCCGTAAACGGCAACCGGAATGTCAAGCCCCCGGCAGAAATCATACAGGATAATGGATGCCGCACGGGCATAAGTAATGCGGTTGCTGCTGCTCATGGAACCGCTTTCATCGTTCAGCACAACAATGGCAATATCCGGATGGTCATTAGGAAGCCGGAGCTTGTAAAAGATTTTGCCGTCGTTCCGGAACAGTGTCCTTGCATTAATCCGCTTACCCATCGGCAGATTGTCAAGCTTTGCGCCTTCCTTAAAATCTTTGAGTATCTGGGAAATCTGCTTCTGGAGGCGTTTGGAAACCAGGAGCAGCGGCGGCGCAACCTTACGGTATTCTTCCATGTAGGAATTGTCCACATACGACATGCGGTTCACATGAACATGCATGCCTTTGTGGGCATTGCCATACCGGATTTTGTCTGCCTCCTCCTGAAGTTCCTCGGTCAGTTCCTCCTCATAGGTTTCATAAGCTGCTTCCTCAGCCAGCTGGTTCATGATCCGTTCCATGTCTTCCGCCGCCTTGGACACATAGCCTGCACCGGCATAGTCATTGGAACGGCTGATGCCTCCGTCGCCATCCTCATTTATTTCTTCCGTTTTTTCCAGTGCAATCCTTCCGGTTTCATAATCAAGGACTTCCTGCAGGTAATCCTGTTCCTCCTTCATGGCAGAAGGGTCAAATTTGGACTTTCCTGCTCCCGGTGCCGGCTTTCCCTTGCCGGACGGCATCTGCGAACTGCCCGCCACCTGCTCTGCAAGGTCTGCTTCCGCCTTATTTGTCCCGTTCTTTATGTCCTCCCTGGTTTTTTCCACAAAACTCTCCATGAAAGGCCATAATAAAAGCAGGATATGGTTTGCGGCATCATAGCGCACCCTGGTATCATCATCATAAGCACCATCGTCTATATAAGGCATGCAGTCATATACTGCATCCAGATACCTGCCCCTGTAACCTCCAAGGTTGTTTAAGTCACCGGTCTTTGCATACTGGATTAATAGGTTCACAATGATAAAAACATCATGGTGGCCTTTGTCCACCTGCTCCTGCACCGGTTCCATATCTTCTGCAAAGCGGAGGTTATTAAGCAGTATCCCGGAACGGATGCCGCCTGGGAACGAATCACACATGCGCCCTTCAATGTAAACATCTTCCATGATGTTCACCAGGTTATGGGCAATCTGGGAAACTGCCGTAATCACAGCCTCGTCCTTGTCCTCAAAATGCTCTAAGATTTCTTTCAGGCTTTTTTCCTGCACTGTGCTAAGTTCTTCCGGTTCCTTTGGATAAAACCTTCCCACCTGAAGAGCCTGTATGTAATTTTCCAGCATGACAAAATTAGTATGGATGATATGCCCGCATTCATGACCGATTATGCCAAGCAGGCTGTCTGCCATCAGTGCCCTCGTCGGAAAGCTCTGTGTCAGACAGTTCCCTGTATTCACACGGATGATGCGGTTATCCGTACAGGCTATGCCTGCCTCCTGACGTTCATCCCAGTAGGTCCTTACCTTGCAGGTCCGGTTGTAACGCTTCGTAACGCCTTCCGCAATGTCTGTCAGGTACGAGGCATACGCCGGAGATGCAAAAATCTGCTCATTGGTCAGCTTGCTCTTTTCTTCTGCAATCATTCTCCGGATTGCCAGATGTGATGTTCTCATTCGTTTTCTTTCCTTCCTTTCTTCCCCGGCAGTGCGGCAGACAGCAGATCATCCATCGAAAAACCAAAGCACTCTGCCAGCTCTGCAAGAACATGCAGCGGCGGCAGAAGCATCCCGTTTTCGTACTTGGAGATGCTGGTCTGTGTTACTCCCAGTTTATTAGCAAGCATGGTCTGGGACATACGGGGGCTTCTCTGTTCCCTGAGATACCGCATGTTCCTTGCCAGATTCTTTCTTAATCTTTCTTCATCCAATCACTTCTCACCCCCTATGCCGCAAACTTCTGTTCCAGGCATGAGGATAGGATATCTGCCCTGTTTTCCGGATCACTGGAAACAGAGGACAATATGGTGTACTTGGCTGCCTCTAAGGCGTTTCCGCATACCATATAGGACTGCACCCAGCTGATAAGCTCACGCACACCGCAGCTTCCATCGTTAATCATGGTCTCACGGCAGCGTTCACTGATTTCCTGCACGGAAACTGCCATATCCTTTACCATGGCTTTGTCCCTACATCCGGTTACCAGCATGGTGCGTTCCGCCAGGGTGTCAACATCCGGTGTCTCCACATCAAGAATCAGGTTCATTCGGGAAATCACCGACTGGTTCATGTCCCTGCATCCGGCATAGCTGTTGTTGGTCGTAATCACCACAACTGTATCCGGGTGCCGCCTAATTACTTCCCCTGTGGTAAGCGTTATGCTGGCACAGCGGTCAAGCAGTGCATTTAATCCCACCAAAACACCCGGGTTCGCTATTACCGTAGGCTCCTGTATCTCAATCAAATATCCGTTCCGGATTGCCTGGATTAACGGAGTTTCCACGTAGCGGAACCTCTGTCCTGAAGAATTATCCTCTGCCAAGGCTTTTGCATCCCGTTCCATGACCTCCAAAAGCTTATTGAAAACTTCCACCTCTGTCACTGCCTCGTCATAGATGCCGGTCAGTTTTTTATAGGCAGAAGGCGGATCCATCTGCAAATCCGTAAAGGAAGGGTACTCTGCAAAGTTTTCCGGCTTCCCATCCGTTTCCGGAAGCATCTGCCCTAAAAAATCATAGATTTCCGTGTTGGCAGAACAGGTATAGTACAGGTATGGAAGCCCAAGCCCTGCTGCTACTGCCTTGGCACCTTCCGTTTTTCCGGTTCCTGCCGGCCCACGCATCATAAAGTTACGCATCGGCTGGGAACTGCTTGTGGTCTGGAAGGCATGCTTGCAGATAGTGACTACTTCCTGCGGGATAAGATACCAGTCCTCAATCTTTGGTATCATCAGCTGTTCCTGTGGGGAAAAAGTTCGTTCTGAAAGTGGATAATGATTGATAAAGTCTTTCCTGTCTACAGAAATTCCGGCTGCCGAAGTTGGCGTTCCGGTGAAAATCTGGAAGGTTCCATACAACACGCTGCTTGGTGTGTATGCCTTTTTGCTTAAGTTTAGTGCGGTAATCGGGGCAATGTTACCGGTAGCCGGAATGTCCAGCGAAATGCCGGATTTCCCATGCATTCCTGCCCCTTCAATACGGCGGTACAGGTTGTCGCATAAAATAAAAGCTGCTTTTTCTGCCTCCTCCATATCCGAATAACCGTCACTCTTGCAGCGGCCTAACAGTTCATAATATTCCCTGAACTCATCATCCATAAGCGCTTCCGGAATCAGCGCAAAAAACATGGCTGTTCCTGTATTTCCTGTGTCTTTCAAGGAATATACCTTTGGCATGGCTGCCACATCCTCAAAACGTCCCACATTGAACTTGCCGTTTTTCTTGTTAAATACTACTGCATGGATTTCGCCTGTCCTGCTCCGGTATTCTGCAATAACCTTGTCTCCCTGTGTGCCGATGGCACTCTCAGAGGTACTGGCTGGCGTATAAATGGTGTCCATGTCAAGATAAGCTAAAATCGCACTGAGGGATGGAGAATGCAGCGTTGATTTTTTTGTCGCTGCCGTGTTGTACCTCGAATAAAGCTTGGTACTCACCGTATTGACCGTCACATCAAAAGGCTTTGGAAGCGACATCGACCATGTTCTGTTTTCGTATAATTTTACCTTTGCCATATGATTTATCCTTCTTTCTTTACATAATCCAGGAAACCTGCAATGTGTCTCCTGCAATCTTTGCCTTCAGTTCATTTTCCTCCAGAATAGAAACCAGTTCGTCCCAGTAAGTCCTGCCCGGGAACGCTTCCATTGTGGTCACCAGGGCTTCTTTCTTCTGCCGGTGAATCACAATATCCCCGTTTTCCTTGATAACAAGCTTGCTGTGGCCGTTGGCATTCAGTTCTACGATCTGCGCTTCCAGTATCTTCTGTCCAATCAGTTCATACCAGGCACGCACATCCACCACGGATGGTTCCGGTTCTGCTTCCTCTGTATTCCCGGCAGATTGTGCAGGGTCAAAGCTTCCCATTGTCAGAGGTTCTACACGGATACGTCCGAAACGGTCAAAGGTAATGTCTGCATGGCTGTACGATGCCATGTTCTCTACCTTGATGCGTACCGTGGTTCCATGCAGAATTTCTGCCAGGGTAGCTTTTTTGCTCCACTGCCAGACAGCATCCGGATAAGCGGACTTTAGTTTTTCACTGATTCTAAGCGCAATCTGCTGCATCATCAGCTCTAGCTCATGTTCTGAAGCCACAGGTTCTGCAGGCATTTTGCCAGCTTCGTTATCAGCTTTCTGCCCGTCCTGTACCGGAAGAGCACGTACCTTACCTTTCTTATCTTTCCAAACAGGAACCCAAGCGGGCCTCCCCTTCCGGATGTTCTTTATATACCGGAACAGGTTCGCCATGCCCATGGCTGCCAGCCAGGAAACCATTGTTGCTGTCATTGCCGTCTGTGAATACTGTTTTGGTACCAGCACTGCCTCCGCAAGGAGCAGCACGATAAGTACACGGATACTTGTTGTGAATACCTTCTTTTTCATCTTCTCTTGTCCTTTCTCTTGAAATAAAAAAAGAGGAATCACATCCAGAGCTTCCTGCCCCAGTTGCAATTCCTCTTATGCCGCTTAACATCCTAGTTAAACGGTAATCCATTTGGTCCACAGTTCTCATAGGCAGAAAAACCGCCTTCGTAATCCGGAGTAGATTCTTCCGCAGATTCCGCTCCGTTGTCCTCAGAACTCTTAGGACGTGATGTAAGTGCATAACTCCAGTTCATTACCTGGATTTTCGCCATCCAGCCGGTAGAGTTGTCTTTTCTCTTGTACTCGACAAGCTCCTGGTCTCCGATAATCTGGATTGCACTTCCCTTTTTGACTTTCGCATCAATCATTCGTTGTGCGTCCTCACCATACACAATGCAGTTGTAATAATTAGGATGGGTGTTTTCACCGTATCCCCTGTTGACAGCAAGGCCGAATGCGACATACTTGGTGTTCTTACCGTTCTGGCTTAACTTCAGCTCAAGGTCTGCTGTTACCCTTCCTGTGGTGATGATGGTTACTGGATCATTCATGTTTCTTTTCTCCCTTCTTGGTTAAAATTTTTTGTATTAAAAAAAGTGCCAAAAGACTGCCATTTTACAAATGGTAATTCTTCTGACACTAATTTCAATCATAAACAGCGTGTGCTCCATACCAAATGGTACGTCCCATGCGGGATAACACAAAAATCAACTACGGTTACATAGTAACACAAGATATTGTCTGTGTCAAACACAAAAATACAAGATGTTGTTTTCCTTGCAATTTATACTAACTGAAACACAATCCTCTGCTTCATATACAGGTTTGCCACCGCAGATAACACCGTATACCGTATTCCGGAAAACCGTCCTTCCATCACAAGCTTCTCGCAGTCGCTGTCCTCATCAGAATACAGGCATTCCATCAGCTCGTCATTGCTTTTTATCGTTGTCTGCCCATTTTCCGTACAGCGGATCAGCTCCGCCGTGGATAATGTCTGGTTTTTCACCAGGGTTAAAATCTGCTTTTCCATCGGCTCCAGTTTTTCCGAATGGAACACTCCTGCCGCCTTAGCCGCTGGCATTTTCCGAAATAAGGTCAGCTTCGCAAAGGACAGTACCTTTTCCAGCCAGCCATCCGGTACCGGCTGTACATGCAGGTGTCCTAACAGGTTATAAAGTGCATCTGCCCCGGTCACGTCCTTGCCGGATACAACCAGTCCACGCATCATGAGACGGTTCAGATAATGGTCGAAATCCATCTCGTCTAAAATATGTAATTCCCTTTCCTGTTCATAAAATTTCTTTCTTAATTCCTGGTATGTCAGGATGCGGAACGACAGGCTGCTCCAAAGAAGCAGCTCGCTTGCCACCATTCCGCATTCCCTGCTCCCGGATACTACCGTAGGCAGTCCCTTGGCATTCAGCTTGTATGTTCCAATCGCCGTATATAGTGTCATCATATTCTTACATCTCCTTTATCTGCTTAAAGTCATGCTGCCATATGCTCAACCCGCATTTTATTTAATGCTCTGGAAATCCAGGCTGCCACATGGTTTGGCTTTACGCCGTAGTATCCCGCAATCTCGGTACCAGTATGCCCCATGTACTTTAAGCGCAGGGCTTCCACGCCCTTTTTAGCGATGCCGGTAAACTGCTTTTCCATCTGGGCAAGCATGCAGAATGTTTCTTTGTCAGAAATCCCATGCTCAGTTTCATCCCGGAGCATATCCCCGAATGTCACACTGCCGCTTTCGGCAGCTGGTGCATCCAGATAGCATAACGGTGCCTGTGCCCTTGCCACCTTCCTGCAGTGGGACAGCAGGCTGTTCCTGATTACCACATCCGCAAAGGTTGCAAAGGATGCTCCCCTGGCCTCATTATAATTTAAAGCTGCCTTGCATAACGCCTCACAGCCGGTCTGGTACAAATCCTCATACCCAAGCCCCTGGACATTCTCATTGATAGACATAGTGCCCTTTACTATCTTTTTTACCAGTTCCAGATGTTCTTCAACTAATAATTGTTCCTTCCTTGTCATAACAGCCATTCCTCCACCTCGCTTTCCTCTGTCCAGCTGCTAACAGACTGCTGTAATGTGGTTGTTTCTTAGCACTTTCTGGCACTCATCCATCAGGCGGTCACACCGGTATTCCGAAAATTCCCCGATGTGCGCCTGTTCCTCTGTCAGGCAGAAGGTATCCCTCAGCCAGCGGTAAGCATCCTTTCTGGAGAATATGCCATTCTTCCAGATAGCATCAAACAGCCGGTGTGTTTCAATCCGTTTATGCCGCAGGTCGCCGTTTGCCAGCGTCCCCTTCGGCATCAGGGTGCCTTCATGCACGCCTACATAGGCATCGCATTCCGGATAACCGCTGCATACATACAGGTGTTTATTTAAAGCTGCACCCTTATATACATATCCCGCACTTCTTAGTACTGCATTACGTCCACAATACGGACATTTTACGGATATTCTCTTTGCTTTCTTTCCCATGACGTTTTCCTCCTTTCGTCTGCTTATGCAATACTTATTCTGTAAGTATATTTTAAAATAAGGGCAAGGCATTTTATATAGCACTTCAGCAGATTCTTATATATTTTAAGAATATTCCACCATATTATGGTAATTTTGGAGCTTCGTTCTCCCGCAGGAACTGCCGGACAGCACATTCCTTGGAGGAAGATACCATAAGCCCCAGCCACTTCTGATAGAGCCGGTTGAAGATATGGCTGTCAATCTCGCAGGCGCATTCACTTTTGTCCACACAAGTCTGAAAGAAACTCTCAGCATCCTTTAACGGAAGGATGATTGGCTTGCAGTCATACCCGGGAATAAATAAAAAATCCCCGCAGCCGTGTTCCGAACTATGGACACAGCTGCAGGTTACATAAATGGCATTGCGGTAGTTGCCTTCCGCTGACTCAAGGAAGGAAGCGATGGCAGCATAACTTACACTAAGTACAGGATTCAAGCTTCTCACCTCTTCCTTTTTGTTAGTTGCCGAACAGTTCCGTAATTTCCTGGGTAATACGAGGAATGACTGTGGTATTGAAAATGGTGGTAAGCGCACCTAATAAGAGGGCACCAAGTACCACGGCAATGATAATCTTTACACCGTCAGAAATGTAGAAGTCACCCCGTTCGTTCTTCAGTACTGCCTTTGTGCGGCTAATTACCTTCTGTGTTTTTAAAGCTACCTTGTTTAACATTTTACGCATATTGTTTTCTCCTTTTTCTCATCAAAATAATTGTGGTTGTTACTGCTGCCCCGCTGATAAGCAGGACAGCCAAAGCTACTCTTTTTTTCATAGTTTCCTCCTGTTTTTTTATAAATTACAAAGGCATCACCTCCTTTACCGCCCTCCCGGTTAAAAGAATCCTCCCAGTGAACCGACAACTTCCACGGAAAGCACGACAACATAGATGAGCAGAATGCAGAACAGCATCATCATGGAATATTTCTGCATCTGCTTCGGCCGCTTGGCTGCTTCCTTCTTTAAGTTGTTCTGTTCAATCTGGCGCATGTCAAATACCAGCATCTTAAAGTACATCTGCTGGTCATCGCCACGCAGCGTGCCAATCAGGCCCCGGACAATATCCGACAGCATGGTGCTGCCCACACGATTCTGCAAATGAAGCAGGGCATTTTCATAGTTGCCTGTCTTCATGTCCGCTATGGTGGTATCTAACTCCTGTCCAAGATGCGGCCCTGCAATACGGCGGTAGGATATCAGCAGTTTAAGTACATCACGGTCCGTACTTAATGCCTGCTGTATACTGACCGCAAACCTTGGTAGCTCTGCCTCAATCAGCTTTTTCCGCTTCTTTACAATGTCGAATACCTGATAGTATGTGGAAAACCACATAAGGACCGAAAGCCCCATCACCGCAAAGCCTGCCATTGGCATAAGCAGCAGCAAAAAAAGCCCCGCAAGCAGGGTAAGAAGTGCTGTCAGGAATGCCTTCATGGTGTAGCTTTCCGGAGTCAGGTTCATGCCCGCAATGTGCAGTGCGGCAGCAAGCTTGTTTCTCTTGATTGGGTCCAGCTTTAAAATCGGACTCAGCTTTTCTGCAATCTTTGTAATATACACATCCGCCAGCTTCTCATCCCCGGTGCCGGTCTGTTTTTTTGCAAGCATCATTACCCGTGAAGTCTTTGCTGTCGGCACATCCACGAAGGCACAGGATAAGTTATACACTCCGGCTCCCACAAAAATGGAAGCCAGAAGAATCAGTAACGTTGTCATTTCATCCTCTCCTCCTATGCGTTATATTCCACCGGCCGGCTCAGCTGCAAAATCTTAGTAAACGAATACAGGATAATAGCTGCACAGATGGCAAGCGTAATCTTTCCCGGCGTGGAAAATATCAGTGTTTCAAACCATGTCTTGTTTAGGACATACAAAAGAGGGATGTTGCCAATGACAAGGAACATCATGGTGATTGCCTCTTTTTTGGGCTCATTTATCATCGCCTCCAGCTCCGACTGCATAATCCTCATGTCAGAAAACTTCTGCACCGTAAAGGTCAGCGTATTCTTCATGCTTCTGTCGCTCTGGCACTGGATCAGCGTATTGCACCATTCATGGAAAATACGGTTCGGCACCCTCATCTTCAGTGTGTTGATGGTGGAAATCATATTGGCGTTTAACATCTCCGATTCCAGTACAAACGCCTCGAAATGATTCTTTACCGGAGGGTTCAAGTACGGAATGTTTTCCTTTACGGACTTTAATATATCCCCGGTGCGAAGATATGAAGTGGTAATGACCGAAATCGCTGTTTCCAGCTCCTCATTCAAGTGCTTCTTATAAGACGCTGCCGTAGATCTTAAATACCATACCGGGGCAAATGCAAAGCCCGCTCCCATAATCGGTATCATGAACGGGTTGTCAATCAGGATGGCTGCAATAGCACCAACCGAAAACAAAATAACAGACAGCCTTTTTACAAGATTGAACCTTCCTTCCCTTCCGGTAGCAATCAGCAGCTGTTCAATCTCCAACGTCTCCCTGTTAAAAAAGCCTTTCGCCGGCTTACCAAGCAGCACATCCACATCATCCTGAAGCGTGCTTTTGATCGGCGGGGACAAAAGGCACAGGAAATCATTGAACCGGACACGGAATAAGGCAAACAGTCCGCTGGTTATCAGAAGAAATATGATAATCTGAATCCACTGCACGCTATGCCCCTCCTTTCCGTCCTGCTGTTTCCTGGGCTAAGAACCGTTTCAGTTTTCCTGCCGGAATGCCGTTATCTAACATCCTCTTTTTAAGCGGTTCTGAAATCCCGCCAAGCTTCTGGTGGCTGCCAAGAACCGTAATCTTGCCATTCCCGTCCGTGCGGTTGTCCTCCACGTCATACTGGTACAGAGGACGGTAATAAAGCTTTCCATTCCGGTAATCCTCGCCCTCGATAATCTGCATGATTTTTCTGGAGCCATCCTCTAGCTGCTTGGTGAACACCACTATCGGATATGCCTCCACCATAATCTGCATCAGGATGTCATCCGCCATATTGTATTTTCTCTTTGCAAGCGTCATCATACGGCGGTAGGTGGATTCCGAGGAATTAGAATGGATGGTAGTTACAACGGTGTGGCCGGTTCTGGAGCTTTCCGCAACCGACAACGCTTCCTTGGCAGAACGCATCTCCCCGACACCAATCACATCCGGATGCTTTCTAAGCACACGTTCCAAAAGAACGTCCTGGTCAATATCCAGTGCTGGGTTTTCATGGGGCCTGGTAAGCAGGTGGACAACACTGTTAATGGCATGCCCGTTCTCATCCCTCTTAATTAAATCAAACTCACGGCTTCCTTCCTCAATGGTAATCAACCGCCGGTTATCCGGAACCATGGAAAGCAGCCAGCTCATAACCGTGGTTTTTCCGGAACCGGTACTTCCGGCAATACATACTGAAACACCATACCGGATGCAGCAGGTTAAGAAATCTAGCATCTCCTCTGTTGCAGAACCGGAATCAATCAGCTTTTCCTTGGATACTGACTGCTGGTTGACAATTCGGATGGAAGCGTTGATGCCTACCTCCGCATCCACAATCGGAGTCTTGTCTACGGAAATTCGGATATTTTTATCTAAGAATCCTATGACGGATGGCATGGTATCATCAATCACCATGCCACAGGTATTTAAGAGGCGACGGGTTACGTCCACTGCATGCTGCGGCGACTGAAACCGGTCCGGAATCTTCATGGAACGTCCGCCGCTCATGATTACTTCGATATCATCAAAGGCATTGATGTTTACCTCTTCAATTCCCGGCTTGTAAATCCATTTCTTTAAAAAAGAGATTCCTGCCATGTCCTCAAACAGGCTGTCCTTTAATTCCTCCGTTGTCATTCCGTCAATGTGGTAAGACTTGCTGATGATATACTGCAGGACAAATTCCTTTAAAAGCATCCTTGCCTCCTCCTGGCTTCCTTCCGTGGTTAATTTGTCTGCATGCTTCATCGTACAATACTTCTGTACGTCCTCCAGTATCTGGTCATAGGTCAGCACTTCCTGCCCGGCAGAAGTAAAAAACATATCATTCAACGACTGCATTATTCTCTGCCTCCTCTTCCGCTTCTTTATCATCTTCTACAGGTTCCACGGGCAGTACAACTTTGCCCTTCGGCAGCTTTGCAGGTTTTGTTTTCCGCACATTCTCCTTTATCTCTTCCTGCTTTCCCTCCAGACGGTTCTTCACCAGCTTCAGGGAACTGACATACCGCTGGTTGCAATAACCCAGAGCCTTAAACATCTGCCCGCTGGTACCACACCTCTCAATTTCCTTCGAATAAGGAAGCAGACCGTCAAACCCGCCAATTAGGTTATCCATCTCATCAATCGCATGGAACGGCCTTGCAAGGCCCGCAAAGGTCAGGTGGCTGTCATAATGGAACTTATCATCGGTTAGCAGTGCCTTGTGCGCCCGCAAGTAGTTCAGCCCACGCAGATCCGGCGTTACAATCCGGATTATCAGGTCAGCCGCTTCGATTGCCGTCGGGGTAAAGAAGTTAAGCATGTTGGAGCTGCAGTCCAGAATGATATAGTCCACCAGCTTGGATGCTTCAGCTATAAACAGCTTGATTTTTTCATATTTAAGCTCAGGGTAAGAAAACGGGTTTTCCCCGGCTGCATACCCCATCACGCCAATGAACGGGTATTCCTTTAGGATAACTACCCGCTCCGCTATCAACGCATTGTTGATTTCCAGGCCGGTAAGAACAGTTCCGATGGAGGAAGAGGTTTCTATCAGGCGTTCCGGCATCCATACCGGAAGCATCGGCGTACTGGAATCGGCGTTGATTACCAGCGCCTTCTTTTTGTCAGCGGTAAGGACTTTTGCCAGGTTGCAGCAAAACATCGACTTGCCGCACCCGGGATTGCCCCATACCGTAATAATCTTAGACATAACGATACACCCCCTTACGGCAGCTCAGCAGAACCTTCCGGTTCTGCATCATTCCATTCACTCATTTCCGTATCCGGAGTTTCTGCACCTGAAGTTTCCGACAGTTCCTGTAACAGTTCATTCAAAAGGTTTTCCAGGTTTTCGTCCGGAATCCCACCATTGCTTCCATCTTCCGGAGTCTGTCCTTCCTCATCCGTTCCGGTGCCGTAAATCTCCTCCAGCACTTTGTCCTGCCGTTCCAGCAGTTCCTTTGCAAGCGTTTCATTTCCTCTGCTTACCAGTGCCACATGCAAAATGCCCTCATTTTCATACCGGGTAAGAAGCATTGCCTGCTCCGGAGAAACCAGCACAGTAATGGTTGCTGTCTGCTGCTTTTCTTCATCCTCCTCAAGCGGGGTGGTGTAATCCACATCCAGGCCGTCTGAGTCACTGATGGACAAAACTTTGATAAACCTAAGTTCCGGTATGTCCGTCACCGGCTCCTCTTCATTTTCTTCATCATAGTGGTACAGCCGTACAATATCCCCGTCCTGGAGCTTATCCGAGAGTGCCGTGGCAAGTGTCTGCGTCGTAATTGATATGGCAACCTTGCCATCCGGGATTTCGTTTAGCATGGGGTCCGAGGACACCGGAACACTGCTCACCTTTTCTGCCAGGATATAGTCTCCCGGAAACAGGTCAGCGGCAGCATAGGTTCCTGTGACATCACTAATCTCTTTTGCCACGGAAACCGGAAGGTTGTATTCCCCCACTGTGACTGTTTCCACATCATCAGAGGTAATCTGCGCCCCACGGGCAACATGCTTTTTCATGCGGACCACTTCGCAGGTGCTGTTGGCCCGTTTCGTCACTGCCGGTACGGCAATGAACGCAATAATGGCAGCAAGGATAATGCTGAAAATGCCATATATAAATCGGTTATTAAGTTTCATAAACTACTCCTTCATCTGATAATCTGCGGTAACACATACAGCAGCACTCCTGTAAACAGGTAGGGTGCAAACGCAATGCTTCCCTGCTTTTTCTTTGCTATCTTTTCCCTTATCGCAATATGCGCCAGAGCCACAAAGCAGGAAATGAGCAGAGTGCCTAAAATTCCTGCCGTTCCAAGCACAATGGCAAGCACGGTTACCAGCTTGATATCCCCTCCTCCAATTCCGCCATCACTGAGCACAGCAATAAAAGCCAAAAGCAAAAAGGATACCATGCATCCCAAAACGGCATGAAATACAAGGTCCAGAAAGTGAACCTGCATGTCTGCTGCTGATTTTACCGGTATATATAAAAGGCACCATGCAAGAAACGCAGCCAGTGCTTTTTTGCGAATCTTGTGGTGCCTGTAATCGTATATTGCAAACAGTAATAAAAATATAAGCGTAAGAACCAGGTAAACAGGAACCAGGTTACTCACGTTTCGAATACCAGTCATCATACATGCTGCCCTCGATTTCTACAGAGTCCGTTAAGTTCATGGACAGCATTCCCACCGGTGTCCATGCGTCCAGAATATAGGTATATACCCGGTATGTGGAATTTGGAAACCATACCGGAGTGAAATGCACCTCCCGGTTATAGGTGGAAAACTCATTGTTCTGGAACGTGAAATAATTCGGGTTGCCTCCGCTTCCCTTTAAAAGCCGCCAGTAGGTCTTGTACTTAAATTCCGGGAAATAGGATACTGCATTCTGGGTCGGCGCATAATCCTCTGTCGGTGCATTGGTAAAATACCTTGCCCAGGCAAACTGTTTGATCCCGTACCCGCTTTTCATGGTATTCCCTTCTGCCGTCGGCACAATGTCGTCCGGATGGATTTCCATGGAAGTCTGCATGGTCATGTTATATGAAATGGAATCAAAAATGTACTTTCCATTATCTACCCACTCCCCGTTATCTACCCATTCGCCATTGTCCACCCAGCTGCCGGTTTCTACCCAGCCTCCGTTGTCTACCCACTCGCCATCTACATACTCCCAGTCAGACTCCCATTCCCAGTCAGTTTCCCACTCCCAGTCAGAGTCCCACTCCCAGTCTGCTTCCCATTCCCACTTCGGTTCCCATTCTGCACTCCAGACGCTCCAGGAGGCATTTGATTTCTGCGGGTTATGTGGTACAGAAGCCCGGCTGTAGGTTGGGTTCGTATCTGTAGCCATCGGATCAGGAGGAACGTTTTCATTTAATTCCTCTATCCGTGCAGTAAAACTGGTTTCTGCCGTATCTGCAACATCCACAGATACTTCGATGTCAATGATTCCCGGTTCGGAAGGCGTATGCCATTTCACCCAGACAAGCTGAGAGCCGCCTTCCGGCATCACAATATCTTCTACCTCATAACTTTCACCATCAATAACAAAAGTCACACTTGCAGGTTCATCCGGATTTATCTCTTCCTCACTGGTCAGTGTGACACTGGTAATTACATCCGTATCCACACGGTAGGTATAATCCGTTTCCGGTAATATAATTTCCCGCAGGCTCTCATAATCCACTATGCCGATACCGAGGGATGAAATGATTACCGAGTCAGATACCCTGTCCGTGGTACTGCCTGTCCACGCAGGATAGCCAAGATCCGCTTTCTCCAAAAACAAGGCAAGCGGAAGGTTCTGATGGGTAAGGCTCGTCATTTTCTGGCGCAGGCCGCCTCCACACAGCTGGTTATAAAGAGCTGCTTCTG
This sequence comes from Lachnospiraceae bacterium, assembly GCA_017938285.1. Lineage (GTDB taxonomy): Bacteria > Bacillota > Clostridia > Lachnospirales > Lachnospiraceae > SIG299. The sequence continues at coordinate 15,545 of JAGBBW010000019.1, forward strand.
TTGCTGTCATGGCATAATCCACGCCAAGGTATTTAAAATATGCCACCGGTTCCAGCACTACCTGATACGGGCCGGAAATCAGTTCATAAAACGGGATTCCGGTCTTATCCGATACCAACCGGGCTGCATACTCCGAGCAGAAATATCGCTTGATTGCTTCAATGCTCGCCTGGTACTTGCCGCTGCTGATAATACGTGGCAGCGCCTCACCCGGTTTCGAATAGCTGTAGGCAGTTCCTGCCGGTGACAATGACCTTCCGGCGGTATACTGAAGCTTGCATATCTGGCCAAAATGGACAACACTGCCCGACACATCACAATTTGCCAGGTCAAATGGCGTTGACATCAAAGAACCATCCGATTTCACTACTGTAACACGGACTCCGTATTTGTAATTACTCCAGTAGCTGTCCTGTGATCCGGCACCCATATCGCCTCCGCCGACCCCCATGTTTCCTTCGCCTGTCACTGCGTATGCATCCGTTCCTGCTGCAAACAGAACCATCAGCACCAGGCACAGTGAGAACACTATTTTTCTGATACGTTTCATCTATTAAACTCCTTCTTTCAGGCATCAAAAAAAGACATGTTGCCATGCCTTTTCCTGAATCCTTTTATTTTCCCATGGTACCAACCTGCTTATCCAGGCTGCCATCGTTGTCAATGCTGTCAGAAACAGCCTCGCCGGTTGTAATCCAGCCAAACACCAGGTCATAAACCTTGCCGTCATTTCCATTCTCCGGTTCACCTGCTACCGGTACATCTGGTGTTAGTATATAAGTGTAGACAAAAAAAGTTGAACAACTTATACTATCAAATGAAAGAGTAAAGGAGATGTTCAACATGGCGAAGAACCAAAAATCTTACACTCCGGAATTTAAACAGCAGATTGTAGATCTGTACAA
>JAGBBW010000126.1 GCA_017938285.1 Lachnospiraceae bacterium
AGGAAGTTCCTCTGTAAGGGTATCAATTAATTTTTCCTTATCAAATTTATTATAATTTTCCATTGACATCTCACTTCCTAAACAAAGTTACATTGTTTACATCCTGTCTAATATTTTACATCTTGACAACTAAAAAATCAATAGAACAATGTAACTTTTTCATGCCCTCACTCTCTGCGGTTCTTTGATAGTACCCGGATGCTCCAGTACACCACCCGGTGTTGCACCGTTGGCCAAGAACTTGGCACCATACTCCTCACAGGCAATTGCCATGCCGATGGCGTTCTTTGCCATAGCAATTGGAGAATATCCCGCCGATCCATCAAAAACACTCCCTTCTTGATAAATGGGCATAAGAAAAACACCTATCCTGTTTTCGATAGATGCTTAACCTTATCAATATGATCATTCCCTTAATTTGTTATCTTTTTTAAGGAAATAGATATTTGTTTGAGGGAATCACTTCAATCTGTAATAACAGATGTTCTTCCCAGAACCTTCTCGTTTCAGTTCACCGGATGCGACCAATTTACGGAGGGCACCTTCGATGGAACTTATACTGAGAGACGGACAAAGTTCACGAATATCCTGTTTGGTAAATCGACCAAGTTTATTCATTGTAGCACGTCTTACTGTTTCCAAAGCAGGCAGTTTTGTTTCTACTAGCGCAAAGCGGTCTTCAAAATCCTTGTAGGCTGCAAGAACAGTTCCAAGCAGATATTTAATAAACGGAACTGCATCCTCATTACCTTCATGCCATCCGTTTTGTGCCTGACCGAGTGTGTCATAATAAAGGTCTCTGTTTTTGGCAATTTTTGCTTCGAGGGAAATATACTTTCCAACATAAAAGCCATTTCGATACAGCAATAATGTTGTAAGCAACCGACTCATTCTGCCGTTACCATCATTAAAAGGATGGATGCACAGAAAATCATGGATAAATACCGGAATCACAATCAGCGGTTCGACTTCCATATTTCCAATAACACGATTGTATTCTTCACAGATTCTATCCAATGCTTCCGGTGTTTCATAAGGGGCAAGCGGTGTAAATAAGGTCTCCACATGACCGTCCGGGTAAGTAGCACTGATATAGTTCTGCACACTTTTCGTTCTGCCTGCCATAGGATTATTCATCTGGCTATACAGAATTTTATGAAGCTGCAAGATATAATTCTGCGAAATCGGAATTGCATCAAAACTTTCATGAATAATATTCAATACATCACGGTAACCTGCAATTTCCTGTTCCTCACGGTTTTTTGGTGTTGTTTTTTCTTCCACCAACTGCTTGATACGGGTGCTTGTTGTTACAATACCTTCAATAGCATTGGATGCTTCGGTACTTTGAACCTTTGCAATCTCAACCAGTTTCTCAAGTTCTTCCGGTCTCTGTTTCAGATACACTTCCTGTTTTCCGGCTTCTTTATATATTGCTGCAATCAGACCAAGAATATCTGAATCCCACTTTTGATTCTTAATTTCAGAATAATTAAAAATTCTCATAACCTCACCTCCGGGTTTTCCCTTAAATCATAGCAGAAAATAAGGGGAACGTCAATAAGCTAAGGGCTAATTCCCTTAATAGCATTGCACTTTTAAGGGAATTTATTCTGAAATTATATAAACAAAATGCTGCAGTCATCGTAGACCGAAGCACTGTTGGAATTGCCACAGCGGATTGCACGGTCAAGTGCCATAATGGTTGCCACCGCACCGTCAATCTTCTCTGTGGTGCTTTAATTGTAGTTTTTGCTTTGCCGGTTTCCCACCGGTTCACCGTTGCAAAAGAAACTCCCACTTCTTTAGCGAATTCTTCCTGCGTCAGAATGGCAGACAGTCTTATCTTTTTAATATCTTCAGCAAAGCTCATCGTTTACCTCATCATCTTCAACTCAGTATTTATAGACTCCATCGATGCGCCTGTTTCTGGCAATATCCTCGGAATCCCTTGATTTCAAGTCTTTTGATGTGGTTTTAATCCGCTTTCCGTGACAGCAGTACTACCGTTTCCACATGATGCGTATGGCAGAAACAGTCCACCGCCTGCATTTTTTCCACACGGTAGCCCTTCTTTTTCAATACATCAATGTCCATCTTCTGTGTCACCGGATTACAGGAAATGTACACAATTTTTTTCGGTGCCATCTGTACCATGGACTGAAGAAATCTGGCGTCACTGCCACTTCTTGGCGGGTCCATAAATACCACTTCCGGTTTTTGTGCGCCTTTCTCCTTTGCCAGTGCCGCCATATAGTTTCCGGCATCTGCGGCTACAAAGCGGACATTCTGACAGTTATTCTTCTTTGCATTTTTTCTGGCATCCATACAGGCAGTTTCGTTCAGCTCTACACCAATTACCTCTTTTGCTTTTTTGGCAGTCACCATAGAAATGGTTCCAATGCCGCAGTACGCATCCAGTACGGTTTCCTTCCCGGTCAGACCGGCAAACTCCACCGCAGTCTCATACAGTTTTTCTGTCTGTACCGGATTAATCTGGTAGAACGACTGGGAGGAAATTTCAAACCGGAGTCCGCAAAGCTCATCTTCTATTGTGCCCGGACCATACAGTACCGTTTCTTTTTTTCCAAGTACCATGCTTGTCTTGACACTGTTGATATTGTGGATAATGGTGGTTATCTGCGGAAATCTGCGGCGCAGCTCTTCCACAAACAGATTTTTTTCCTTAAACTCCCTGGTTCCCGTCACCAGTACTACCATTACCTGTCCGGTCTTTTCTCCCACACGGATATATACATGCCGGAGTACTCCCTGGTTCCTGTCTTCATTATATGCCGGAATCCCTTTCTTTTTCATTATTGCTGTAATGGCCGCAATAATCTCATTTGCCAGCGGATGCTGTATCCGGCAGTTTTCTATCTTCACAATCCGATGGGAATTTTCTTCATAAATTCCAGCCAGAAGTTCTTTTTTCTTTCCATTTGCAAAAGAACAGTACACTTTATGGCGGTAATTCCATGGCTGCTCCATGGCAATCACCGGAGCAATCACACCCTGTTGCTTTTCTTCCGGAAACAATTCTTCCACCAGCTTCTGTTTCCATGCCAGCTGGGCTTCATAACGCATATGCAGCAGCTGGCAGCCTCCGCAGGCTTCATATGTGCCACAGCCTGTTTCCACCCGGTCTGCAGACCGGGACGTTTCATCCAGGGAAATCAGACGGGCAGTTGTTTCCTTTGCCTGAAACACCAGCTCAATTTCTCCCTTTTCACCAGGCAGAAAATATGGAACAGCGAACGGTTTATTATTAAATATTACTTTTCCTTTTCCTGATTCATCCAGGCCTTTACAGCCCACACGATATTTTTTTCCCATACTACTCCTCATTCCTGAGCGATTTATCCCGAAGATGCCGCCCGAACCCTACGTATGCAGTTTCTGGTCTGACAGCGTGGCTATTTGCTTTCGCCCGGAAACAAACAGCTGTGTGATTTTTCACACGACCTCCAATTGTAAACATCTCTTTTCAGTATATCTCTTTTTTATGATAAAGGCAATGATGATTTTTGACAGACGAATCGAAACGTAGTATACTAAAGAAGCACTAAACTATATTGTAATTAGCTTAAAAGGAATTGTATATGATAACCTATATCACTGCCCTCTACCCTGAAGCAAAAGAGCTTATTACTGCATTGCAGTTAAAACAAAACCACACAGAAACCCTGTACCAGCTTTTTGAGGGAGAAGACGTACAGCTTCTGGTAACAGGTGCCGGCATGATTTCGGCAGCGGCGGCCACTTCACGGCATTTTGCAAACTATCCTTCCAGAAACGGATATGACCTTGTAGTCAACCTTGGACTGGCAGGGTATCATCCCGGCACCACGGACTATGACATACCTGCTGCCGGAAGTTTATTTTTCGTTTCCAAAATTACAGAGCTTTGCACCGGACGAACCTTTTATCCGGATCTGCTGTACCGGAACCCATTTCCGCAGCTTCCGCTGGTTACCAGTCCTGTTGTAGCCGATGACTCATCTTCCCTCCCGCCGGACACACTGGTGGATATGGAAGCTTCTGCGCTATACCAGGTACTGCTCCCTCATATTTCCCCGGAACGGATGTTGTTTATCAAAGTAGTATCCGATATTTTAAAAACAACCGATTCTGACCCCGGAATAAATCCTGCTGCCCTGCTGAAGCCGCACATGTCTGCACTGGTTACTTATATTACCACGCTGCACCAATTCCTGCGCCAGCACGCCCCAAAGGAAATGACCGGTACGGAAGCAGACGCTGCACTTATCAGACAGGTCCGGGGACAGCTCCCTCTGACGGAAACCATGGATAAAGAATTTCAGCGGCTGCTGTCCTACGCCCGTTTGTCCCGCTGTCCCTTACACCAGTGTCTGGAACAGTTTCTGTCAGAACTTCCAGAAACTGCTATCCGTGGAAAAAAACAGGCCATGCCTTATCTTTCCCGTCTGCGGGACCTGATTTTAAATGAAACCAATGCATTTTCTGAAAACAGCTTTCCGCTTCCTGGGGAGCCGGCCACCGGTTCCGTACAGACCAGCACCGTACCAGACAGCCTGTACCGGCCATTTTTTTCCACCGTTTATGCAGAAAAAGAAGCCTGGTCGGAAGAATGGGAACAGAAACTGAACACCACACCAATTTATATCCGGCACTATAAGGACCTGTTTAACCGCAGCCATCAGAATTTTGCGGAACAGAAAAAAGCACCTTCCCTGATTCTTGCCAGAAAAACGGGAAACCTGATTTACCAGGGCGCTCCTGTCTGCCAGAATTTTGGCAACCAGTATTTTTATTATACCTCCTGCATGATGAACTGTATTTATCACTGTGATTACTGCTACCTGCAGGGCATGTATCCTTCCGGGCATGTTGTGGTGTTTGTCAATCTGGAAGACTATTTTGCAGAACTGGAAACCTTATTAAACGAACATCCGGTATACTTATGTATTTCCTATGATACCGACCTGCTCGCCCTGGAACAGACCTTTTCCTTTGTCTCCCGGTGGCTGTCATTTGCCGCCAGCCATCCGGACCTTACACTGGAAATCCGCACAAAATCCGGAAATCCTGCCATTTTTAAATCCCTGGCCTCCCTTTTTGACGGACGGGAACACTTGAAAGAACAGGTTATTTTTGCCTGGACGGTCTCTCCGGAGCAGATGTGCGAAACTGCAGAACACGGAGCCGCTTCCCTGTTTCTCCGTATAAAATCACTGCTTGCAGCAAAAATTGCCGGTTTTTCCGTACGTCTGTGCTTTGACCCGGTGATTTTCCACGCCGGCTGGAAAGAATCTTACGCCCGGCTGGTAAAGGATATTTTTCTTCGTGTTCCGGCAGACTGTCTGTATGATGTCAGCATTGGCGTCTTCCGCATCAGTACGGAATATTTGAAAAACATGCGCAGAAAACGGCCCGACAGTGCCATCGTACAATATCCTTACATCACGGAGCAGGGAGTATCCCATTACGGAGCATTGTCAGAAGAACTGGTTCAGTATGTTTACGAACTGCTTCTGCCTTATATCCCCGCAGAAAAAATTTTTGTATGGAATGGAGGTCTTTAATTGAATACGGTACTACTAACCGGAGCTTCCTCCGGTATCGGACTTGCCACCGGACTGCGCCTGGCAGCAGAAGGCTATGATCTATATGGTATTGGCAGAACCTTTGATTCCAGTATTGCCTACCCAGAGAATTTCCACTGTTTTTCCTGTGATATTACGGATACCAAAGCCCTGCAGAATACCCTGCGGCAGATCCGGGAGCAGTCCGGCCAGCCCTCTCCGGATATTCTGATCCATTGTGCCGGTGCGGGACTTTACGGACTGCAGGAAACCCTGGCAGCAGAAGACCTGAAAACACTTCTGCGGACCAATCTGGAGGCACCCATCCTGCTCACCACGGAACTGCTTTCTTTTATGAAACAGCGAAAAAGCGGGCATATTATTTTTGTATCCTCCGTCACAGCCAGAAAAAGCAA
>JAGBBW010000127.1 GCA_017938285.1 Lachnospiraceae bacterium
GCTGTTCTATAAGGACGGCGGCAATATTATTGGTATCCAGTTTGAAAATGAACTGGTAGATAATGCAGAACATCTGCTGGCGTTAAAGAATATGGCACTGGAAATCGGTTATGAGGCTCCATTATATACGGTAACCGGATGGAACAGCCAGTACGGTGCAAAAATTCCAGTGGAGGAAGTGGTTCCTGTATTTGCGGCTTATCCGGAAGCACCATGGTCTGATACCACAGAGAAACTTCCGTTATCTCCGCACTATGTTTTTAATCAGATGCGGAATGACTCTGCGGTTGGTGTGGATTTAATCAAGGCTTCAGACGAGGATGGCTGGAGACTTCCGTATGAGCGTTATCCGTTTGCTACCTGTGAGCTGGGCGGTGGTATGCAGGTGACTCATCACCGCAGACCGTTAATCCAGGGAATGGATATTTATGCCATGTCCCTGTGCAAGCTGGGTTCCGGCAATAATTTAATCGGTTATTATATGTATGTCGGTGGTACAAACAAGATTGGTAAGCTCTCTACGTTCCAGGAGAGTAAGGCCAGCGGTTATCCGAATGATTACAGTATCCTGTCGTATGATTTCCAGACCATGATTTCAGAATATGGGGAACTGAGAGAACAGTACCGTCTGACCAATCTGCTGCATTTACTGGCACAGGATTTTGGTGACATTCTGGCACCGATGACAACGGTGGACAGTCTGGAACCGGTGTCCGTGGAGGATATGGATTCCCTGCGCTACAGTATGCGTACGGACGGCAGGGGCGGCTTTGTCTTTGTGAACCATTACCAGCGTCTGGCAAAATTAAATGATGTGCATGACGTGGTGATTGACACCGGCAGCGTGCAGTTCCCTGCTTTTGATGTCAAGGGAGACGTGGGCTTTGCATTCCCATTTCACATTAAACTTGGTGCAGAAACTTTGGAATATGCCACAGCACAGCCGGTCTGCAAATGCGGCAGTACCTATTTCTTTGTGGAAATTCCGGGTATTCCTGCGGAATACAAATTTGCAGATGTACAGATAAAAGCAACAGCTGGACTGGAGTCCATATCCGTGGTAAATGACATTCAGATTGTGACCCTGACCTGGGATCAGGCGAGGTTTTTACGCAAGCTGGAGGGTAAGGTTTATATTGGAGAAGCGTGCGATCTTCTCTGGAAAAACGGAGCAGTGTGTGCAGCAGAACCGGGCGTATACCAGTATTTCTGCTGGAACGGCAGTACGTTTGAAAAGAAGACAGCCGGCAGTGAATATCATCAGGCAGAAATTTCCATAATACCTGTGGAGAGTATTCCATTTGAACCAGCATACATGGAAGAACTGCAGATAGAAGGTCCGAGAAAGGTATCCTACAGAAAGGTTTCCGTGACTACTCCGGAAGGTTTTGTGGAAATACCGGATGCGGGAGATGTATTACAGTTGTATTCACCGGAGAATGAACTGCTGGCGGATAATTATTATTACGGAAAGCCATGGAGAGTACCGGCCAGTCTGCTGTATGGCAGGGAATGTTATCTGGCAGTATCGGAATTGAAAGACGATTTTTATAAAGAATATTAGGGAAACGCTGATTAAAGCGTTTTCCCCGCCGAATTTGCGCAGCAAAGCTGCAATTTCTACTGCAAATTCGTGCGTTTTGCCGGAGGCTTCTAAGGAAGCAGTGAATTAATCAGTGCTTCCTTAGAGAGAAGGGGCTGTTGGGGAAGGAGGAGTCCTGTAATGATGAAGGACAACGAGTTAAATGTACGGGCCGCCAGTGATTTGCTGGTGCTTTACTGGGGCAGGCCGGAGGGCAGGATAAAAGAATACCAGGTATTTGTAAACGATACTCTGGCGGCTGTAGTGGAACAGACCCATTATACGCTGGAGGGACTGACACCGGAAACAGAGTACCATCTGAAGGTGGTAACTGTATTGGAAGGAACGGCAGGAGAGAAAAGTGCCGGCAGCAGAGACGGTATATGGAACACGCCGTATGTGTTGGAAACGGTAGTGTCTACCACAAAAGAAAAGAAGAGAGTGGACATTACAAAGGAACCGTATTGTGCCATAGGTGATGGTGTGACCATGAATACTGCTGCCATTCAGAAAGCATTGGATGACTGTCAGCCGGAGGAGCAGATTTATTTTCCGGAAGGTGTGTATCTGACTGCGGCCCTGCGTCTGCACAGCAATACGGAGCTGTATCTGGAAGAAGGGGCGGTTTTAAAAGGAACAGAGAATCCGGACGATTATCTTCCAAGGATTCACAGCCGTTTTGAAGGGTATGAAATGGAGTGTTACAGCAGTCTGCTGAACATTGGCATTCTGGACCACAATGCCGGATATACGACAGAGAATATTGTTTTAAGAGGAAAGGGAACCATTGCCAGCGGCGGACAGCCCCTGGGATTAAAAATAATGGAACTGGAAACCGCCCGGCTGAAGGAATATCTGGATTCTCTTGGTGATAAAATCAAGGAATATGAAAAGGAAGAAACGATTTCCGGCAGGGCACGTCCACGTCTGATTAACATCAGTAACTGTCAGAATGTCTGGATTTCCGGACTGACCTTAAAGGATGGTGCGAGCTGGAACGTACATATGATTTATTCTGACAATCTTTTGACCAATCATTGTGTATTTGAGTCGTTAGGAACCTGGAATGGGGATGGATGGGACCCGGATTCCTCTACCAATGGTACCATTTTTGACTGTGTGTTCCATACTGATGATGATGGTGTGGCAATCAAGTCCGGCAAAAATCCGGAGGGCAATATCATCAACCGTCCGACGAAACACATTCGTATTTTTGACTGTAAGAGTCTGAGTGGCAACGGAATTGCCATTGGCAGTGAAATGTCCGGCGGAGTATCGGATGTCAAAGTATGGGACTGTGATTTTGTCAGCTCCCGCTGGGGTATTCAGGTAAAAGGAACAAAGAAGCGGGGCGGCTATGTGACCGATGTCCATGCCCGTGATTGTAAGACATCCAAGATTTTGTACCATACGGTGTTGTATAATGATGACGGTGTTGGTTCGGAAGTTCCTCCGGTGTTTGCCAATGCCAGTTTCCGTAATATTGTAGTCGATGGTGTTCATGCAAAAGAATTTGACCTGATGGAATCTTATGAGCTTCCGGCGGTAAAATTGTTTGGATTTGATGAGCCGGGATATTACTTAAAGAACGTTGAACTTTCGGATATTACGATTCGGAATCATGCAGGAGATGGAAGGAACCAGGTGTTTGTAAAAAATTGCGAAAATGTACGGATGAATGGAATTGTGGTGGAAAACTGACTGCTGTTGTTCTGAATTTATGAAAAAAATAACGAATTAACATAAGGCGTATGGGAACCTCCTTTTTTGGAGTAGTTCCCATACGCCTTAAAAAGTTTTATACAGTCTTTGGCTCATTCGTAACATCGCAGCGGAGTTTCTTAAAAATACCTTTATCTGCTGCGGATAAAATAACGCTGGAATGTACCTGGCAGCCTTCCAGCTTGGACAGCTGCTGCAGTACCAGGGCGGCTTCTTCGTTTACCGCTGCATTGGCAGATAATGCTATCAGCATTTCATCGGTATGCAGACGTGGGTTTTTGCTGCCAAGGTATTTGGTTTTTAAATCCTGGATTGGTGCCAGGGATTCCGGTGAGAGTACCTTCATTTCATGCGGAATTCCTGCCAGGTATTTCAAGGAATTCATCAGTGCGGCAGCACTGGCACCCAGCAGGTCACCGGTCTTTCCGGTAATGATGGTTCCGTCATTCAGTTCAATCGCAACGGCAGGAGCTCCGGTAGCTTCGGCACGTCCAAGGGCAGGAACCACCGGTGCACGGTCGGTCGGAGAAAGGTTTTCCTGACTCATAATCAGGTTAATCTTGCTTAATTCTTCCTGGGTACGGGTGCCTTCGGCAACACCGGACAATGCCTGGAAATAGCGGCGCAGAATTTCCTGGTGGGAAGCAGTACGGCAGGCTTCGTCATCAAAAATACAGTTGCCGGCCATGTTGACACCCATGTCCGTCGGAGAAGCATAAGGGCTTGTTCCATATATTTTCATAAACATGGCATTTAAGACAGGAAAAATTTCTACATCACGGTTATAATTCACGGTAGTAATGCCATAAGCCTTTAAATGGTATGGGTCAATCATATTGACATCGTTTAAATCTGCGGTAGCAGCCTCATAAGCAAGGTTTACCGGATGATCCAGTGGAAGATTCCATACCGGGAAGGTTTCGTATTTGGCATAACCGGCACGTATTCCCCGTTTGTGCTCATGGTAAAGCTGGGAGAGGCAGGTGCACATTTTGCCGCTGCCAGGTCCCGGTGCGGTAATGACAACCAGTGGCCGGGTAGTTTCAATATAATCGTTCCGGCCAAAGCCTTCCTCGCTGACGGTATAAGGCACATTGGTCGGATATCCCGGAATCAGATAGTGGTGATACACCTTGATGTCCATTTTTTCCAGACGGGTCTGGAATTTGTTGGCGCTGTGCTGGTTTGCATACATGGAAAGTACGACACTGCCCACATATAAACCACGGGAGCGGAATTCATTAATCAGGCGGATAACGTCTTCGTCATAAGTGATGCCAAGGTCGGCACGTATTTTGTTCCTTTCAATATCATCTGCACTGACTACCATGACAATTTCTGCCTGGTCTGCCACCTTCAGCAGCATCTGGAGCTTGCTGTCTGCGGCAAAGCCCGGAAGTACTCTGGAAGCATGAAAATCATCAAATAATTTGCCGCCAAATTCCAGATAAAGTTTGTTATCGAACTTTCCGATACGCTCCATAATGTGTTCTGACTGAGTTTTAAGATATTTGTCATTATCAAATCCGATTTGCATAAGTCCCCTCATTCCCCGCATACTGCGGTCTGCCTGTGATAGATAAGTATTACAGTATATTTCAAAAACAAATTTTAGTATAGCACAAACAGTCAGGTTTCTCAATAAATATTTCGACTTATTTTCGACGAAAATATTCCGAAATTTCCGAAATACAGCAGAGGAAGGTTGAAAAAAAGAATGGAAAATGCTACAATAGCAGTAAATCAAATGGAAAGGAGAAAAGCAATGGGAGTAATTGTTGCATTATTGATTGGTATTGTAATTGATGTTTTAATTGGTGCTCTTGTAGGCTGGTTAGCTGGTAAGTTTATGAAGAGTCAGGGCAGCTTTATGAGAAACGCTATTATGGGTATTCTGGGCAGCGTGGTAGCCGGACTGCTTCTTCCAGACTGGCTTGGCATCATCGGTTCCATTATCGGTGCATGTCTGGTTATCTGGGTATATGAAAAATTCATCAGAAAGTAAGAGGCATATTGCCGGAAGCAGAGGAGGAGACCAGAGAAGATTGTATCGGTCTCCTCTTCTGCTTTACAGGAAAGCGGCAGCAGAAGTAGAAGATAAAGATAGAAAAGGAGACAGCGGATGAAATTAAACTACAGGCGTACTTTTTTTATTGGTTTTGCATTTCTTGCCATCAGTGCTTTCTGGCAGATGTATGACAATATTATTCCATTGATTTTACAGAATACATTTCATTTAAGCGAATCGGTGATTGGCATGATTATGGCGGTGGACAACGTTCTGGCAGTCGTTCTGCTTCCTGTCATTGGTACATTATCTGACAGGGTGGATACCCCTCTTGGCAAACGGACTCCGTTTATTATTGGCGGTACGGCAGCGGCGGTCTGTCTGATGCTGCTTCTGCCTGCAGCGGACAGAAATGAAAACAGGGTGTTATTTATCGTAGCGCTGGGGGCAACCCTGCTTGCCATGGCGATGTACCGTTCTCCGGCGGTGGCGCTTATGCCGGACCTTACACCGAAGCCTCTCCGCAGCAAGGCGAATGCGGTAATTAATTTAATGGGCGCCATTGGTGGTGTTTATACACTCCTATTAATCAGAACTCTGGTCGGCAAAGGAAAACAGCCGGATTATTTTCCGGTCTTTACCGGTGTTGCAGCGATTATGGTACTTTCCGTCGTTCTTCTTGTTCTTACAACAAAAGAAAAAAAGATTGCAGAGCAGGTGGCGGCAGAGTACCCGGAGCAGGAGGAAACAGCAGCAGAGAAACTACAGGAGGATAAAGCAGGCAGGCTGGACCCTGCAGTGAAAAAAAGCCTGGTGTTGATTTTATTGTCTGTATTTTTCTGGTTTGCTGCATATAATGCAGTAACGACAGCATTTTCCCGTTATGCGGTTACGGTCTGGGGAATGGAAAACGGAGGCTATGCAGGCTGTCTCATGACGGCAACCGTAGCGGCAATTATCAGTTATATTCCGATAGGACTGCTTGCTTCCAGATTTGGAAGAAAAAAGATGATTCTGCTTGGAATTGTACTGATGGGAAGCTGTTTTCTGATGGCTGGTTTTATGCCGGAATACCATCCGGTGATTAATGTGGGCTTCTGTATGATTGGTTTTGGCTGGGCAGCTATTGGTGTTAATTCCCTGCCGATGGTAGTAGAAATGAGTAAAAGTGGGGATATTGGAAAATATATAGGGCTGTATTATACATTTTCCATGTCTGCGCAGATTGCCACACCGGTTTTATCCGGCCTTTTGCTGGATTTTGTATCGTACCGCACCCTGTTTCCATATGCGGTCGTGTTCTGCATACTGGCTTTTGTAACCATGTCCATGGTAAAACATGGAGATAACCGGCCGGAGTCCAAAAAGGACATACTGGAGAATTTTGATGTGGAGGATTAAATCAATATGGTAGTAGGTTTGTGCGTGGCAGTCGTGCTGCTCCTGTTGTATTTCGTGGCAATTATGCCACGTTTTACACCAAAGCCGATGGAAGAGTTCAAAGGCTGGTACTATGCCCACCGGGGACTGCATGATAATCGGTCGGATGCTCCGGAAAATTCAGTGAAAGCAATGCGGCTGGCGGTGGAAAACGGCTATGGAATTGAACTGGATGTGCAGCTCACCAAAGATGAGAAGGTGGTGGTGTTCCACGATGCCACACTAAAGAGGGTATGCGGTGTGGATGCCAGAGTAAATTCCATGACGTATGAGGAACTGCAGAAACTGCATCTGCTGGATTCCGGGGAGAAGATTCCGTTGTTTTCCGAAGTACTAAAAGTAATTGATGGGAAAGTGCCTCTGATTATGGAGGTCAAGATGGTGGATTCCAAAACAAGAGTCTGTGAGCTGGCCGATAAAGAACTGGAGGGATACAAAGGAGTTTACTGCATGGAATCGTTCCATCCATTTGCAGTCCGCTGGTATCGGAAAAACCGCCCGGAAGTAGTGCGGGGGCAGCTTTCTGCCAATTTCAGAAAAGAAGGACAGAAGGAAGGGGTTCAGGAATGGCTGGTACATCAACTGCTGGTTAATATTCTGGGACGACCGGATTTTGTAGCATATTCCCATAAATCAGCCAGTAATCTGAGCCGTTGTCTGACACGTAAAATGGGAGCAGTAGCAGTAGCCTGGACCATCCGTTCCCAGCAGGAGCTGGACAGGAACAGGAAAAAGTTTGACCTGTTTATTTTTGAGGGCTTTCGACCGAAATAAAAAGGCAGTGATGCGGAAAATACAGAAATTATGAAATTTTCCATACAAATTCTTTCGATTTGGTAAAGGATTCATGCTTTTATGACGAAAAACTATATAGAGAGTAAAGCGTTATTGAGGAAAAGAGGGACAACTGGTGGAAAAGGACATTTTGTTAGGTGGGGAAAAAGAATTAAGGGAATTAAAAAGTACACTCCAGGAGAAAGAGCGTTATAACAGTGTGATAGATTCCCTGAAAAAGGAAATCGAATCCCAGAAGCAGATGATAGAGTCACGTAAAAAGGAAATTGACCAGGAAATTGCAGAAGAGGAGCAGCGGCGCCGGGAAGTTATGGTTAAGCCATATTATGATAAACTGGCAGCATGTGAGAAAGCAGTACAGAAACTGGGCGAAGAACGGGAAAAGAAGCGGAAGGAACTGATTGAATCAATCAGAAAAGAAGAAGCACTTCGTTTTGAAGAACAGAAGCATGAGCTGGAAGAACAGGTAAAGCAGATCCGAAGAGAGGAAAATATTCCGCCATTTTGTCTGTCCAGACCGTTTCTTGCTTTTTTCTATCCACGGACCGGTATGGATGCACTGATTCTTGTGTCTGGAATTGTACTGTTCCTGCTGATACTTCCCATGAGTCTTTATTACGGTATCTATGGCGGGGATAATAAACTGGCCCTGACTACCATTTATCTGGTAGCCATTGTATTTTTTTATACGGTGTATCTGCTGATTAATAATCTGGTCAAGGACAAATATCTCGTAGGAATGAAACGTGTTCTGGAACTCATGGCAGAGCAGGAGAAGCTGGAAATCCGGAAAAAGCAGAGGATGGCAGAACTGGAGCAGATACCGGATGCAGAGCTGGATCTGCACGAATTTGATGAGCAGGCAGAGCAGATGCGGAGTGAACTGGCAGAGGTAGAAGAATTAAGGGATCTGGCCCTGATTAATTTTGATTCGGATGAGAGAACGAAACTGGATATTGCGGCGCAGATACAGCAGCGTTATGCGGTAGAAATGGAACAGATGAGAAACAGTCTTGCGGACAGTATGGCTTCCCTGGAAAATATGAAACAGGAGTATGAAAAGTTCGTAGAAGATAAAGGACTGAAAGACCGGTATTCTTCCCTGCTTCGTATTGAAAGCGGCATTTTCAACATAAAAGTCATTGATGAACTGTTGTTTATTTTAAGCAGTGGGGAAGCGGAGAATATCAGCGGTGCCGTCCGCAGAAGAAAGCATAGAATGAATCAGTAAAAAGAAAACCAGGAGACTGTAGCATTAGATTTTTACAGTCTCCTGGTTTTTTAATAAGCCCGGTTTCCCAGTACGTAAGCCAGCGTACTGGCAATCAGAAATGCGCCGGATGCATTTGGGTGAAGACCGTCTTCCTGATATAAACTGTCCAGTTCTTCTTCATCCAGCTTTAAAAATTCATCATGCAGATCTACCAGCTGGACATGATTGGCTTCAGCCAGTGCCCGGATGTGGGGAAGAAGCTGCAGGAGATAATGTTCCTGGTGCTTTCGCCAGATACAGTTGCGCACCGGAATCGGAGTTACCAGATAGATCAGTGCATTGGGAGCAGCAGATTTCACACCATCAATAATGTACTGGTAAAAAGTTTCAAATAATGGTTCGTAGGAAATCAGATTGTTATATGGGTCCTGAATATCTTCGGTATCGTGCATGCCGTCCTGGGCATCGTTGGTACCAAGCATAATGATATAAATATCACCTGCTAAGGAGAGAGCTTCGTCATATTCTGGCTGCAGGACATAAGGAAGACCACAGGTTCTGCCATCGTCGGCTTCCATCATGGTAACACAGCTGCAGGTGACACCTTCGTTGAATACGGCATAATCTTCTCCAAGAAATTCCTGCAGAAGGGCAGGGTAATAGACGGACGGATCTTCACCTAAGCCAAATCCCTCCGTAATACTGTCTCCTATGCAGACTACACGTATTTTTGTTCCTAATTCCATCGTTGACCTCTTTTGCAAAGATATCAATGACTACCGGACAGTCCGGCAGTCATTGATGTGTTGTCAGGGGCTGTTTTACTTATTGTTTTCTGCCATCATCATAGCACGAACCTTTAAGGAAAGGCCGAACAGGTTGATGAAGCCTTCTGCATCGTGGTGGTCATATAAATCACCAGTAGTAAAGGAAGCAATGCTTTCGTTATATAAGGAGTATGGGGAAGTAGTTCCCTGGTTGATAATGTTGCCCTTGTATAACTTTACCTTAACTTCACCGGTAACGTATTCCTGTGTGGACTCAACAAATGCCTGAAGAGCCTCACGCAGTGGTGTGAACCACTTACCTTCGTAAACGATGTCAGCATACTTGTCGCCGATGCCTTTCTTGTAAGCAAGAGTATCACGGTCTAAAATAAGCTCTTCTAACTGTTCGTGGGCAGCCATTAAGATGCTTCCGCCCGGAGTTTCATAAACACCACGGGACTTCATACCAACGACACGGTTTTCTACGATATCAACGATACCAACACCATGCTTGCCGCCAAGAGCGTTTAATTCCTTTAAGATGTCGGAAGCTTTCATCTTTTTGCCGTTTAATGCAACCGGAGCACCCTTTTCGAAGGAGAGGGTAATGGTTTCGCCTTCGTCAGGAGCTTTTTCCGGAGAAACACCAAGTACTAATAAGTGGTCATAGTTTGGTGCGTTAGCAGGATCTTCCAGTTCCAGACCTTCATGGCTGATGTGCCATAAGTTACGGTCACGGCTGTAGCTGTGGCTTGCGTCAAATGGAAGATCGATACCATGCTGTTTGCAGTATTCGATTTCGTCTTCACGGGACTGCATCTTCCATGTATCGTTACATCTCCAAGGAGCGATAATCTTTAAATCAGGAGCGAGAGCCTTGATACCAAGCTCAAAACGTACCTGGTCATTACCCTTGCCGGTAGCACCGTGGCAGATGGCAACAGCGCCTTCCTTGCGGGCAATTTCTACTAACTTCTTTGCGATAAGAGGACGTGCCATGGAAGTACCAAGTAAATACTTGTTTTCATAAACGGCACCAGCTTTAACGCAAGGAATTGCGTATTCGTCAACAAATTCATCCACTACGTCCAGTATGTACAGCTTTTCAGCACCGGAGTACTTCGCACGTTCTTCCAGACCATCGAGCTCGCTGTCCTGTCCAACGTCGATACAGCAGCAGATAACATCATAATCGTAGTTTTCCTTTAACCATGGAATAATTGCGGTAGTATCAAGACCACCGGAATATGCAAGAATTACTTTTTCTTTCATAAATATAACCCTCCTGTTTTCCTGTTAAGAATATTTTAGTTCATGTCAGTAAAAAATGCAATGTTAATTTTTCTGCATGATTTATAATTATACATTCAATATACACCACGATGAAAAAATATGCAAGATGAAAGACGAAAATAATAAAAAAATTTTTTTTTAAGGTTTCCATGGTTTGGCTTGCAAGTTGAAAGGGTTTAGGATAAAATAAAAGTTAAAGGTTTTATTCTGGAAAAGGAGAATGGAGATACGTATGGAATATCAGGTGATTCTGGCGTCCGGCTCCCCTAGAAGAAGGGAACTTCTGGAGCAGATAGGAGTCCGGTTTCAGATAATGACAAGTAATAAGGAAGAGAAGATTACAAGTACCGATCCGGAGAAGGTGGTGAAGGAGCTTTCCATGATGAAAGCAGAAGATGTGGCAGCGGATGTTTCGGGACCGGCGGTCATTCTTGGGGCAGATACCGTGGTGGCGCATAACGGACGGATTCTTGGCAAGCCGAAGGACAAGGAAGATGCGGTGCGCATGATTTCGTCTTTTGCCGGAGATGACCATATGGTGTATACCGGAGTGTGTATTATCCGGAAGGAAGCCGATGGTTCCGTAAAAAAGCTTTCTTTTGCAGAGGGGACAAAAGTGACGGTATACCCGATGACAGAGCAGGAAATTTCAGATTATGTGGAGAGCGGTGAGCCGATGGACAAGGCAGGGGCATATGCCGTCCAGGGATTGTTTGCACCTTATATAAAAGGGATTTCCGGGGATTATTACAATATTGTGGGCTTGCCTGTTGCGGGGATTTATCAGCGGCTGAAAGAAGAGGGAATTGCACTGAAATAATTTTTTTCAAAAAAATCAATTTTTCTCTTGCATAAACTTGCATGGGAATGTATAATTATGAAATCACAACAAAAATATAACATTAGAAAGAGAACACAGCAGAAAAGTAAGGAGGATTACTATGATTAAGGTTGGTATTATTGGTTCTACCGGTTATGCAGGACAGGAGCTTGTCCGTCTGTTATTACAGCACAAGGAAGCAGAAATTGTCTGGTACGGTTCCAGAAGCTATGTAGATAAGAAGTATGCGGATGTATTCCGCAACATGTTCCGGCTGGTGGACGCAAAGTGTCTGGATGATGATATGGAAGCACTGGCTGACGCAGCAGATGTCATTTTTACAGCAACCCCGCAGGGGCTTTGTGCTTCTATTGTAAATGAAGAAGTATTAAAGAAGACCAGGATTATTGACCTGAGTGCGGACTTCCGTATCAAGGATGTGGCTACCTATGAAAAATGGTATGGTATTGAGCATGTCAGTCCTCAGTTCATTGACGAGGCAGTGTATGGTCTTTGCGAAATCAACCGGGAAAAGGTAAAGGGTGCAAGACTGATTGCCAATCCGGGCTGCTATCCGACCTGTTCTACCTTAAGTATTTATCCTCTGGCAAAAGCAGGCCTCATTGATATGGGCACACTGGTAATCGATGCAAAGTCCGGTACCTCCGGCGCAGGACGTTCTGCAAAAGTGGATAACCTCTATTGTGAAGTAAATGAAAACATTAAGGCGTACGGCGTTGCAACCCACCGCCATACACCGGAAATCGAAGAGCAGTTGTCTTATGCCAGCGGGGAAAAGGTTCTCTTAAACTTCACACCGCACCTTGTTCCAATGAACCGGGGCATTTTAATCACTGCATATGCCACACTGAAAAAGCCGGTGACTTACGAAGAAGTAAAGAAAATTTATGACGACTGCTACAAGGATGAATATTTTGTCCGTGTATTAGAAAAGAATGTTTGTCCGGAAACCAGATGGGTAGAAGGTTCCAACTTTGTGGATGTCAACTTCCGCATTGACGAGAGAACAAACCGTGTCATCATGATGGGTGCCATGGACAATCTGGTGAAGGGTGCGGCAGGTCAGGCCATCCAGAACATGAACTTAATGTTCGGTCTGCCGGAGAACATGGGTCTGGAACTGGTTCCGATGTTCCCATAAGATGTAAAGAAAACATGAACCATTAGGAAAGAGAGAATTGCCATGATTAACTACAGAGTAATGACAATCGAAGATTATGATGGGGTTTATGCCCTTTGGATGACAATCAAAGGGTTTGGTATCCGCAGTATGGACGATTCCCGTGAGGGCGTGGAAAAGTTTTTGAAGCGTAACCCGACCACCAGCGTGGTGGCACTGGACGGTGAGAAGGTAGTTGGCAGTATTTTGTGCGGCCACGATGGACGCCGTGCCTGCTTCTATCATGTATGCGTGGCAGAGAGCTACCGGAAACAGGGTATTGGAAAGCATATGGCAGCTTTTGCCCAGGAAGCCCTGAAAAAAGAAGGAATCAACAAGGTCGGCTTACAGGCATTTAAGACAAACGAACGTGGAAACCGTTTCTGGCGGGGGCTGAAATGGACAGAGCGTACCGATTTAAATTATTATGATTTGTCCCTGAATGATAACAATGTTACAACATTTAATGAGTAGAGAGTATTTGTAACCATGATGGCATGGCAATGAGTCAGTACATAGAGGAGGAGTTTGTATGTTTCAGCAGATTGAAGGCGGTGTAACCGCAGCAAAAGGATTTTCCGCTGCTTCTACAGCAGCAGGCATTAAATATAAAGACAGACAGGATATGGCAATGGTATTTTCCAAAGTGCCATGTACCGTGGCAGGAACCTTCACAACCAATGTGGTAAAGGCAGCGCCTGTATTATGGGATAAGATGATTGCAGAGGAAAAGCAGACCGCCCAGGTGGTTGTTATCAACGCTGGTATTGCCAATGCCTGTACCGGTGAAATCGGCTACCACTATTGTGAAGAAACTGCAAAGGCTGCAGAGGAAGCATTGAAGATTCCTTATGAGAGTGTATTTGTGGCTTCCACCGGTGTCATCGGAAAGCAGCTTCCGATTGACAAGATTAAAGCTGGTACAAAGGCTCTGGCAGAAAAGCTTTCTGATACCATGGAAGCAGGTACGGATGCAGCGAAAGCCATTATGACAACAGACACAAAAAAGAAGGAGATTGCAGTTTCCATGACTCTTGGCGGCAAGGAAGTCATTCTTGGCGGTATGTGCAAGGGTTCCGGCATGATTCACCCGAATATGTGCACCATGCTTGGTTTTATTACAACAGACGCCAACATTTCCAAGGAATTACTGGATAAGGCATTAAAGGAAGACGTGCAGGATACCTACAACATGGTTTCCGTGGATGGTGACACTTCCACGAATGATACCGTGCTTCTCATGGCAAACGGTCTGGCAGAGAATGAAAAGGTAGTTTCCGCAGACAGTGACGATTATAAGACATTTGCGGCAGCCCTTCATTTTGTAAATGAATATCTGGCTAAGCGAATTGCAGAGGATGGCGAAGGTGCAACCAAGTTATTTACCGCAAAAGTTGTCAATGCAAAGTCCAAAGCAGCGGCAAAGTGTCTGGCGAAGTCTGTTATTACTTCCAGTCTGACCAAGGCAGCGGTTTACGGCAATGACGCAAACTGGGGAAGAATTCTTTGTGCCCTTGGTTATTCCGGTGAGAGTTTTGACCCATACAAGGTGGATATTACCATTACCGATGGTACGGACACACTGAAGCTGGTAGAGAATGGTATGGCAACGGATTATTCAGAAGAGTTTGCAACAAAGATTCTTGGTGGTAAAGAAGTGACAGCGGTTGCAGACATGAAGGACGGCGAAGCAGAAGCAACGGCATGGGGCTGCGACCTGACTTACGACTATGTAAAGATTAACGCAGACTACCGTTCCTAATGCCGGAGGGTGGTTTTAAATAAACAGTATTACTATGAAATAAAAGGATGCTTCTGTGCGATACAGGGCATGCCTGGAATAAAAATGTGGAAAACTGCAGAGAGCAGTTTGGATAGGAGAGAGAATTACAATGGAAAACGCAAATTTTTCTGATATGTCAAAGACCCAGGTGTTAATTGAGGCACTTCCTTATATTCAGAAGTTCAACAATAAAAAGGTCGTTGTAAAGTATGGCGGAAGTGCCATGTTAGACCCAAATCTCCAGATGAACCTTATCCGTGATGTGGCACTGCTTAAGTTAGTCGGCATGAAGCCAATCATTGTACACGGCGGCGGCAAGGAAATCAGCAAGTGGGTAGGTCTGCTTGGCAAGGAGCCAAAGTTCGTGGAAGGTCTTCGTGTAACGGATGAAGAAACCATGGAAGTGGCAGAAATGGTTCTTAATAAAGTAAATAAAAATCTGGTACAGATGATGGAAAAGCTGGGCGTAAAGTCTGTTGGTATCTGTGGTAAGGACGGTTCCACCCTGCATGTAACCAAGAAGCTGGCAAATGGCCAGGATATCGGCTTTGTAGGAAATATCGACAAAGTAAATACTTCCCTGATTGATACCCTGATTAAGCAGGATTTCGTTCCGGTGATTGCACCAATCGGCATTGACGATGAATACCAGTCCTACAACATCAATGCAGACGATGCAGCCTGTGCCATTGCAACCGCAGTAGGTGCAGAAAAGCTTGCGTTCTTAACGGATATCGAAGGTGTATGCCTTGACCCGAAGGATAAGAGTACCCTGATTTCCGAGCTGACCCTCACAAAAGCAGACGAACTGATTCAGGACGGTTTCATCGGCGGTGGTATGCTTCCAAAGATTAAGAACTGTATTGACGCAGTAAGAGAAGGCGTAACCGGTGTACATATTTTAGATGGCAGAATGGAGCACAGCCTGCTGCTGGAGTTCTTTACGGATAAAGGTATTGGAACTGCCATTTATGATGAAACGAAGTAGGAAATCTTTAAGGAGGACTGAGTTATGAATTCAACAGAATGCAGAACCCGTGCGGAAAACGTGCTCATGCACACCTATGGCAGATATCCGGTAGTACTGGACCGCGGCGAAGGTGTTTACCTCTATGACACGGATGGTAAGAAATATCTGGATTTTTCCGCAGGTATTGGTGTATTTGCCCTTGGTTATAAAAATGAAGCTTACAATGATGCATTAAAGGCGCAGATTGACAAGCTGTTACATACTTCCAATTATTATTACAATGAACCGACCCTGCTGGCAGCAGAAGGTCTGGTAAAGGCTTCCGGCATGGACCGAGTGTTCTTTACCAACAGCGGTACGGAAGCTGTGGAAGGTGCCATCAAGTTAGCCAGAAAGTATTATTACAAAAAGACCGGTTCCGCAGACAGCCAGATTATTGCCATGGAGCACTCGTTCCACGGCAGAAGTATGGGTGCCTTGTCCGTAACCGGAAAGAAGGCCTATCGTGAAGCCTTCGAACCACTGATTGGCGGTGTTGTTTTTGCAGAGTTTAATGATCTGGAGGATGTAAAGTCCAAAATTAACGATAAGACAGCAGCGATTATTATGGAAACCTTGCAGGGTGAGGGTGGTATTTACCCTGCCACAAAAGAATTTATTGAAGGTGTTGCAGCAATCTGCAAGGAAAAAGACATTGTGCTGATTCTCGATGAAATCCAGTGCGGCATGGGCCGTACCGGCAAGATGTTCTGCTACCAGAACTATGATATCCAGCCGGATATTATTACCAGCGCCAAGGCGTTAGGCTGTGGTGTTCCGGTAGGTGCTTTTGCGGCAACAGAAAAAGTAGCAGCCGCATTTGAACCGGGCGACCATGGAACTACTTACGGCGGCAATCCGTTTGTTACCGCAGCGGTGGCAAAGGTATTTGAACTGTTTGAGGAACAGAAGGTACTGGAAAACGTGAAGGAAAACGGTGCATATCTGTATGAAAAGCTGGAAGAGTTTGCAAAGGAAACTCCTTCCGTGGTGGACCACAGAGGGTTTGGCTTCATGCAGGGTCTGGAATTTGACCATCCGGTCAAGGACATTGCAGCAAAGGCACTGGAAAATGGTCTGATTCTGATTGCAGCAGGAACCCATACGATTCGTTTCCTGCCGCCACTGGTAATGCAGAAGGAACAGATTGATGAAATGATGGAAATTTTGAAGAAGTGCATATAGAGTGACTGGAACTGGGGTAGGAGAAATCTTACCCCTTGTTTTTGAAATGGAGGCAATAATGAAATTTGTAATACAGCGTGTCAACCGCGCCAGTGTTACTGTAGACGGTAACATGATTGGCGCAATAAAAAAAGGATTTCTTGTGTTTATCGGAGTTTCCAATGAGGATACTAAGGAAATTGCGGACAAGTATATAAAAAAACTTCTGGGACTGCGTATTTTCCAGGATGAAAACGGAAAGACCAATCTGTCCTTAAAGGATGTGAATGGGGAACTTCTGCTGGTGTCCCAGTTTACTCTTTATGCGGACTGCAGCCATGGCAACCGCCCGTCCTTTACCAGTGCGGGAAAACCGGAACTGGCCAAGGAACTGTACGAATACATTATTGCAGAATGCAAAAAGCAGGTGGCAGTAGTGGAAACCGGGGAATTTGGTGCGGATATGAAGGTGGCACTGGAAAATGACGGACCATTTACGGTGGTACTGGAACTATAGCGGAAAAAACAAGGAGACATAACCATGGCCATTACTGTCCGGGGAAATGTCTCCTTGTCTTATAACAAAATCTTTTGTATTTTAACTACTTCTTAGTAGCAGTTACCGCCGAAAAAGCCGCCAAAACCACAGCCGTTGTTGTTTCCGCAAAAACCGCTAAACAGGGAAGATAAGTTGCATCCGTTTAAAAATGGTAATAAGAAATTGCAAAGATTGCTCATCTGTGTCTCCTTTCCAAAGTCATGGGAAACCTCTGGAATTCCTATGTCTTTATTTATTTCACTCTTTGGTGATGGACTAAGGATACCACAGAAAGAAGGCAGATGCAATGGAACCTGCTGGCAGTGTCACCAGCAGGTTCCAGAAGAGTAATTATTTAGCGGTCTAAGGTCTTTGGCTCTGCATATTCTTCGCCGAATGTCTCAACGGTTACCTTTGCCATACGCTGAACTTCCATCGGACGGTCAGACCAGTCGGTATTGACTTCTGCGATCTTGTTTACTACGTCCATACCTTCGGTTACCTTACCGAAAGCCGCATACTGTCCATCAAGGTGTGGAGAATCTTTGTGCATAATGAAGAACTGGGAACCGGCGGAATCCGGGTGCTGTGCTCTTGCCATGGAAATAACGCCTGCGGTGTGCATTAAGTCATTCTTAAAGCCATTCCAGGTAAATTCACCCGGGATGGAGTAACCAGGATTGCCCGTGCCGGTGCCTTCCGGACAACCGCCCTGAATCATGAAGCCTTCGATAACTCTGTGGAAGATTAAACCGTCATAAAAGCCTTTGTTTACAAGGGAAATGAAGTTGTTTACAGTGTTTGGTGCGATTTCAGGGTAAAGCTCTACCTTGATAATGTCGCTATTTTCCATCTGAATGGTAACAATAGGATTTGCCATAATAAAGTCTCCGTTTCTTTTTATTTTAGAATGAAGGGCATCGAGGGGCTGTTACAAAAGTATCTTTTTGTGAACCCCTGCGGCCCTGCTCCGTGAATGCATTTTACCACGATTTTCTAAACTTGTCTACCTGCGGAATATGACTTGCCGTTTTTGGAAAAATCGTTTAAAATGGATGGCAGAAAGAAGGGGATATTTTATGAACTATAAGGTCAGCGATTTGTCAAAGATTTTAGATATATCGTCCAACACTGTCCGGAGGTATGAGGGCATGGGGTATCTTTCCCCGGACCGTATGGATGCCAATGGGTATCGTGTATATGGGGCTGGCGATGTGACGAAGATGATTATTATAAACAATTACCGCAAGCTGGGCTTCAGTCATCCGGAGATTGCCAGGATTCTAAAGGGCAGCTATCAGGAAAAAATTGCATTGTATGAGGAACGGCTGGCAACCATGGATAAGGAACTGGAGCTATTAACAGGGCTCCGGCATATGTTAAAGGACGACCTGGCACTGATGAAAAAAATCGAGGCAGTGCAGGAGGGATTTTACCAGCGGGACTGTGTACCGATGAACTATGTTTTATACAGCGAACAAGGGGAGCTTTTAAAGGACGATGGCCGTCTGGACACGATTCAGCAATATTTTTACAATGCGGCAGAGTTACGTTATATTTATATTTTCAAGCAAGAGGAAATAGAGCAGGGACTTCTCACCTGCAATGAAGGAATTGCGGTGAAGGATATCCATATGGAGCGGTTTGGACTGAGACTGAATGAGTACACTACTGTCTATGAAAAGAAAAACAGTATCATGAAAATTGCCAAGCTTCCGTTGAATTTTTCGGAGTGTAAAGCAGAGGAAAAGGACAAACTGTTTCATGAACTTTTTGACGATATGCTGGAGTATCTTTTGGAAAATCACTACCAAATGGATGGAGATGTGATTGGCATAAAAATTTCTATGTCGCTGGAGGAGTCTGTGGAGGAACAGTATATTCTGGTTAGTATGCCGGTGTTGGAGCGTGTTTGAAAATTCATTCCTGCAATCTGCACGTTCTGGAATTGTTCAGAATGTAAGCGGAATGTAAGAAAGTTGTAAGAAAATTTTCGAAACTTCTTGACCTTGACATTATGTCATAGTGTATAATTATGACATATGGAGAGGTCATTTTTTGTGCTTTTTGTACAAAAACATCGAAAAGATTTGGTGGATTTGACAGGAGAGAAGAGGCCTCTGCAAGAATGTAACAAAATAAGAAGGAAAAACAAGGAGGAAAATCCTCTGCTCGCAAAAAGCGGGCGAGCATTTTTCCTTCGGAAAAACAAGGAGGATTGGCATGAAAAAAAGAGGGTTACGTCGTTTATTAGCTGCAGCCCTGGCTGGTGTCATGGTGCTGACCGGTTCTGGTTTTGCTTCCACGACCACGGCTTTTGCTGACGATGGACGAAAAATCGATGTCTGGGATTTTGGCGGCGTCGAAGAAACGGACACTGCGCTTTACAATAACAATGTAAAAGCAGCAGACTGGGACGCTTATGAAAATCTCAAGGAGGGTGGTACCTTTGCCGCTGACGGAGAAATTGTATTTGGTGATTTAACCCTGAATTTTAAGGGAAATGACCGTTTGTTTTCCGGTCTTGCAAAGAAGAATTATGGTGATAATGGCTTTGCCCAGACCGAATATGAGGATGGTTATACGGCCAATGGTATGTTCTACTGCAATGGTACCGGCGGTGAAAAGAGAAGATATGTACAGCTTGCCAATGTACAGGCTGGTGACAAGATTGTAGTTTATATGGGTGCCCACAATGCGGCAGATGATACGCTGATTTTCCAGTATCTTGGGGAAGATGCGGTGCAGATGGACGAGCAGGCTTACGGTCAGAAGACCTTCACAAAGCATGTATTCGTGGCACAGTACAGCGGTACTTATAAAATCTGGACCAATGCCGGGGCAAAGGCCGGTTACAACCGTATTGTCCGGTTCCCGGGTGTGGCAGTGTCCGGTACCGTGGACAATGGCGGTTTTGATGTAACAGGCACCACGCTTAGTTTTGTGAACAATGAAACTAACGTGGAGACTGTGGTGGAAGTAAAGGACGGCAAGTATACCGCAGTTTTAGCTCCGGGCTTTGAATACACCGCAGTATTATCCGGTGTGACAGGTATCGGCTTTACAAACGACAGCAAAATCGTAACAGTAGCAGAGGCTGATGTGTTAAAAGGCATGTCTGATGTAACGCTTGTGGTAGAGAAGAAGACCATCTACGATTATACCGGTAAGCTGACCGGATTTGCAGCAGACTATGATGTTTCCAGACTTGCTGTTAAGTTAGAGGCTCCGGCGGATACCACCTTTAATGATGTAGACCTGACCATTAGTGCGGACTTAAGTTTCAAGGCTTCCTTGGAGCCTGACGTGGAATATACACTGGTGCTGAATGGAGTAAACGATTATGAAATCGTTAGTGCAGCAACCGTGAAGGATAATCAGGCACTGAACCAGGACATCACCGTTGCGGCAAAGGCTGTGTATGATGTAACTGGTGGCTTCCTTGGCTGTGAGGCAAAGGATGTAACTGCAGTGAAGTTCGTAAACGTGGAAGATAGTTATGAATATGCAGGTGTCGTATCTGCCAATGGTTATTCTGCGAAGTTAAGAAATGGTTCCTACAGTGTAGTGATTACTTCCGAAAAGTATACTACTTCTACCCATATTGTTGTGAACAATAAGGCTGTGGAAAAGGACATCATGGCAGTTCCGGCAGCAGCAGAGGCAGTGGCACTGGAAAGAGTGGAAAAACTTTACGTTGGTTATGAGGACAAGGCTCCAAATTACGCAACCGTAGGAGAAGCAGTGGCTGCGGCAGCCGCCATGAATCCTGCCAGCGAGGAAGAAAGAATTACAATTTCCATTGCTCCGGGTACTTACAGAGAGCAGGTTACGATTGAAACTCCTTACATTACTCTGGTAAATGAAAGTGAGGAAGAGGTTCTTCTGACCTGGTACTATGGTATCGGTTACAATTACTATAGTACAGACGATGTTTCCGGTCTGTATGATGCAGAAAGAGCCTATGACAAGTACGAAAAGAACAATGCAGAAAAGTGGGGCTATGCGGTTATGGTAACAAAGACCGCTACCGCATTCCGTGCAGAAAATATTGTATTTGAAAACTCCTTCAACCGTTACATCACGGATGAAGAAATCGAAGACGGTGTAGAAGCAGATACGATCAGCTTTGACCGTAAGTACGGTGTGGATGTTACCTCCAAGGCAGCGACAGAGCGTGCGACAGCACTCTATGTGGCAGCAGACCAGGCAGAATTCCTGAACTGTTCCTTCTTAAGCAGCCAGGACACTCTGTACACAGCATCGGACAGTTACTTTAAGAACTGTTACATCGAAGGTAACACCGACTTTATCTTCGGTTCCGGTGATGTGGTATTTGACGCCTGTGAAATCAGCCTGTATGGTTACAGCACAGGTGAAACACAGGGTTATATCACAGCAGCAAGAACAGATTCTTCTACAACAGCAACAGAGAATGGTTACTTATTCCGTAACTGTGTGGTAACAGCAGATAATCTTCCGGTAAAGGCTGGCTATTACTTTGGCAGACCGTGGGGGGCAGATGCCAAGGTAAGATTTGAGAATACCAAGGTGGTTTCCTTAGATTTAATCAATGCAGCAGGCTGGACACAGATGAGCGGAAACCAGCCGGAAAAGGCAAACTTTGCAGAATATAACACAACAGACCTTCTTGGTGCGGCAGCAGATGTTTCTGCAAGAGTAGAAGGTACCATAAAGACAGAGGCAGCAGCTTTTGATTATGCGGCATACTTAGGCTTTACTCCGGTATATGCTGTGGCAGCAGAGGCAGCCGTAGCTTTCGCAACCGCTCCTTATGTTGTGGATAATGGTGATATTAATGCTCCAAAGCCGGGACACACACTGACAGCAGCCTACTCCTTAGGTGCTGCAAATGACGCCAACGATGTTTCCGTTATTGCATGGTACAGAGTAAAAGATGGCGCAGAAACCTTAGTGAAGATTTCCTCCGCAGTAGTAGATGATACTTATCAGATTACAAGTGAGGATACTGGGGCTCAGATTAAGGTAGTTGTAACACCAATGAATGTAAATAACGCAGCTGGTACAGCAGCTTCCTACACCGTAGAAGAAGTGGTTCGTGAAGGTTATGATAATCCGGCAGCTTCCAAGGCGGAGGCAGTGCTTGGAACAGGAATTAACGTATACCTTGCAGGTGATTCTACCGTAAAAGATTACTCTGCTAAGGGTATGTACATGAACAATACGAACAACACCGAAGGCTCCTGGGGTGAATACTTCGCTGAGTTCTTCAATGAAGAGTTAGTAACCGTTGTAAATTATGCAAACGGTGGCAGAAGTACAAGAAACTTTATTAACGAAGGTTCCCTTGACAAGATTAAGGAAACCATCAAGGAAGGTGACTATCTGTTCATCCAGTTCGGTCACAACGACTGCTCCAACGGTTCCGGTTATTTAGAGGACAGATATGTTCCGCTGGGTGAGCCGGATGCCAATGGCGTATATCCGGTAACAGCAGGTAAAGAGGTTTCCACACCGGATTCCTTACAGTCCAAGTATGGCGATACCTTCTATTCCTACGACTGCGGCGGTACTTATAAGTGGTATCTGTTACAGTACATTAACGTGGCAAGAGAAGCAGGCGCAATTCCTGTACTGGTAACTCCTGTAGCAAGACAGTACTTTGACGCAGACGGCAACATTAAGGCAGCACATGATTCCACAGACGCTACCACAGGTACACAGGTGACCTCCGGCAATGCGTATGTGACAGCAGTAAAGCAGTTAGCAGAAGAAGAAAATGTATTATTAATTGACGCAACTGAACTGACCGCAGTAATGTACGAAGAAGCTTACAAGGCAGATGTGGCAGCAGCAAATGGTGCTTCCGCAGTGGCGAAGCAGGCAATGTGTACTGGTGACAGCACACACAGCAGCAAGTTAGGCGGCTTTATCAGCGCAGCATATATGGCGCAGGCAGTTCAGGCAATGGATTGTTCCCTTGCTTATGCGGTGCAGGCACCAGCCCAGGTAATCGGTGAAAATCCAAATGGAACCAATGAATTTTCTGTAAGCGGCAGTGGCAGATTTACTGCATATTCTGCAAATGCAGAAGGCCTGTTCACAGAAGACAGTGCATACTGGACAGTCGTTGGTCAGACCTTAGTAGATGAAATTGCACTGGAGGCAGCAAAGATGAGCGGCTCCTATACCAAATCCACCATGTGGGTAATCGGTGACTCCACGGTATGTGCTTTCAACGACAGCTATTTCTATCCTCGTTATGGTTATGGTACACAGTTGCTGGAGTACTTTGACGCAGAAAAGTTTGAGGTTCAGAACCTGGCTCTTTCCGGCAGAAGTTCCTTAAGCTTCTTACAGGAAGAAAACTATAAGACATTAGTGGACGGAATGCAGAAGGGTGACGTTCTCGTTATTGGTTTTGGTCATAACGATGAAAAGGCAGAAACTGCAAGATACACCAATCCGAACGGTGATTATACCGTGGCAGGCAGCTTTGCCAACAATCTGTATGAAAACTATATTAAAGTGGCAGAGGAAAAAGGCGTAACTGTCATCCTTTGTACACCAATCGTAAGAAGAACTGCAACTGGTGAATGGAAGGATTCCGAACTGCATATTACAACAACGACCGGCGAATTCGAAGGTGGTAACTATGCAGAAGCTATTATTCAGCTTGGTAAGGATACAGACACAGCAGTTGTTGATATGACAGCACTGACCAGGGAAGTATATGATTCCCTCGGCGCAGAAGAGACAGTAAACTTACATGCATGGCTGTCTTCCAAGCCTGGCAGCGTGGATAATACACATACCAATATCTGGGGTGCAAAGTACAACGCGTACCTGTTTGCAAAGGCAGTAAAGGCACTGAATATCAGTGGTATTTCCGAGCATGTAACCAATGTGGATGCAGCTCCTGCAAAAGCAGATAATCTCGTATCCAATCCGGATTATGTAGAGCCTGTATATGACAGCAGCGCTCTGGCACAGAGTGAGCTCTGGGCAGATTATGGTATCTTCAAGGGTACAGTATTTGGTGATGTGGGTGGTACACCAAACACAACCAACCAGACTCTGGAAACCGATGCCAACGGCAACATGCATATTGCGGTAGCAAACAACAAGGGTAAGATTTCCGGCTCTACCGATGGTATTGCCATGTATTATTACAAGATTCCGGCAGATGCAAGCTTCACCTTATCTGCGGATATGACAATCAACGCTTACAACAGCAACAACCAGGTTGCCTTTGGTCTGATGGTAAGAGATGCCATGTACATCGACTTTAATTCCAAAGACTTCAATGGTGACAGCGTGAATGCAGCGTTCTCCAGACTGGCAGATATGGATGCCGGTGTTGCCCTGAACAACAGCTATGCAAGAAAGGATGGCAAGTTAATGTACGGTCCATCCCTTTCCAGAGCATATACCGCTGGTGAAACAGTGACACTGACCCTTTCCGGTACACCGGATGGTTATGCAACCACTATCGGTAACGAAGAAACCGTTTCCGGCGGTTTTGACTTCAAGCTGACAAGCTTTGATGAAGATTATGTTTACATTGGTATGTTTGCAGCAAGAAATGCAGACGTAACCTTCAGTAACATCAAGCTGACAGTAAACGGACAGGAAATTGATGTGATGGATGCAGCGTCCCAGCCATCCTTCCCGGCACCGGAAACAGACAAGGAGAAGGAAGAACCGGCACAGGAAGTTCCTGCAATTACAGAAAGCCAGTATACCGTGGCTGCTGGTAATACTCTTGGTGCCATTGCAAAGGCAGCAGGCGTTACCGTGAAGGAATTAGTTGCTGCAAATGACATCGAGAATGCAGATGTCATCAGCATTGGTCTGGTAGTGAATATTCCTGAAGTGAAGAAGGAAGGCAGATATATCGTAAAAGCAGGTGATACTTTAAAGAGTATTGCTGAGGCAAACGGATGTACCGTAGCTGACCTGGTGGCACTGAATGGAATTGAAAATCCGGATGTGATTGTAGAGGGCGAAGTACTTTACGTGAAGTAATCCGGGAAAAATGAAATGATAACATAAAAACAGGAAGCAGGATTCTGAAAAAGGGTTCTGCTTCCTGTTTTAAAATTTAGGACTTTATTCGGGAGAAAGAGAGTGCTATAATAGCAGCGATGGTATTATGATATTTCGTACACAAAAAGAAAGGCGTTAGTCATGAAAGCAAAACAAAAAGAAACCATAGGAACGTTGTTTTCCAGTCAGGCATTAAAAAAACTGATTATTCCATTAATCATTGAACAGACTCTGGCGGTTACTGTTGGTATGGCAGATACGATGATGATAGCTACCAGGGGAGAAGCGGCCATGTCCGGCGTTTCCATTGTGGATTCGATTGCGATTTTAATGATTGGTCTGTTTGGCGCACTGGCAACCGGCGGCGCAGTGGTGGCAGCACAGTTCATTGGACGGAAGGATTCGGAAAATGCCAGCAAAGCAGCAAACCAGCTGGTAGTTGCCATTGGCAGTGTGTCGCTGTTTCTGATGGCAGTCGCTTTGATTTTTAACAAACAGATTTTACAGCTGATTTATGGAAAGGTGGAAGCAGATGTCATGGGTTACTCCCGGACTTATTTTTACATAACGGCAGTGTCCTTCCCTTTTTTAGCATTATATAATGCGGGAGCGGCTCTGTTCCGTGCCATGGGAAATTCCAAGATTTCCATGAAAGTTTCCCTTGCCATGAATGCAATAAATATTGTGGGAAATGCATTCTTCCTCTTTGTAATGAAGATGAGTGTGGAAGGTGTAGCACTGGCTACCCTGCTTTCCAGAATTGTAGCAGCGGTAGTTATGCTGCTGCTGATTCGCAGACCATCGAATCCAATTCACATTGATGAACATTTCCGACTTGGGTTTGACTGGAAAATTATTAAGAGAATTCTGAATATCGGTGTGCCGAATGGTCTGGAAAACAGCGTGTTCCAGATTGGCAAGCTGATGGTGCAGGGAATTACTGCCAGCTTTGGTACCACGGCGATTGCGGCTAATGCAGTGGCAAATACGATTGCCAGCTTTGAGGTAATTCCGGGAAGTGCCATGGGTATGGCAATGATTACCATTGTCGGCCAGTGCGTGGGTGCAGATGATGAAACACAGATGCGCTATTATACTAAGAAGTTGCTGAAAATCGCAACCGGGGCGATTATTCTGGTAAATGTGGTTGTTATGCTTGCCCTGGATGGTATTGTTCTGCTCTACAGCCTGGAACCGGGAACAGCAGAGCTGGCAAAACAGCTGATGATTCTGCATGGTCTGTTTGCAATGCTCATCTGGCCGTTATCCTTTGTACTGCCGAACGCCCTGCGTGCGGCCAATGATGTGAAGTTTACGATGGTGGCGTCCATGTTTTCCATGTGGACGTTCCGCATACTGTTCAGTTACATTCTGGCGAAGGGCATGAACTTAGGTGTTGTCGGCGTATGGCTGGCCATGTTTATTGACTGGGGCTTCCGGAGTATCTGCTTTGTGGCAAGGTTCTGGCGGGGAGGCTACCGGAAATATTCTTTTGCAGTGAAAGAATAGGAAAAAGTAACTGACAAACCGGCTGAAATATGTTATTATATGAGATAAGGGCGGATTAGTAAAAGCTTCCGCCTTTTCATATTTAAGTAAAAGAAGTACTATAATTCTAAGTAAGCAGTGGAGGAACAGAATATGAATTTCTTGGAAGAACGAATTGTAAAAGACGGTGTTGTAAAGCCGGGAAATGTACTGAAAGTAGACAGTTTTTTAAATCACCAGATGGACATTCATCTGATGGACGAAATGGGAAAAGAGTTTAAGCGTCGTTTCGCAGACAAGAATATTACGAAGATTTTAACCATTGAAGCCTCAGGTATTGCCATCGCGATTGCAGCGGCACGCTATTTTGATGTGCCGGTGGTGTTTGCCAAAAAGTCCAAGAGTATCAATCTGGATGGGGATGTATATGTGGCAACCGTGGAATCCTTCACACATAAAAATACGAATCAGGTCGTTGTGTCGAAAAAATTCTTAAGTGCAGAGGACCATGTGTTAATTATTGATGATTTCCTTGCCAATGGCTGTGCGCTGCAGGGGCTGATTTCTATTACGGAATCTTCCGGTGCAACAGTAGAAGGAATCGGTATTGCCATTGAAAAGGGTTTCCAGGTAGGAGGAAAGGTGATTCGCAATCTGGGTTACCATCTGGAATCCCTGGCAATTGTGGAATCCATGGACGATGAAAAGGGAACGGTGCAGTTCCGGGAGCAGGAGTAAAAGACCATGGGAAAGAAAACGACAGACAACAGTGTTTCAATAGACAATATTTATACCCTGGACGGCAGGGTGCCGGTTGGGAAAGCTGTTCCGTTTGGTTTGCAGCATGTGCTTGCCATGTTTGTTGCCAACATTGCGCCGATTATGATTGTAGCCGGGGTATGTGGTCTAAGTGCACAGGATACAGCGAATCTGATTCAGACAGCCATGATGATTGCCGGACTTGGTTCATTGATTCAGATTTTCGGTTTGTGGAAACTTGGTGCCAGACTGCCAATTGTTATGGGTATCAGTTTTACGTTTGTTTCGATTTTTTGTTATGTTGGACCGCAGTATGGGTATTCAGCCGTAATCGGAGCCGTCATTATAGGCGGTATTGTAGAAGGACTTCTGGGTTTTTTTGCAAAATACTGGCGTAAAATTATTGCGCCGATTGTGGCGGCATGTGTAGTTACTGCCATTGGTTTTTCGCTGCTCTCCGTAGGTGCAAGTTCCTTTGCCGGTGGTACAGGCAGTGAAGATTTTGGTTCCTGGCAGAACTGGCTGTTGGGTACATTTACATTAGTTGCATGTATTTTGTTTAACCTGCTGGCAAAGAAACACTGGAAGCAGTTATCTGTTTTATTTGGTCTGATTTGCGGATATATTCTGGCACTTTGTATGGGAATGGTGGATTTTTCTGCGCTGGAGGATGTGGCTGTTGTGGCAGTTCCTGAAATTCTGCCATATAAGCCGGAATTTCATATAAGTGCCATTATATCAGTAATTATGATTTTCCTCGTTTCCGCAACGGAAACGATTGGTGATACCTCTGCCCTCACTTCCACAGCGCTTGGAAGAGAAGCGACAGATGAAGAAATTTCAGGTTCTCTGGCCTGCGATGGATTTGCCAGCTCGCTTTCCGCATTGTTTGGCTGTCTGCCAATCACATCCTTCAGTCAGAATGTTGGTCTGATTGCCATGACGAAAGTAATCAATCGTTTTGCCATTGCGACAGGTGCCGTCATCATGATTGTGGCGGGTTTGTTTCCTGCCATTGGTGCAGTTCTGGCTACCTTGCCGGAAGCAGTGCTTGGCGGCTGTACCATTATGATGTTTGGTACAATTGTAATCAGCGGTCTGCAGATGATTGGAAATTGTGGTTTTTCCCAGAGAAATATTACAATTGCAGCGTTATCCTTAAGTATTGGTATTGGTTTCACCCAGGTACCGGAGATGTTTCATATATTTCCGGAACTAGTGCGGACAATTTTTGCAGAAAACTGTGTTGCGGTAGTATTTGTAGCAGCGGTTATTTTAAATCTGGTAATGCCAAAGGAAAAGGCAGAAGAAAAATAAAAGATAAGGGAGAGGCTGTTGCAGAAAGCAGTTTTTGCAGCAGCCTCTTTTTGAAAAAATTATCTGGAGGCAGGTATGGTAAATTCATTTAAAGAGTTTTGCGAAGAATTGATAAAAAGCGGTTTTTCCATGGGTGGCGGTAATGCGAAAGGCATTTATGCAGTGGTGCCTTATGACTGGAAA
Source organism: Lachnospiraceae bacterium (assembly GCA_017938285.1). Lineage (GTDB taxonomy): Bacteria > Bacillota > Clostridia > Lachnospirales > Lachnospiraceae > SIG299. The sequence continues at coordinate 29,093 of JAGBBW010000127.1, forward strand.
ACCACCATTCCCAGCTGTCCTGTGGTATGGCATACCGGAGACCCGGAGACCGACCCATGGGAATGGCGCATGAGAGTGTTGGAAGAACGTAAAGATATCGCCTATGGCAAAGTATTCTTTGGCAGCAGCGGATACATTACAAAAGAATGGTATCCTTATTTTCTGGCGGTGCGCAGGCAGGGGATGACCTTTGAAGAATGGTATGAAACAGGAACAATCAGCTACATGGAGAAGCTGGTTTATGACGTCATTGCGGAAAATAAAAAAATTGCCCTGCATGATATTAAGCGGGACTGTGGCATTACAAAAGAGACCTCCAGCCAGTTTGACAAGGCATTGACCAGTCTGCAGAAGAACCTGTTTGTGACAATGTGCGGACGTATGCCAAAGTTCAATAAAAATGGAGAGCCTTACGGCTGGAACAGTACGGTGTTCTGCACAGTGGAAGAGTTCTGGGGGGAAGAGATGTTCATGGAGATTTCCAAAGAAGAAGCGTATCAGAGAATTCATGACCAGATTTTGAAACTGAACCCGGATGCAGAAGAAAAAGTGATAAAGAAATTTATATTGTAGCAGAAAAGTAAAATGAAAGACCAGTATTCCTGGGCAGCAATAATTAATCCGCAAAAAGCAGGGAAAAGGAGAACGGAACCGTATGATTAGAGAAGCAAGAGAAGAAGAGTTAATGGAAATATTAGAACTTTATTTACATTTGCATGAAGTAGACCTTCCAAAGGATTTTGGACAGTTGTTTTTCACATGGCAGCAGATAATTAGTGACCCGAATCATCACCTGATTGTCTGTGAAGAGGAAGGGAAAATTGTGTCTTCCTGTGTCTGTGTCATAATACCGAATCTTACCAGAAACGTGCGGCCGTACGCATTTGTGGAAAATGTGGTAACCCATAAGGACTATCGTGGAAAGGGCTATGCAACGGCATGTCTGGAATATGCCAAAAAACTGGCAGAGAAAGAAAATTGTTATAAAATAATGCTGCTGACTGGTTCGAAAGACCCGAAAACACTGGCGTTTTATGAAAATGCAGGATATAACAGTTCGGATAAGACGGCGTTTATACAGTGGCTTAACAAGTGAGTGAAATCAAGGAAAGTATTCTGACATGAACCGATACTGAAAAAGGACCGTAGAAAAGAGGAAAGCAGATATGAACCTTTGGAAACATTTTAAAACAATTACAAAACATAAACTTCTGGTTATGCAGGGGTGTTTCAAGGTTGGCCTGTACTGGCAGGGATTCACCCATGACCTGTCCAAGTATTCCCCAACGGAATTTTTCAACGGCGTCCGCTATTTTCAGGGACACCGCAGCCCGATTTCTGCCGAGCGTGAAGAGAAAGGTTACTCGGAAGCCTGGCTGCATCACAAGGGACGTAACCGCCATCATTACGAATACTGGCAGGATATGAATCTGGAAACCAGACGGTATGAATCCCTTCCAATGCCAAGAAAGTATCTGGTGGAAATGGTGATGGACCGCCGGGCCGCCAGCATGACTTATTTAAAAGAGGCATATACTCCGGCTTCTTCCCTGGAGTATCAGTTGGCCAGCAAAGACCGGACACTGATGAATGAGAAAACAAGACGGGAGTTAGAGTACATACTGACCATGCTCCGGGATGAAGGAGAAGAAAAGACGTTTCGTTATTTGAAAAAGGAAGTATTAAAGGGAAAGCCATTTCCATGGGAATAAGAAAATCCATAGAATCTATTTATGCAGCTGGCAGCAAAGATAAAAGTACAATTTTGAAATTCAAGGAGCGGATAAGGAGACATTTACAATGAAGGAACCAATGTTAGGAATGATTGTAGTGGGTGTATTTATCATCTGCAATATAGTTTTAAGAAAAGTAACCCAGGGCAGGGCATGCAGAGTCTATAACATCGCCCGGGAGGCACAGGCTTCTGTGACGGCTTCTCCGGTAAAGACCTGGATTGATGATAACAGGACACATTGGAGGGGAGACAACAGACACCGTGCTGTATACCAATATGAAGTCGATGGACAAACCTACAAGAAAACCATGGACTATGAAGGTGGTGTCATCACCCTGTATTATGATCCTGAAAAACCAAAATATGCTGTAACAGAAGGGGAAGCCAGAGGCGGGGACCATGCTGTTGTAATTTTTATCATCAGCTTAATTATAACTATAATTATTGCAAATATTTTAAAGTATATATTTGCATAGGCAGCATAAGGATAGGAGAAGAAGAATGGGATTATTTGATTTTTTAAAAAAACCAAAATCAGATGTGGAAATGTATTATGAGCAACGTGGAAAAAAAGCTATACTGGATGAATATGCAAATGTAACTATGCAAACTGGGGATTTGTCCGGGAATGATTTTCGATTTGTGGTGGAAGATGTATTTACAATCACAGGACGAGGAACCGTAGTTACCGGAAAAGTGATTTCTGGTATGGTACATACTGGAGATACGGTGATTTTACAGCGCATAGATGGCAGTGAATCGAAAGTGACAATCACCGGAATTGAAGCGTTTCGTAAATTATTGGATGCTGCATCGGTGGGAGAGCATGTTGGTCTTTTTTTGCGTAACGTAGCCAAGAATGAAATTGGAAAAAATGATATTTTAAGAAAATAGTTGTTTGAATTTTTGCGGGAATGAGTCTGGAATAGTCTGCATTTAAATAAAAAAATAACGTACAGAACCCATTTTTCTTGTGTATTAGTCTGTAACTTTCTGATATAACAAGAGGGGTCTGTACGTCATTTTTTTTTCTTAAATTACGGAATGGCGATTAACTGTCTGATAAAATGAGTAAAGTTATCAAAAAGTTCTTGCAATAACGAACAGGGCGTGGTAGAATAAGCCAATTACTTTTTTGGAGGACATACGAATGAAGCAGAAGATGATTGACATTTTAAACAATATGCAGCGTTACAACACATCCAATATGGCATATCTGAATTTCGGTCTGGACGTGTCTGTGGAATATGATGCCCTTGTAGTGGCACCGGGCTGGAAACCAACGAAAATTATTACAGACCCTTCTTTTCAGATTACACGGCTGGCGGAACATTCTTACATTTCGGGTTATCTGGTAGAAAAGGATGGACTGAAAATTGCGTGGATTCAGATTGCCTCCGGTGGAAACAACTTAATCGACCATCTCACCATTTGTGGGGAACTCAAATTCAAGAAGCTGATTTTTATTGGTGCGGTGGGAAGCCTGAGAGAAACTTTTGACGTGGGTGATTTATGTACCCCATCCTATAGTGTCGCTGGTGTCTTTGCCAATGCTTATTTGTGTAATAAATTGTCAGATTATAAACCGTTTGGAAAGGTTTATCCAGACGAAACTTATGTGGATGAGATAATTGAACTGGCAAAGGAGCACGGTTATGAGTTGAAAAAAGCCTCCGTGTTCTGTACGGATTCCATTGCCCTGGAGTATTCCCACTTGGACGAAATCAGGGAGTTTGGTACGGACTTGATTGAGATGGAAACCAGTTCTTTTTACTTACTGGCAGAGTTGTTAGAGGTACCGGCCATTGCGCTGCTGATTGTTTCAGATAACTCAGCAACAGGACAGCCGCTGGTAGGAAGAAATGAGGAACAGGACCGGAAATACAACGATGGACGGAAGAAAATTATTCCGGATTTGATTTATCAGATTGCGAAAAAGGGAGTTCACCGATGAAGAAGATAAATGAAATAATAAAATATCTTCCAGCTTTGCCGGAACCTTTATCCGCAGATGTGTATTTTGCAGAAGGTGAGAACTTCTGTTACATAGTTGATGTTGGGAATAATGAGCAGGCTGTGCAGGAAATATCTTCGGTTACAAAAAAGAAAATTGTCATTTTGTCTCACTATCACAAAGACCACACAGGTAATGTGGATAAGCTGGAATATAAAGAATTGTATGTGGGTGACCTGACTTATGAGACAATCCAGAAGGGAATCATTGTGACAGAAAAAATGGTGATTCAGGATGGTATCGAACTTGTAATTCAGCCGTGTCCTTCACCGCATGTAAAAGGAAGCCTTATTGTTACAATAAATAAAGAGTATACTTTACTGGCGGATTTGTATTTTACGAAAGCAGGGTATGATAAAGAACTTGCCCGGCAAATGTTGCAGACGCTGGAAAAGCTGGATACAAAGTATTTTGTGGTCAGTCATCAAAGTGAGAAAAATGTGTTTGAAAAGCAGGAATTACTTGAGAGATTAGTAAATGACTTTTTTGCTGAACTGTCGGAAAGTGAATAGTGCCGATCAGGTTAAGAGGGTGGAGCATATGAAAATACGATGTGTTTGGGAACATAACGGAGAAGATACGCTGCTGTATGCAGACAATTTTCCGGGTGCTTTTACGAGAGGAGCGTCAAGAGAGGCTGCCTTAGAGAAAATGCAGAAGGAGATTACCTCCTACCAGCGATGGGCAGATATGGTGGAAGGGGTTACAGAAAATTTAGAACCGGAAATTATTCAGGAAAAATCCAGCACCTTGGATATCCGGAACGCTGACTCGGATGTTCTCTTTGACAAAGAAAAAGAACCTTTCACACGGGAGGAGTACCAGTATCTGAAAGCTCTGGTATTAAAGTCTGCCGAAGACTTCTTAAAATTATATGAAGCTGTTCAGGACAAAGACAAAAGTGTATTTCCGGTTCGACAGTGCTTTTATGGTGAGGTCCCACGGACTGCCAGAGAAATGTATGAGCATACGAAATGTGTAAACAGTTATTATTTTGGTGAGATTGATGTTCCGGCGGACCGGGAAGGAACAATTCTGGAATGCCGTGTCCGGGGCTTTGCATTGCTGGAGCAGCAGCCGGATTTTCTGGAAAACAAAGTGTTTTTAGGAAGCTATGAGGAGGAATGGAGTCTTAGAAAAGTACTTCGTCGTTTTTTATGGCATGACAGAATCCACGCCAGGGCAATGTACCGCATGGCAAAACAGACCTTTGGCGAGGCAAGTGTGCCGGATGTGTTCCGGTTTGAGAAATGAGGAAAAAATGGACGAATATCAGAAACTGTTACATGATTTTATAGCACAAAGCAGGGCAATTTTGAAAGAAAATCTGGTTGGCTTATATCTTCATGGTTCTGCCGCCATGGGTTGCTTTCATCCAAAGAAAAGTGACATTGATTTGCTTGTCGTAATTAAGGAAAGCATGACAAACGAAAAGAAACGCCAGTATATGGACATGGTAGTGGAGTTAAATAAAAGAGCACCGGAAAAGGGTATAGAACTCAGCATAGTCAAAGAGGAAGTGTGCAAGCCCTTTGTCTACCCGACCCCGTTTGAACTTCACTTTTCCATTACCCATTTACACTGGTATCAGTCCAATCCTGAGGAATATGTGGAGAAAATGAAAGGGACGGATAAAGATTTAGCGGCTCACGTTACAATTACATATAACAGAGGACAGGTCCTTTGTGGAAAAGAAATTTCGTCTGTATTTGCAGAGGTCAGCCCGACAGCTTATATGGACAGCATTTGGAGCGATATTGAGAATGCGGCAGAGGATATTTTGGAAAATCCGGTGTATGTTATTCTGAATTTATGCAGGGTGTTAGCATATAAAAAGGAACGGCTGATTGTATCAAAACAGGAAGGTGGGGACTGGGGAATGAAACATATTTCCCAGCCGGAATACAGAGCACTGGTTCTGGCAGCACTAGAGGCATATCAGACGGGAAAAACCATGGTATCAGAAGGAATGCCAGCACAGGAGTTTGCGGAATATATGCTGGAGCAAATTAAAAAATAGGAAAAGAAAGTATGGTTTCTTTTAGAAAGAGGGCAGAAGCTTGCGAAGGAGTTTGGTCTGATAAGGGAACAGGGAGAAAATGACAATGAACACAGAGTATGAAATTCGAAAGGTAAAGCCGGGAGATGAAGAAGTTCTGGCTTATATTCAGACAGAAAGCTGGAAGGCAGCATTTAAAACGATTCTGCCAGAGGATGTACTGACCAGGTGTACGAATTATGACAAGGCAAAGCAGATGTATCAAAGACTATTGGAAGAAAAGAAAGGGAATGGTTACCTTCTTGAAATAAACGGCAAAGGACATTGCATTGCCTGGTGGGATGCGGCCCGTGAGGAGAGCATGACAGAATATGCAGAAATTATTTGTATTCATAGTCTGCAGGAGAATTGGCGCAGAGGATTTGGCAGCAGGATGATGGACAGGCTGTTGGATGATATTGCTCAGGCAGGTTACAGGAAAACGATGCTTTGGGTGTTTGAAGAAAATGAATGGGCACGACGATTTTATGAAGTAAAAGGATTTAGAAAAGGTGATAAAGAGAAAGTAAGTCTGAATACTGTGGAAATAATGTATGTCAGAGAGAATATTTTATAAGAGAGATTATAAGAAAAAGTTAGTTGATATGGTAATGATTGGATTTTACTGAAAATAAGAAATAGGTATTAATAAGCCAAGGGAGGAATGAATATGCACGAACGACAGCTTACAAGAATTGATTCTGTGAGAAAACAGTTGGACGAAATGCTCAAACAGTGTGAAGATAAAGAAACGAGCCGGAATGGATATGTGCATTTGTATGGAGTCGGACAGGCCTGTGCGCTGATTGCCCTGCATCGCGGGCATGACAGAAAATACGCCGAACTGGCGGAAATTGCAGGAATGCTTCATGATTATTCTACATACAAGGATGGGACAAGAGAAAATCATGCAGAAAAAAGCAGTATCGAAGCAGAACGAATTTTGCGTTCGATACCTCAGTTTACACCGGAGGAAATTTCTATAGTGTGTCAGGCTATCAGCAAACACAGTGATAAGGAACAGGTACATACGGAGTTTGATGAAATTTTAAAGGATGCAGATGATATGCAGCACTGGCTGAGAAATCCTGTAGAAGAGTATTTTTTTCAGAAAGAAAGAGCGCAGAAAGTTGCAAGGGAGTTTGGTCTGATGAGGGAACAGGGGAAATGGTAATATTAATTTATTTCAACCGGGAGTTGAATTGATTTGTGATTTTCGCTGGGGAAGTTATTGAACTATAGGCAAGCCAAATTTATGATAATAGTAGAAATTGATATAAGGAGAGTTGTCATGAATCATAATATTGGAATTTTTATTGCACAAAAAAGAAAAGAATTGGGACTGACCCAGCAAAAATTAGCGGAGCAATTGAATGTTTCTTTTCAAGCGGTTTCAAAATGGGAAAATGGAACGACAGTTCCTGATGCACTGCTGTTGTCACAGTTAGCATATGTGCTTAAAACTTCAGTAGATACCATAGTGGGATATAAAACATCACCGATTACTGAATACGAAAAGAAGTATGAAGGCCAGGAATATTATTGGGGAATTATTCCTAATAGATTATGTTACGAAGTGATGAAACTCAGGCCGCCTGTTAAACCATACAGGGTATTGGATATCGGATGTGGAGAAGGAAAAGATGCTGTATTTTTAGCAAAAAACGGATATGTTGTTTCTGCATTTGATGCAGCAGAAAAAGGATTGGAAAAAGCAAGGGAGTTAGCACAATTACATCATGTAGATGTCAATTTTTTTCAAGCTGACATTAATGAATATGAGTTAAGTGAGGAGTATGATATCATTTTTTCGAGCGGAGTATTTCATTACCTTACACCGAATCGTAGAGAAAGGTTTATTCAGAACCTGAAAGAACATACTGCTGTGAATGGGATACATGCACTAAATGTATTTGTCAAAAAAACATTCATTGAAGCCGCACCGGATAGTGAAGAAGCTGAATTACGAAATGAACCTTGGTATTCCGGTGAATTGATGCGATATTATCACGACTGGATATTTCACAAATATGAAGAAGAGATTTTTGATTGTAATAGCGGTGGAATACCACATAAACACTGTATGAACAGAATGGTTGCAGAAAAATATCCGGCTCAGGGAGGCGAAAACGATGATATTACCTGATTATCATGTACATACAATATATTCTCCTGACTCAAAGATGGAACCCGGGGAAGCAGTCCTTTCCGCAATTTCATCGGGAGTTTCGGAAATCTGTTTTACAGAGCATATGGATTTGGGACATCATATGGAATCCTTTAACCGGGTTCCGGATTTCAAGCGGATAGAGAAATCTATTTCGCAGTTGAGAGAGAAGTATCCGGAAATTAGTATAGAAAAAGGAATTGAAGTGGGGTACATCCGGGATACCGCTGAACAAACGGCAGAGATTTTGTCAGGACAAAAGTTTGATTTTGTTTTACTGAGTACTCATTGTGTCGATGGAATGGATTGTTATTTGCCGGAATCAAAGAGGGACAGAGATAAGATTACGGCATATAAAAGATACCTGGAAACCGTATATGACTCTGTTATGGATGACAATCTCACAGAATATTACGATTGCATTGGTCATATCGGATATATAGCAAAATGCAACCATTATGAGGATAATACCTTCCCATATCAGTTATTTCCGGAATTATTTGATAAGATATTGAGTGAGATAATTAAGCGTGGAAAAGGAATTGAAGTAAATACTTCGGGAATAAACAGAGCAGGACATGTTTTGCCACATCCGAGCATTATTCATCGTTATCACGAATTGGGAGGGCGGATTATTACAATTGGTTCGGATGCCCACAAACCACAGAATGTAGGTGCGTATATCGAAGAGGCTATTGATATCATTGTGAAAGCAGGATTTCAGGAAATTACATTGTTTAAAAACCGGGAACCGGGATTTGTTACTATTACAAGGGCATAATTATCTTGCTGGTTCTAAGGAAGCACTGATTAATTCATTGCTTCCTTAGAAGCCTCCGGCGGATCACACGAATTTGCAGTAGAAATCGCAGCTTTGCTGCGCAAATTCGGCGAGGAAAACGCTTTAATCAGCGTTTTCCTAAAGAATATAAAAGAAAATTTGAAAGAGGAGAAACAAAGATGGATTGCATATTCTGTAAGATGGTTAATGGCGAAAAAACATGTTTGAAGGTATATGAAGATGAGCACACCATAGTTTTTATGGACAAAGCAAAAGATGTTGACGGTCACATGGTTGCAATAACGAAAAAGCATGTTGAGAATATTCTGGATAGTGATGTGGACACACTGAATCATCTAATGCTTGCAGTAAAGACGGTCGCTAATCATTGTGTGGATGAGTGTGGGTATGAGGGTATTAATTTGTTAAGTACAAATGGTAGAAGCGCTGACCAATGTGTGCCGCATTTCCACATGCATATTATACCAAGACGCAGTAATGATAATGTGGAAGCATGGCCTGAGTTTGGGGGCGCAAAATGTGAAATAGAAGAAATCTATGAAAAAATCAGAATCAAATAATTACAATTGAGTAAAAATTTCAGTCTTAAGGAGAATATATGAATACATTAGTGATTAATTGCAGTCCGGTAAGGAATGGTGCAACAGCAGAAATTGTACATATTGTATCAGAATGTCTGAAGCATAAATTTAAGGTAAAAAGCATTTGTATTGATGATTTTGAATTTGGTTTCTGTAAAGGATGCAGAAGTTGTCACAGTACAGGAAAATGTATTCAGCATGATGATATCGATGCAATTATGAAAGAATATGAATGGGCAGATATCATTGTTTCTGTAGCACCCTCCTATTGGGCGGACATTCCCGGTCAGTTTAAGGCATTCATAGACCGCTGTACACCGTGGTGTAATACCCATGAGTCACACGCAGAACTTCCGGGTGAAAAAAAGGGCTATACGATTGCGCTGAGAACCGGACCAGGTATGCCGGAATGTGAACGTGTTATAGGAAGTATAGAACATTTTTATGGACATTTGGAAATTGTGTCCTGTGGCAGCCTGGGATTATGTTCCGTTGAATGTAAGGAAGATGCAGCAGGAAGAATAGCGGAAATAACAGAGTTTTGCGACAGGATCGTCAGGAAAGCACTGGAAGACGTATTATCAGAACAGATTGCCGATATGAAAGTAAATACAGTAGCGGTTGATGAAAAAGCAGAACATCCGATATATTTTGATAAAACGGAAAAGGATAATTCAAAATGGCTGGAACTGCTTACCGGGGCATTAAAGGAGTCTGAGACTTTTGAAATTCACTGCTGGAATGAAGAAAAAGAATGGATGGAAGTGGCATTACAGTACGGTACTTTGAAAGCCAGTGACTGGAAGTATGGAAAAATTATTACCGGAAATGTAACACCAGAATTTATGGATATGCTTCTGAATATGCCAAAGCCACTGGATATTGAGTTAGATAATAAAATGACGCCATTCTTTAATGTGTTTCTGAATAATGGTTTCCAGAGCAGTCATTATGGAACAGAAATATACAGGAATGAGAAAGATTTCTTTTTAGAGGATGAAGTGCAATGAAGATAAGAAAAGGCCATGAGGAGGAATAGACGTTTGAAGCATGCAGGAACAAAAACAATCGAAACGATGCGATTAACATTGCGCAGACTTGAACTTACCGATGCAGAAATGATGTTTCGTAATTGGACAAGTGATGATAATGTCACACGTTTTTTGCGGTGGGATGCCCATAAAACAATAGAGGCTACAAAGAACATGATTCAGCAGTGGGTGAACAGCTATCAGGAGGATTCCACTTATTACTGGGGAATGTATTTAAAGGATGGTGAAATGATTGGCTCGATTGGTATTACTATAACCTCAGAATATGATTTCAAAGGTGAATTAGGTTACAAGATTGGCAGCCGTTGGTGGAATCAGGGTTATACAAGTGAAGCAGCAAGAGCAGTGATTGATTATATGTTTCGCAATACGGATATTGAACGGATGGATGCGTTTAGTTCGGTGGAAAATCCTGCTTCTGGAAAGGTGATGGAAAAGGCTGGAATGCACCAGGAAGGTCTTTTACGGCATTACTATAAAACACGAGACGGATTTCATGATTGCATGTTGTATGGAATCATACGGGAGGAATGGGAGCAGACATACGGAGTGTTTTGTTTGGAAAATAAGGGATGATAAAAAATCGAAGTGCAGAGGTGCTTGAGCATGAAAATTATAGTTTTTGACTTGGGTGGTACACTAATGCAATATGTTGGAATGCCCTATTCATGGGTGGATTTTTACTATCAAGGATTTGATGCAATTATTCAAAAGTATGATTGTAACGTATCGAAAGATGAAGTTGAAAAATCAATTCATATTCTGAAAGACTTCAATCCGAGAGTAAATTATAGGGAAATTGAATATTCTGCGGAGCACATTTTTTTTAATGTATTGAAGCATTGGCATATTGATGTACCAATAACAAATTGCATAGAAACCTTTTGGAGTGGATTAAGATTATCAGCAGAAATATATGCAGATACAATAGAAGTTTTACAAGCTTTGAAAGAAAAAGGGTATATTATTGCAACGCTTACGGATTTACCTAATGCAATGCCAGATGAGGTCTTTAAAAGAGATATTTCTGAATTGATTACTTACTTTGATTATTATGTATCTTCTTCTGTTGCAGGTTATAGAAAAACTCATATCAAGGGATTACAATTGATTTCTGATAAATACAGAGTACCTATCACAGAATTAGTGCTTGTTGGAGATGAAGAAAAAGACAGAAAAACCGCAAGTAATGCTAATTGTAAATTTGTTCATATACAACGAAATGAAACATCTAACGGAAGTATTAGTAACTTGTATGAATTATTGGATATATTAACCTAAATTTTTTTAGAAGACAACTTCCAAGCCATAGAGATTGGAAAACCTAATATTTACACATACCTGAGAAAGGAACAGGTAGAGCATATGTTGGAATTACGAAAAATGAACTTTGAGGACGTAATAGAACAATGGAACTATGTTACTGCATTGCCAGCGGACGAAAATGGTTTGACGAATCCATATGAAGGGGTATCGTTCAAGGAATATAGGGATTCGGTATTGCCAGAGCTTATGATGCATGAAAATCCAATTAATATGCCGGATTGGTTTGTACCTGAGACTTTTTATTACTTGTGGGATGATGGAGTACTCATTGGAGAATATAGAATCAGGCACTATTTGACGGAGGCTTTAAAAGTGGGCGCTGGTCATATTGGATATAGTATAAAAAAGGAGTTCAGAGGTAAGGGATACGGAACCAGAGGATTAGCTTTGGCACTGGATTTAGCGAGAGAAATAGTTCCGGAGGAAGAAATATATTTGCGTGTGTTAAAAAGTAATACTCCGTCTTTTAAAGCAATTCGTAATAATGGTGCTTATATAGCAGATGAAAATGAAACACATTACTTAATGAGAGTAAAAAAATAGAAATTTGGAGAGAAACAATATGCAAATTTTGGTAATAGGCGGAACGAGATTTTTTGGAATACATATGGTTGAAGAGCTTTTAAAAGCGGGTCATGACATTACTATAGCTACACGAGGGAGAGCTTCTGATTTATTTGGTGATAGAGTGAAGCGCATTATAATTGAGAGAACAAATGAAGAAAGTATAAAGAGTGCTTTCAAAGAAAAGCATTATGATGTGGTGATTGATAAAATTGCATATTGTTCGAATGATATAAAGTATGTAATGGAAAATATAAGTTGTGATAAGTATATTTATATGTCGAGTACATCGGTTTATGAACCGAAACATATGAATACATTGGAAACTGATTTTGATGGATTTACAAAAAAATTTGTATGGTGTGATAGAATGGCATTCCCGTATGAAGAAATAAAACGACAGGCAGAGTACGTTTTATGGCAGAAATATAAGGGCAGAAAATGGATTGCTGTCAGGTATCCATTTGCGATTGGAAAAGATGATTATACAAAAAGAGTATTGTTTTATGTTGAACATACGATGAAATCAATTCCTATGAATATTGATAATTTGGATTATCAAATGGGGTATATTCGTTCTGAGGAGGCTGGAAAATTTATAGCATTTTTGGTTGATAAGGATGTCAATGGAGCAATTAATGGAAGTTCGAAAGGTACGATTTCCTTAAAAGAAATAATAGATTATGTTGAGAAAAAAACAGGAACAAAAGCAATTATAGATAAGGAAGGTGATGTTGCACCTTATAACGGAGAACCGGAATATAGTATAAATACTGAAAAAGCAAATGCATTAGGATTTAGATTTTCAGAACTAAAAGATTGGATATATGAACTTTTAGATTATTATATTCAATTGATTAAATAAAATGAAATTTTATTAAGGAGACTAATTCGATTTTTTAGTAATTTAGAGAGAAACCTTTAGTTTTATCGAGGAGACTATATGGAAAAAAATATTGAGAAGTTAAAATGGTGGTGTATGGAGAGGAGTGAAGAACTAAAATGAAAAAGATAGGTCTGGTTGGTGGAACTGGTCCGGAATCTACCATTATGTATTATAAAGAGCTGAATTCAAAAATTGATGAGGCTACTGGTAGCAGGAATATGCCGGAACTGGTAATAGAGAGTGTAAATTTTCGCAAAGCGTGGGAATTAGTTTCCATGGGACAACATGAAGAATTAGCTTATTATCTTTCTGAAAAAGTTAATAACTTAGCTGAAAGTGGAGCTGAAATTATAGCATTAACTGCGGCTACTATGCATATTGTATTTGACGAAATAGAAAACAATACAAATATTTCATTAGTTAGTATTCCGAAAACTATATGTAACGAAGTTATTGAAAAAGGTTATAAAAAAGTTGGACTCTTAGGAACTATTTTTACGATGGAACAGGATTTTATGAAAAAAGATTTGCAGCAAGAGGGAATAGATGTGATCGTTCCTGATAAGAAGGATAGAGAACTTATTGCAAAAAGAATATATGAAGAACTGGAATTAGGTATTGTAAAGGAATCGACATTGCAGGAGTTCAATGAAATAATAAAAAAATTGAAGGATACGTATAAGATAGAAGCAGTTATATTAGGGTGTACCGAATTACCGTTGATACTAAATAATGCAAACTGTTTTCTTCCGTGTTTGGACAGTGTAGCAATACATATTAAGAAGCTTGTTGAATTGGCACAAGATTAATACAAATCCTAAGTTATAGAGCTTGGGAAACTGGGAGGTTTATTATGATGATTCGAAAAGCCAAAAGTAAAGATGCAGAAGAACTAAAAGTATTATATTTTGAATATTTAACGGCATATCCTCCGACAGAAGAACAGGATATGGATGTGTGGATGGATCTTCTTGATAAATTTGAGAGAGATGAAAATATGTATTTGCTGGTAGTGGAGGAAAATGAAAAAGTAGTTTCATCAGTACAAATGGCGATCATAGAGAGCCTGACGCATAACGTAAGACCGTTTGCGGTTATTGAGAATGTAGTGACACATATAGACTATAGAAATAAAGGGTATGCTTCCGCATTGTTAGAAAAAGCATCAGAAATAGCAAAAGAACGCCGGTGTTACAAAGTATTTCTGGAAACAGGGTCAAATAAGGAGAGTACATTGAACTTTTACAGAAAGAATGGTTTTGAAATTGATAAAAAGCACTCCTGTCTGAAGAAACTATAAAATGTGAGAAGGTAATAGGAAGTATTAATAGAAAATTTGTCTTTTTCACATATAAGAGAAATTATGGTAATTGACGATGCTTTTGAAAGATTTTTTTATGAAACATACTGGCAATCAGAGCTCCTTTTACATTTGAATTTCTCGGATTGGAAGCAAAAGATGCTGTAACAGAATCTGATTTAGAACAAGCACTTATGAATCATTTACAAGGATTTATGTTGAAGGAAATGAAAGAAATGGGAATGTAAACAAGTGATAACACCATTTGTTGAAAAAATGGGGGTGTTCACTTCTAATTGTTATTAAATTATTTTTGAGAGGAAAGTATAAACTTGATTCAGTTATACAAACTTGAATTTTACGGAGGAAATGAGATGTTAGAAACAAAAATAATTATTGAGACAGATAGATTGATTTTAAGAAGATACTGTAAAGAAGATTTACAAGATTTATATGAGTATTTATCTGATGAAGAAGTGGTAAAACATGA
>JAGBBW010000128.1 GCA_017938285.1 Lachnospiraceae bacterium
ATAGCCGTACAATTCCTGGTGCGTGGCAATCACTTTTATCGGCATGTTCGACAAGAACGAACTGTTGTAGGAAGAGCTAGGCGGACATGGATATTTTCTCTCCAAAAACTACCAGAACTGTAAAATAGTGTGAACAGTAACTGTTCTGTTACTTGACAGGGAGCCCGGAAACCCTTACAATCCAAAACAGAACACTGTGCATCTGCACAAAAAGGAGGTTTCCCTTGAAACATAAAACCAGAATGATTACTGCCATTCTTCTTCTGCTGCTTTTTCTGATTCCAGGCTGCAATTTTCCCGGCACCAGGACTGCCACAGAGGAATCCGCAACACCATCTTACCTGGTTATCCCGCTGACTTCCGGTGCAGTTTCCCCGATTTCCGCCTGCAGCTATGACCTTCTGCATACGGTCTGTACCATCCAGATTTATGATTCCACGGATTATACTATTTTAAACGAATGCTTTGCCCTGATTGACAAATATGAAAAAATTTTCAGCCGGACGCTGGAAGACTCGGAAGTATATACCATTAATCATGGTTCCGGTACTTCTTTTGAAATTTCCAACGAACTGGCAGACCTTTTGCAGACCACCCTCCCATATGGTGCTCTGACAAACGGAGCCCTTGATCTTACGATTGCACCGCTTTCTTCCCTCTGGGACTTTTCTTCGCTGGAGCACAAAACTGCTGCGCCTTCCCCGGAAGAAATTGCTGCCGCAAAAGAACTGGTGGATTATTCCGGTGTCCGGTTAAGCGGAAACACCCTGACCTTCGCAAAGGAAGGCATGCAGCTGGAGCCCGGCGCTGTTGCCAAGGGATATATCGCTGACCGTGTCAAAGACTTCCTGCTTTCCAAAGGCGTGGAAAGTGCCATCATCAACCTGGGGGGCAACGTCCTGTTAGTCGGGGAAAAACCGGATGGTTCTGCCTTCAACGTAGGAATCCAGAAGCCTTTTGAGGACCGTGATGCTGTCGTTGTGGCAATTGCAGAACTGAAAGACTGTACCATGGTTTCCTCCGGTCTTTATGAGCGGTATTTTTATGATACCGAAGGAACCTTTTACCATCATATTCTGGATGCCAAAACCGGGTATCCCTGTGACAGCGGTCTGCTGCAGGTAACGATTATCTGTAAAGACTCCGTCACTGCCGATGCTCTCAGCACTTCCTGTTTTGTACTGGGACTGGAAAAGGGAATGGAACTTGTCCACTCCCTTCCGGATGTTTATGCTGTTTTTATTACCACAGACGGTACACTTCATTTTTCTGATGGATTTCTGGAATCCATACCCGTCCGGACGGAGTAGCCGGTTCCATACTTCTGTATTTTTCCCTGGTAATGTGCCTTCCGCTGTTCCTCCGGCGGAAGCTGCATATACTCTCCATACATGTGGGTCAGATATGGTTCGTAGTTCTTCGGCACCCGGATGCTGGTGTCCTCAAAAGGCAGATACACCGGTTCTTCCTCTATCCCAAAATATTCTGCCGGAACAATTTCCCTTGTCTTGTAGGCACCGGTAATTGTTCCAATGTGCTTTGCGCAAAGCACATTCTGTTTATGAAACAGCCGGTCCATGCGCCGGTATATCTTTTCCACCTTCAGCACTTTGTAAAGCCGGAGCATCCGGCATACTTTCAGCACCTTCTGTTCCCACTTGGGACGGCTGGTGAGAATTCCGGTATGAACATTCGCTGCACCGCACAGAAAACGCAGCAGAAGAACCCGGATAAAATAAAACTTCCGCAGCAGTACTGAATCCGGCGTTCCGTCCATCGGAATAATATCTATCAGATAGCCCGGACGTTCATCCTTACTTTCTGTTACGGTTTCCAGCAGTCCGATAGTTTCATTCCTGATTTTTGCAAAATAACTCTGAAACCCTTTGGAATGCCGGTATTCTTCCAGAACAAAAGGCTTTGGGAATTCTTTTGCCAACGACACCAGACGGTCATAATCCGGTCTCGGCATCCCCACATCCATATCATCATCCCAGGGGATGAAACCCTGGTGGCGCACAGCACCAAGCAGTGTGCCACCAATGGCAAAGTATTGTAAGTTATGTTCCCGGCAGAACTGCTCCAATGCTTTAAACGCTTCCAGACCATAGCCGTGAAGTTCTTCCAGGAACGCCGCCTGTTCATTCTCCTGCCTGTCCATTCCTATCTCCAATACCAGTAATTATTCGTCAGCCGTAAAATCCAGTCCTTTTTCAACCAGTGGTTATGTGTTCCAAGAAAATAACCCACAAGCTTATATAGATTTTCCCCGGCAAAATCCAATACCTGCATGTAATATTTCTGATTAATCAGATAGGAAAGTACTGCCTTTCCATACTCCCAGCCATCTTTCCCCTCTCCTCTGGCAGAAAATACCCTGGAATGCTCCGCATGAGCCACACCTTCATCAAATTTTCTGCGAAGCTGGGCCATCCAGTTGGTATTTTCTGAATAATACACCTTTGCTTCCGCACAGTACGCAAGCTTTCCGCCATCTCTTAACATCCGGGCAGCAAACAGACTTCCCTCACAGGCAATCATGTTTTCTGTAAATCCCCCCTGCGCCGTAAATACATCCCGGCGGTACATGGTACAGGCATTGGACACCCGGAAGGTTCGGGAACCGTAAACCTTAATATCTTCTGCCGTCCGGGTAAATGATCTGGATGGATAATCATATAAATTCGTATATGCTTTCAACACACTCGCAGAAATTCCCACTATCTGACGTGCCACAGCCATGCCGGCTCCACTTTCCATACCCCACAGCAGGTGTTCCACCAGCTGGTTGTCTGCCGGAACCGCATCCTGCTTCATAAACAGAAGAAACGGACTCTGGGAATGCTCTGCTCCTAAATTTCTCGTTCCTCCCTGATCAAAATCTGCTTCCTTTACTGTAATAATTTCCAGTTTTAATGGAAGCTTATGTCCAAACAATTTATGCCTGCCAAAATAGTGATAAATTCTTTTCTGCAGTTCTTCACTGCTATCCTCTTTCCATCCGGTCTCCACATTCATCAGATATACCTTTTCCGGAAGTACTGTCTGCTCCGCCAGTTTCTCCAATAACTGAAACAACCTTTTTCCCGGCTTGCAGACCGGAATAATGACATCGACTTTACTTTTTTGAATTCCCACTAAAATCCCTCCTTCAGTCATCTTTCTGCTTTTTTGTATCCTGTGTCCCTGTGTCCTGTTCACAAAAACTCTTTCCACTTAATAATAACAAGTAAGGCGGAAGGAATCAAGTTCCTTCCGCCAAAAATATTCAAAAAATTATTAATGTTTCCTACATTCCTCCGTACAGCAGCCAGATATAAATATAGGCCGGAACAATCGCTGCGAAAGTAAACGGAATACCAATTTTGAAGAAATCACTGTTCTTTACTTCATAACCTTCCTTACGAAGAATACCAATACCGGTAATATTGGCAGATGCACCGATTGGAGTACAGTTTCCTCCCAGGGTGGCACCGGAAAGCAGACCAAAGTACAGTGGTGTCGGATCAATGCCAAGATTTGCCGCCAGACCTGCAATCACAGGAATCATGGTTGCCACATATGGGATATTATCAATAAATGCAGAAATAGCAACGGAAGCCCATACAATTACTGTATACAGTAAAAATACATTACCGCCTCCTGCCTTGGCTAACAGATTAGCTGCTGCATCAATCACTCCCATGTGGGAAATACCGCCAATCATCAGAAACAGACCAACCAATAAACCAATGGTATTAAAGTCAATTTCCTTTAATGGACCAAGAATGGCGCTCTTGTCCTTTTTCTTCATAAAATTGTACACAATACCAATCACCATCAGAATACAGCAGATCATGCCGTTTGTTACCTCTGGCTTATTTGGAATAAAGGAAGCGCAGATTAACAGTACAATCGCTCCTGTCAGAAGAACAGTTGGTACATAATCCGTTACTTTGGTACGTTCTGCTCCCTTAGGAATGGCTCCCTTTTCTTTACGGAAGATAAAAGCAAGAATCAGCGCTGATAAAACAGCTCCTAATTCTACCGCAAAGAAAATGCTCGGCTTTCCTTTATACCAGAAGAAATCCATAAAGCTCATATCTAGGGCAGAACCAAGCAGAATTGCCGTCGTATCACCAACTAACGTCGCAGCACCCTGCAGATTGGAAGACACCGCCACACCAATAATAAATGGTACCGGATTGGTCTTTAACTTTTTACAGATTTCAAGAGCCACCGGAGCAATCATCAGAACTGTTGCCACATTATCCACAAAAGCAGAAATCACACCGGCAAACAACGCCAGCGCAACAGCAGCACACTGAACATTCGGAACCTTTTCCATAATCAGATCCGCTAACAGGGACGGCATTTTACTTTCAATAAACAATGCCACAAGCCCCATCGTGCCGGCAATCATCAGCAGTACATTAAAGTCCAGTGCCGGAATAATTTCCTTCACCGGAAGCATACCGGTCGCAATAAAAATCACTGCAGAACCGAGAGCAATATAAGGACGGTACTTGCTGAAAACCAGCATAAGAACATAAGTCAGTGCAAATAAAGCAAGTGCAGGTATCATATGTGTTTTCTCTCCTTTTTTCTAAAAATCATGGTAACGGGTATTATACTACAGTTCGACAAAAAATACAATCATGAAATTACACGGTCTGGTTTCAGATTCGTCTTTTGTCCATAAAGTGCAGTTTTCCCTTATCCTGATTAAATTCTTTTTTCGGTTTTGCTCCTGCATCCATCCGAAACATTGCATTCATCCCTCTTGCCAGTTCTGCTACACATCCGGGACAAAATCTTCCATATCTTATATTACAGCCGCACTTTTCACACTGCACATAATACTCACTGTCTTCCGGTATTTCCACTCTTCCATCTTTCAGCATCTGATTAATGGTCTCTGGCGAAACTCCTGTGGCAGCGGCAATCACCGGAGCAGCTGCCGGCCCATTTTCCTCCAGATACGCTTTCACTTTTCCAAAATCATCCATCACCATATGGTCACACACCGTACACTGATAACGTCCACTGTCCAGATACTGTACTTTTCCCCCACACCGTTCACAAATGCTGAATTTTCGTTCTTTCAGCATATCCTCTACACTTTTTCCTAAAATAGTCATACTCTTCTCCATTCCTGGATTTTTTTATCATCATACCATCTCTTTCCATTTTGTTCAAGTAAGCAATTTCTCCTATGTTAAAAACAAAGTGGACAGAAACAAAAACATCTTCTGTATAGAATTTTTCAATTTTCTATACAGAAGACAGTTCTTTTCCTTTTAAATTGCCCTGAACTTTCCTATTTCTTTTTTAAGACTTTCAGAAACCCCGACATTTACCTGGGCAAGCGACTGGATTTCTCCTATGTTGCCTGCTACGGCATCAATGGACTCTGCAAGTTCAATTACTTTGTCATTTTCTCTGTCCGCCGTTACACTGATGTCATTCAGTTCGCCGCTCACCTTGTCAGACAAACCGAGAGATTCTTTTGCACTATTATTTAAATTAATCATCATACCTTCAATCTTATCAGCATCCGCCAGATATTCCTTGGAAGTAGCTACAAACTTATCATAATCTTCCATAACATCTTTCGAAATGTAATCCAGCAGTTTACTGGAGGAATCTGCCAGTTTATTTACAGAAGTAATAATCACATTACTGATTTCCTGAATTTTTTCCACGGTCTGCTTACTGTTATCCGATAAGTTTCTGATTTCATCCGCAACAACAGAGAAACCTCGTCCTGCTTCTCCTGCCCTGGCTGCTTCAATGCTGGCATTCAGCGCAAGAAGATTGGTCTGGCTGGTAACATTTAAAATATCATTAATTAACGACTGGATATTGTTTACACTCTTGCTTTCTTCCAATGCAGCCACCAGTTCTTCTTTTAAATTGCCGGTAATATTTTCCGAAGCTCTTTTACTCTTCTGTACCATTTCTTCAATATTCGTTGCTCTCTGCTTCATCTCCACAGCATATTCCCGTCCGGATACACTCAGTTCCGAAGTTGTTGTATTGTTATTCTGCAGGATATCCATGTTTTCAGAAATCGTGTGAATTTCATCCGTAATCCGCTGGATTTCGTTTCTGATTTCCATGGATTTATCCGATACTTCCCCGGAAATCTGAATCGAACCGGAGACCGCTCCGGAAATACGCTCAGAGGAATCATCAATGCTGACAGAATAATCCCGGATATTCTTCATAACCCCTTCCAGCTTGTCCAGCATCAGGTTCACACCGCCAACCAGACTGCCAATTTCATCCCGCAGCTTTGTGGACATACGGATACTTAAATCACCCCTGTTATTTTCCATATCCTCCACAATACCATCCAGCTGTACTTTCACCTTCTGCAGCGGACGTACTATTGTAAACAGGGTAATAAAAATCGTAGTAATTACCATCAGCAGCTGACCCGTGGATATGAGACCATTCGTCGACAGACTGTTATTGATATCCTCTACATCACTCATCAGTGTGTTCCTTACCGCATCTGACATTTCCTCACTGCCCTGCAGCAGCTCTTCCATGGTCGTCCGGACCCCCTGCAGCTTTTGGGTCACTGTGACGTTTACCAGCAGCGTCAGCACCAGAATAAGCAGCAGTGGAACCATAATACGGAATGACATTTTCTTTCTCATAATTAACCTTCTCCTTTTGTGTGATAATTTTATCTATATTATACAATAATTTTCGAAAAATTGATAGTATTATTTTTCATTTTTCACAACTCAACGTATGAAACTATCCTATTATAGTTCTTACAATCTGCATGGAATACTGTAGTCCGAAAACTCCTCCGGATGCTCTTTCATCCTGTCTTTCACTTCTTCCAGATATTTTTTATATGAAATCATTCTGTTAAACTCTTTAAACGGCTCCAGTCCATATACACGTGCCATCAGCAGCAGATAAATCTCATAATTTCTGTCCACAATCTCTCCCCGTTCCACAGAATCATAAAATTCAAACATATCATATCCTGTCATTCTTAAAACTTCCCCATCTGTCCTGACCACGTATATCGTTTTTACTTCATATTCCCCAAACACAACTTCCAGTTCCAGCTCCAGTGCCTGTTCTTCCAGGCGTTCTATCACATCCCGGTTCCTCTTATCACTGCACTCCAGCCATTCCCGAAATACTGTACTGCTGATATCACACATATTCCTTCCTCGCTTCCCTGTTTTCAGACATTTTTCATGTTAATGCACTATTCGACAGGTTTATTCTACCACAGTTTTTTTCCTTGGGAGGAGACAGACTAATTTGCATAAAAAAAAGAACCTCCCTTTCTGAAAAGTTCTTTTTTTGTGTCTTATTCAGACAGTTCTTCTTCCAATTGCTTTATAAAAAGATGTTTCTTACGGTCGAACAAATACTTTTTTTCCATCTTTCCCTGCATGCAGGATGTAATAAACCGGTTTATATGTTCCACAAGCACTGTCATATAGTCATTCACAACAGAAAGAATCTGCCCCATTTCTTCTGCCTTCTGTACTTTACTACGATACAATATCTCATGCTCATGAACCTGACGGTTAAATTCCATGACTATCTTATCCTTCACCTGCTGTAATTCCGCATGCCGCGAGATATGATGATACAGCCGCTTCCTTTCGTAACCTGTTATCACACAGATAATATCTCCTGCATTTTTACACCTTGCAGTCTTAAGATATTGTTCTTCCTTACAAATATAATGATATTCATGAAATCTTTTCCCATCAAACACACGTCCATCATAAACATATCTGCTGCATAACCTGCTCCTGCTGTCTTTTGCCACCGTATAACGTCCACAGTTTGCACATCGGAAGAAGTTTACATTTCCTTTTATCATGGCATAACATTCCACAGCCAGTGCATCCTCCAGGGAAGATGGTGTAAACCAGCCTTCCGGAATTCGTTTCCTGAATTCCTTTTTTTCTATGGTTTCAATATTTTCACAATATCGTTCCAGATGAGTCCTTTTATCATTTTCTGCCGGAATAAATACTTTTTCACAGAATTTACGGAACCGTTCCTGTAATTCTTTGATATGCTCTATTTCCTGCTGATCGTATTCCCATGATTCCGTGTTTATAAAACGGCTGCCAGACATTCTGATAAAAAACGGAATATCTGCCGCATCCCCCGGATGGCTTCCATAAACCATTACCG
Source organism: Lachnospiraceae bacterium (assembly GCA_017938285.1). Classification (GTDB taxonomy): domain Bacteria; phylum Bacillota; class Clostridia; order Lachnospirales; family Lachnospiraceae; genus SIG299. Next base: position 8,170 of record JAGBBW010000128.1, read on the forward strand.
AAGACAGAAACTGTCTTACCGATAAATCATTCAGATCATGCCCTTCTGTTTTCAACCATCCGGTGATGACTTCCTTTTCCAGCGCAGCATCATAGTTCCATGAAATATCATAACCGCCATGCAGAAATCTATCGATATCAAAATTCAGAAAATTGACCAGTTCCGTCCCGACAAGAGCACTGCTCCTGCCCTCTTCCTCCGGTGCTTCCTCCTCTGTCCGGACTCTCCATTCTGCTCCTGTAATACCAAACTTTTCCGCAGCAAATTTTTCTGATTCCACAACAGGAATCTGCCAATGCCCTGCATCCTCCTGCATTCTTTTTCTTGCTGCCGTATTCCGCTGGTTGAATTTCAATTCATATACGGTTTCCGGTTCCTCCGGCATCTCCATATCTTCCTCTTCTGCAATGTCTGGGCATTCACAACATCCTGCCTGCGTCAGTTCGTATACGTTATGTTCTCCATACCAGTCTAACAGTTCCTTCCCTTTATCCCTGCTGTTACTAAACACATATTTTATCCTGTAAATCACAACCGCACTCCTTTCCCCAGGCAGGCAGTTTTAAATAACCGGAGCAGAATCTTATTTTTTCCACCTTCTGTCCACGAACCGGATTCTTCCCGCCATGTCGGGATTCCATTCATATTTTGGTTTTTCCCCTACTTCATCGGCAAATACTGCTTTTATTTCAACGGCAGTATCCTTTACACAATCCGGACAAAACCTGCCATACCGGATAGAACAATGACACCGTTCACATTTCACATAGTACCTGCTTCCTTCCGGTATCTCTAATCTTCCTTTTCTTAAAAATACTTCTATCACCTCTGTACTGACACCGGTTGCAGAAGAAATTGCCATGGCAGGTGACGGACCATTTTTATCAATATATGCCTTTACCTTTCCAAAATCATCCAGCATAATGTTGCCGCATTTTCTGCACTGGTATTGTCCGCCGTCCAGATAATACACTCTTTCTCCACACAACTCACAATTTAACGGCTTACTTGCAATCAACGCTTTTTCGATACTTTTTTCTATGTCTGTCATAGGTATACCCCCTTTTGTATAGGTAATATGTTGTACATGCAATATGTTGCATATATAACATACCATAATTATACCGTAAGAATGGTTTCGAATCAAGCCTTATATGTGTAATAATTTGCCCGTAGTTACATATAACTAATATCCAACAAATTACTCTCATACTAAAATAGAAACTGAAAACGGTACATCACACTACTTCAAAAGGAGGGCTGATACATGATAACTTATGAACCACTCTGGAATACCCTGCGTGAAAAAGGGATTACAAAATACCAGCTTATTTATCATTGGGGAATCTCCAGTAATACGTTCCGCCGGATGAGTCATAATGAAGCTATCAGCAGCACAACACTGAATGAATTATGCCTTATTCTGGAATGCGATGTCCAGGATGTCCTGAACTTTGCTGCCACAGAGGAAGAACTCCGGCAGACAGAAACAAAAAGAACCGAACTCAAGGAAAAATTTCCCCAGAAAAGAAAGCCCCCGGCTTCCCATTGACAGAACACCAGGGGCTTATTGCCGTTTCATGGTTACGTTTCATCCTTAATTTTTTCCGCCACGATAAATCTTTATCCAGATACATTCGTCCTGCAGAAATCTTGGTGTCATATAACCTGGCTGTTCATACTCTTCCACGTCTATATACTCCCCGTATTCTTCCGGTGGAATATACTCCAGATAAAATATCTCATATCCTGCCCGGACGAAAACCTGCGGTGCTATATACCAGCCTCCGTACACGCCGCCCGGATAAACATACGCAATACTCCATCCCATACCAAGCGTAACACCAAACATCTCTATTTCTTCCGGTGTTGCATAATCCAACGAATAAATCAGTCCGGCTTCCTCATATTCCGCCTTCATCGTTGCCAGCACCTCTTCCGGATTACGAACAAAAACCTCAGGTCTGACTGTGACTAAATCAATATCAGCTACCACCGCTTCCTCCCCATTATATTCAATCCGGTACCAGTCATTGTAGATATTGCCTGTCACAAGGACTTCTTCCCCCTTCGGAATACTTCCCACTATATCATAATCCGGGCCGGGACCCTTGTACATAGTAGTTTTTCTTTTCGTGTACATTGTTTCGTTCATTTCAATTACATAATATTCCGGTGCCTCTGTCGGTGTTGGTTCCACCGTTGGAGCAGCCGTTAGAACCGGGGCTGCTGTTGGGGTATTATTCTGCGCATTACTTTCATTTGCAGTAATATCACTGTTTTCCTCCTCTTCTGTAGATGTTTGTCTGACAGTCAGTTTATTAAACAATACAAAAGCCTCGCTGCCATTATAATCAATTCTATACCAGTTATTATTCACCCTGCCTGTCACTTTTACTTCCTGATTTTCCGACAGGCTACCAATCTTTTCACAGGCAAAATCCGGTCCACTCAGTACATTTACATCTGACTTTGTATACATCACGATATCCAGCTCTGTTACAGTAACATCCACTACCGTTTCCTCAAATACGCTTTCCAGTTCTTCCGTTCTTACCAGATATTGTTTGCCACCAGCAGCAATTCTGGACCATTCCTCCGATGTCCCAAGAACTATGATTTCAATATCACTCTTGATATAACCATAGCAAATCTTATCCGTCCTGTAATAATCAAGCGTTTCCTTTAATATGCCCTCTTTCCTGACTTTCGTCAAATCAGAAAGTTCCATCCTGTTTCCATCATAAAAGTTCATTCCAAAGACTTTGTTCCTGATGTCAAACGTATATTTACTTTCTTTATAAACAGGGGTTGGTTCCGGAGTCGGCGTCGGTTCCAGCGTTGGAGTTGGCTCTGGACTTGGAGTACTGGTTGGAAGCGGCGTAGGCGTGTTTGTCGGAACCGGAGTACTTGTTGCTGTAGGTACAGGGGTGCTCGTCGGTATTGGCGTAGGCGTTTCTGTTGGCGCAGGGGTGCTTGTCGGCATTGGCGTAGGCGTTTCTGTTGGCGCAGGGGTGCTTGTCGGCATTGGCGTAGGCGTTTCTGTTGGCGCAGAGGTGCTTGTCGGCATTGGCGTAGGCGTTTCTGTTGGCGCAGGGGTACTCGTTGGTATTGGCGTGTTTGTTGCTACAGGCACACTTGTCGGTGTTACTGCCTGACTACTATTGGGTACCGGGCTTGATGTATTTGCAGGTATCACCGCCTGTTCTCCTGCTTTATTGCAACCTGCTAGCAATGCAGCAAACAATAACGTTACTGCTACTACTTTTATCTTCTTTCTCATGGTATATCATCCTCTCTGATGTGTTAATCCATCTGCATTATTAAATCTAAAATATGAAAATCGCATTTTTGTATGTGCAATTTTTTACTCCTATCTTATTTAGTCATTATAACGCAGAAACCTCCTGTTTTCAAGGCTTATTCAGGTATAGAGAACTTCTTTGCCAAAAAAATGACCCTGAACACAGGGGGACTTCCCTCTTCAAGGTCATTTTCTCTCGTATTCTGATTTTACGGTCTGAGCAAGAATCAAATAGAATCCCATCATTACAAGGGGATTCCTCTTTCTTGTTCATATCCTCATAGGTACGGTACAACTGAAAAAGTTGTTGAAGTTCCAACTGAAGTTATCGTAGAAAAGTTTCAATTCCTCATAGGTACGGTACAACAACACTCTTTAAGCCTTTCTTACCTCTCATTATACCCCTTTTCTCACATTTTTCAATCTTTTTTTACTCTAAACCATCATTCTACTTTCTACATTACCTTTCCTTTTGCTTATCTCCATAATGAGTTTTTCACTGTGCAATACGAATTGTTCCATCAGTAATCTTATAAATCAAGCGATTTTTTTCATCAATTCTCCTGCTCCAATAACCAGCCCAGTCTCCAACTAAAGGTTCTGGCTTTCCTATTCCAGTATAACCATTTCTATCAATATCTTTAATCAGAGCATTGATTCTCTTCAATGTTTTCTTATCCTGAGACTGCCAATCCACATAATCTTCCCAGGCTGCATCATCCCATACTTTTATCATTCATCCACCTCGATCAACTCATGTTCAGCACCAAATCCTTTCTCTAATCTGTTAATGGATTCGCGGAGCATCTGCTGATTTACAGGGTTGTAAAAATCATCCTTCCTTGCAGTAACCTCAAATGGAATGCCACCTGTTCTTAACACCTGTCTTAAAAACATGTTGATTGCTGTTGTCATATTTAATCCCATTTCAGTTAATAATAGTTCTGTCTGTCTTTTTAAATCTTCATCTACTCTAATATTCACATTAATTGTATTTGCCATAATACATCCCTCCAGGAAAATGTTATACTTACTCTCTTATCATCTTCATTGTACTGCATTTTATGTACACTGTCAATAAAACAATAGCATTTTTTAGGTTCCTTTCATCAAGTAAGAGGAATATCTCTTGATAGAGAAATTCCGACCTCTCACACCACCGTGCGTACCGTTCGGTACACAACCACATGGAAGTGCAGGTGTTGAGCAGACCACTTTCTATGGTTGCTGGAAACTAAAAATCTACGCCTTAATAAAACATCATAAGCGAAGAGGAGAATGCCCACATCAGCACTCTCCTCTTTTCACCTAATATGCAAATCTTACTCAGAAAAATCACCAATCCGCTTTATTCAAAACACTGTATCTTAAACTCTATCGTACCATCCTTCTTGGTTTCTACATATTCAAAAAAGACATAACGCCAACCCGCTTTTTTGTAACGACATGCATCATTCAGTAAATCTTCATATATATCATACGGACCGATACTATAACTTCCCGACGGATTCATATATTCAGGCAATTCATCATACACATCCCAGTAATTTTGGAATCCTATTTCATAGAATGCTTTTTCTATCAATGCTTGCGCTTCCTCTGGTGTACGATTTAATTTTTCACCTTCTCTTCCCAGAATGAAATCCACCGAATATCCATCCACTCGACTCCACACCGTGCACAAACGGAATTTATCATAAGGCCATATATACAAATTTTTTCTTTCTTTTTCGTTCTCTATATACTCTTCTACCGCTTTCACTATTTCCTCATAAGTGTAATCATAGTCTATCCAGACACCGACTCCTGCAGAAACACCGACAATCATATCCTTAGAAAAGCTATAGCCCGCTTCCTTCAATGCATTTGCAAACAGTTCGGCAATTTCCATTGCTTCTGCATAGGTATGATTATTATCAGGCTTCGTTCCAGTCCACTGTTCTTCCTCATCATAATCATTAAAATACACTCCTTGCAGCCACTCTGGTTTAGGTGTCGGCGTTGGAGTTGCTGTTGGTCTTGGCGTTGCTGTCGGCTTTGGTGTTGACGTTGGCCTTGGGGGCGCTGTTGGTTTCGGAGATGGCGTCGGTGTCGCTGTTGGAGCAGTGCTGCTGTTTTCTAACTCCTCTGTTCGCACAAATACCTTTTTCTTACCTACTACAATCTGAGTCCAGGTCTCCGACTGAAATACAATTTTCGCTTCTACTCCAGGCTTTACATATCCGATAGTGTATTTTCTAACATCATAAAAATGTAACTGTGTACTTATGGTTACAGTTACATTTACTTTTTGAAAATCACTCTGGTTAATCTTTTCTCCATCGTAATGCTCTGTTCCATAATAATCCTTATGAAGCAAAACATACTCATCATACTCTATATACTTCACTCCATCTGTTGCAGATGTCGTCGGTGCCGGCACCTCTGTCGGAACTGGAGTATTCGTTGGAATTGGCGTATTTGTTGGCTCCAGTGTCGGTGTCGGAGTACTTGTTTCTGTTGGTTCTGGTGTTGGTATATTTGTAGGCGTTGGTGTAGGTGTATTTGTTGCTGCTTCAACCCCGGAAGTATCCGCTGGAATTTCTGTTACAACAGGTATTTCTGTCGACACAACAGTAACACTTTCTGTTTCAGAAGGCGTAATTTCCGCTTCGATAGTAACTATAGGTTCTTCTTCTGGTATTATTGTAGCTTCTGCATTATTTGCAGGCTCAACTGTTGGTTCTGCTGCATCAACTATAGTTGGTATACATTTGGGTGTACTTGTCGGTATCACTGTCTGTTCATCTACTTTATTGCAACCCGCAAATAATACAACCAAACATATTATCGATGTAATAATTCTTTTCTTCATGGTATGTCATCCTCTCTCATGTAGTCTAAGCTATGAAAATCTGATTTTTTATAAGAGATAATGACCTTTCTCTTTTTAAGGCTCTATTCTCTCTTCATTCTTTTTCATTGTAAAAATCATAAGGGCAGTTCCAGCAATAACAACAAGTAATAGCAAAAATGAACCACCTGCTAACACCGACAATAATGCAATCAGTGCTACAATTCCACAAATCCAGGATATGGCAGTATCCGCTATGCAACTAATCCCGATTAAGACTACTCCCCATACACCCGCAAACATGCTATCTTCAAAGGCATACCACAGACATAAAGCAGCCAATAAACCAATAATCCCCCATGAAATCATAGAACTCTGTTTTCTACTCTTCTTATAGATGTCCGCCAGTTCTGCATTCACTTTCATATATGGGATATATTCTTTGATTAGATTTTTCGCATAATTCGCTTTATCTGCATTGATTTTCACAGGAAAATCATTCGCATCCAACTGATGTTTTTCAAAAGTTTCTGTAATCTTTTTCTGCGTTTCATAACTCAAGACATCCTGAAACTCTGACACAAGTTCATATATCTGATTTGCTCTTATAACAATGTTGCTGTTTGGATTTTCCATGCGCACATCCACTACATCATTTGCAATAATCACCACTGGAATAATCGGAACTTCTATACCTAAATGTTCCTTTATAAAGCTTCTTGTCGCATTACAGTGTCTTGCATTCTGTTCAAATGCAGAGGGCTTTTCAGACAGCAAATGTCCCGATGAATTATATAATGGCCACACTCCATGCTCCGGAATATACAGTGTCTGTCCCATGCTTCCATAATTTTTTACTTCGCATACAAAAATACCTTTACTTGTGATGATATATACATCCGTTTCCGATGTTTTCCCTTTTTCCTCATAGGCAGGGATTACCACATTCTCCAATACAAAAAACTTGTTCCTGTACTGGTTTAATACTCCACTTACATAATCTTCTCCTGTTTTTCCCTTCTGTGCGATTCTTACATTCTTTTTCGAATCATCCTCTAAATCCATGAAGGAATTATACAGTACCTGGGCTTCCAAATTGATATCCACATCAACATTACTTCCATACAGATAAGGTGCTGCATAATATAAATTTGTACTAAGACAATTGGTATCTGCACCCGTTTGTCCACTTTGGGAAGCCATGATAACCATTTCCCGCTGTGTATGTAATTCCAAGGTTCCATCTAGCCAATTGATATGTACACATTCCGGTATTTCCTTTCGGATAAGCTCTCCTGTTTCTTTTGCAATTCGATTTACCTCTGCCAAATCCTTATCATATAATTTTACATGCTCTTCATTCGGAGCTTCTACCACTGTCTGTACTTCCGCTGGATACTTATACTTCTGTTCAATAAATACACGCCAATCCTGTTCCTGCAGGCCGCTTTTCTCCTTGACCTTCTGCATATCCCCCAACATTTTCTTTTCTGAATACAATTTTGATACTGCTTTTCCTACTGCATCAACCAGTCTCATCTTACCATACCTCCCAATTGTAATTGTTTACTTCTTCCATCTTCTATTAATAAATCAAATTTTACCTGCTCTATCTGGATTCCACTCAAATTTAGGGAAACGCTGATTAAAGCGTTTTCCTCGCCGAAATCATCTAGCATAATATGCTCACAGTTTCTGCACTGATACTGTCCTCCATCGAGATAATAATCTTTCTCACCGCACAACTCACAGTTCATTGATTTGCTTGCTATTAAAGCTTTTTTCAATACTCTTTTCTATGCCTGTCATAAGTATTTTTCTCCTTATGTGTGTAATATATTACATATACTTCTCATGGTAATTATACCGCATGAACCCCTTATAATCAAGGATTTTATGGGCAATATTTTACACATAGTTAAACATAACTGATATTTAACAAATTGCACACATAATAAAATAGAACTAGGAACATATACACAGTAATCCATTTCGAAAGGAGGGCTTTTCTATGATAACCTATGAACCACTTTGGAATACTCTGCAACAAAAAGGAATAACAAAATACCAGCTCATTTACCATTGGGGAATATCCAGTAATACCTTTAGAAGAATGAGCCATAATGAGGCAATCAGCAGTACTACCTTAAATGAATTATGCCTTATTCTAAATTGCGAGGTTCAGGATATTATGCAATTTGTTACCACAGAAGAAGAACTCCAACAAATAGATGCTAAAAGAATAGAAATTAAAGAAAAATTCCACCATAAAAATAAGCCCTCAACTTCTTAATTGAATGTCAAGGGCTTGTTGCTGTTTCAGCTAACCTGTTCCTTTTAAGGTAACATGCAGTGAATCCTTTGAAATAATGGCTGTTTATGTACAGCCTTCCCAAATATCATATTTATTTTGCATTATACAGGCTGCTCCCCTATTGATTGGGGTCTATATATTATAGATAGTTGCTCCTATTTTATAACTAATAATCAAAAAAATGTTGTTGCTTCTAAAAAGGAAAAAAAGAAGAAATCCACTTTTTCCAATTTTGCTGTATCTAAATCTGCATCTTTAGGCAATATACCAAACAATGAATTTGCTATATCCACCAAATCATGCTGTGTACCAAGACCTTGTTCTAACCTGTGAATGGATTCTTTCAGTACCTTTTGATTTACAGGATTATAAAAATCATCCTTATTTTTCTTTGACATTGTGTTTCACTTCCCCTTAAATTAACAGAATCCCCTTGTAATGAGGGGATTCTGCATTCATCTTATACTGTCTGCTTACCAAACATATTTAAGAACTCCTGTGCCATTTGAAGTGAAATCTCAAGTTTCTGCTGTAAACGTTTGAGGATATCTGGTTCAGAAAGCCCAAACTCATAGCCTGTTTCCACAATTTCTACAGCTCTGCCTTTAAGTTCGCCCATTGCTTCACTTTCTTTTGCAATTTTCTCAAACAGCGTACACATACCACCATCTCCTTTTTCAAACGCATTGTAATCGAGTTTACAATTTGCTGCACCTGCTACTGTCATAACAACAGACTTATTAACATCATGCTCTCTGGCATAGTCTATTGCCATATCTTTTGTTTCACTCATTGGTCTACTGTTATCCAAAAGAATTTCCATCAAGTTAAAGAAATCCTGATTATTGATATTGTGAAGCTTTAAATCATTTTCCCTGGCTTCTACCAACAGCATCTTATAATCATTGACAAACTGTTTCATTTCCTCTGGAATATTTAACATTTCATGAAGGGATTCTGCTCCATCCCAAGGCTTTTCGCCATAATAAACCACTACTGTAATTACTGGTACAAACTTATCAGTTTTCTTCATTTTGGAAAGAAATTCATCCTCTTCCAAGCCTTCAGAACTCTGATATTTCTTTGCATTGCTGTCATACTGCTTTTTGTAAGAACCATAGTCATATCCCATAATACGCATCGGCATGGCATAATGAATATGCTCCTGGGATTCCAGTCCAAGAAGTACAAACTGTACTCCATGTACCGTAGACTTCTTCTGAATCTTTATGTTATCTCTGGAAGCTTTGATACTTTCTGCATAATCCTTATGCTCCAATATTGTGGATTCCTCTGTATCCACATCCTCCAGTTCCTCTGGCAGAATTACCTGTCTTCCATCAAAAAGCACTGCATTGAACAAGTCTGCAAACTGCTCATTGTCACTCCAGTAAAGCTTCAATACAGTATCTGGTTTCAAGTCCTGTTTCTTCTTAGCCATACTGTATCATACCCTCTCTTTCAGTTACAGTATACTATGAAATGCTCTTTTTTTCAAGACTTATTGCCAATTTTGCAGAACTTTTGTTCTGGTTCATTTCTGTTTATACAGTAATGTTAGCCTTAACAAACGAAATCCCCTCATTACAAGGGGATTCCACTTTCTTCTTAAATTCCTTATAGGTACGGTACAACTCTCTGGTTGTTTTATGATAATTTCAACAGGCATTCTGTTTCAATTCCTCATAGGTACGGTACAACTTTGCTGTAGCATGCTTTTGCGCAAAGGAGGTAGAAGAAGAAGTTTCAATTCCTCATAGGTACGGTACAACAACACTCTTTAAGCCTTTCTTCCCTCTTATTATACTCCTTTTCCCCCATTTTTCAATCATTTTTTCAAAAAAGTCGGTCTACCTCAAAGTCTGAAATTCCCGCAAACCCACATATTTCCTGCGTTTCTTCCCCTGGTGATTTTTTCCTCCGAGGTAGACCGACTTTTTGCCTGTTTTTTCTCCATTTTGACCGTTTTTCCGCCGGTTTTCGGGCTGTCTAAAGTCTGAAAAACCTTTGTTTATGCCTGTTCCGGGGTAGACCGACTTTTTACCGGTTTTTTCTCCATTTCTGCCACTTTCCAGTACCGCAACCGATACAGCCCAATTTACCTGTTCCGTTTGAAAACTCCGTAAAAAATGACCCTGAAACAGGAGTGTCCTCCCACTTCAAGGTCATTTTTCTCTCTTATTCTACTTTTCAGCTCTTCCTAAATCATCCGGGAAGGTAACTCCTTCTGCCGCTGGAGGATAAAGAATAGTGTCTGTTATTTTATTCCAATTCTTTCCATTTTCTTACTTAAAGTAACTTACACCGCTAAGGAAGATCTTCTGGTCCTGGTCTCCATAAATATTCATAGCCACACCATCACCACGACGCTCAGAGTGAGCCATCTTACCAAGTACACGGCCATCCGGGCTGGTAATACCTTCGATTGCCCAGTAGGAAGCGTTTGGATTGAAGTCTTCATCCATGGTTGGGTTGCCGTCCAGGTCAACGTACTGGGTTGCAATCTGGCCGTTAGCTGCTAACTTCTCTAACCATTCCTTACTTGCTACGAAACGTCCTTCACCGTGGGAAGCAGGGATTGCGTAAACGCCGCCCAGTTCTGCCTTCATAAGCCATGGGGACTTGTTGGTAACCACCTTGGTGTAAACGGACTTGGAAATGTGGCGTCCGATGTTGTTTCTTGTCAGTGTTGGAGAATCATCCTTCTGTGGAGTGATTTCACCGTAAGGAACAAGACCCAGCTTGATAATTGCCTGGAAACCGTTACAGATACCAAGGGCAAGACCGTCTCTTTCCTTTAACAGGGTGTTGACAGCGTCGGTAATTCTTGCATTCTGGAATGCAGTTGCAATGAACTTACCGGAACCGTCCGGTTCGTCACCGGCGGAGAAGCCGCCTGGGAACATGAGAATCTGTGCTTCCCTGATTGCCTTTTCAAAAGCAAGGACGGACTCTCTGATGTCTGCTTCATTTCTATTTCTGAATACGACGGTATTTACATTGGCACCTGCTGCTTCGAAGGCACGGAGGGTATCATATTCACAGTTGGTACCTGGGAATACCGGAATAAATACGGTAGGCTTAGCCACCTTATTCTTTGCGGTATAAACCGTCTTTGCGTCAAACAGTACCTTTGGAGCTTCGGTTTCCTTTACCTTGGAGCGGGTTGGGAATACTCTCTCCAGTGTATCGGTCCATGCTGCAATGGCATCATCCATGGAAATCTTAGCGTCACCATAAACAAATGCTGCTTCTTCGGTAACTTCACCGATAACCTCGTAAGCAACCTCTAATAAATCTAATTTCATGAAATCGCTTTCGGAAACTTCTGCCAGGATTTCACCGTAAGCCGGAGCAAATAACGCTTCTTTGGATACACATTTGTCACAAATCTTTGCACCAAGCTTGTTACCAAATGCCATCTTGCTGACTGCTTCTGCAATACCCTTGGCACCCAGAGCGTACATGGAAGCCATGGCTCCGGTTCTTGCCAGTGTGGTAATCTTGGTCATCTGTGCCATGAAATCATCGTAATCCGGCAGGCTGTACTGGTCTTTCTTCATGTTAAACTTTACAAGCTTGTTGCCGGCCTTCTTAAGTTCACCTGTGACAACATCACTGGTCTTTGCAATATCCACAGCGAAGGAAACCAGTGTCGGAGGTACATCGATATCCTGGAAGGTACCGGACATACTGTCCTTACCGCCGATGGATGGAAGTCCCAACTTCATCTGTGCCTCGTAAGCACCAAGAAGTGCTGCCAAAGGCTCACCCCAGCGCTTAGGGTCATTACCTAAACGACGGAAGTACTCCTGGAAGGTGAAACGGATCTTTGTATGGTCACCACCTGCTGCCACAATCTTGGCAACGGAGGAAATTACTGCGTATGCTGCACCGTGGTATGGGCTCCAGCTGGACAGATATGGGTCGAAGCCATAGCTCATCATGGTAACGGTGTCGCACTTGCCACGAAGCACCGGAAGCTTTGCAATCATGGTCTGCACCGGTGTCAGCTGGTACTTACCGCCGTAAGGCATGGTAACGGTGGACGCACCGATGGAAGAGTCGAACATTTCCACCAGACCCTTCTTGGAACAGCTGTTTAAGTCTGCCAGCATAGCCAGCCATTCCTTTTCGATACCTTCCTTGCCAGCCAGAACGCCTTCGTTCTTCGCCAGCTTCTTATTGGTACGGGCTGCTGCATAGCCAGCACCCTTGTTAAAGTAGTTATCCTCCGCCTTAGGCATGGTAACCACTGCGGTTGTTTCCTGATGGGCACCGTTGGTATCCAGGAACTTTCTTGCGATATTAACGATTTCCTTGCCTCTCCAGGAAAGAACCAGTCTCTTTTCTTCTGTTACTTCTGCAACAGCCACTGCCTCTAAGTTTTCTTCTGCTGCAAATGCAAGCATAGCATCTACATCCTTGGCAGCAACTACAAGTGCCATACGCTCCTGGGATTCGGAAATGGCAAGCTCGGTACCGTCAAGACCTGCGTACTTCTTTGGCACCTTGTCAAGGTCAACACGGAGACCGTCAGCCAGCTCACCGATGGCAACGGAAACACCGCCGGCACCGAAGTCGTTACACTTCTTGATTAACTTCGTTACTTCTTCCCTGCGGAATAATCTCTGCAGCTTACGCTCGGTTGGGGCATTACCCTTCTGGACTTCTGCGCCACAGGTTGCAATGGATTCAGTGGTATGTGCCTTGGAGGAACCGGTTGCACCGCCACAGCCGTCACAACCGGTACGTCCACCCATTAAGATGATGATATCGCCCGGATCGGAATTTTCACGGATTACGTTTCGTCTTGGAGCGGCACCCATAACAGCACCGATTTCCAGTCTCTTTGCCACATAGTTTGGATGGTAGATTTCATCAACCAGACCAGTAGCCAGACCAATCTGGTTACCATAGGAGCTGTAACCATTGGCGGCACCAGTAACAATCTTTCTCTGAGGAAGCTTACCGGAAAGTGTGTCCTTAATTGCTACGGTAGGGTCAGCAGCACCGGTCACACGCATTGCCTGGTATACATAACCACGACCGCTCAGTGGGTCACGGATAGCACCGCCAAGACAGGTAGCCGCACCACCGAATGGCTCGATTTCGGTTGGATGGTTGTGGGTCTCGTTCTTGAAGAATACCAGCCACTCTTCGGTCTGGCCATCGATTTCCACAGGAACGATAATGGAGCAGGCATTGATTTCATCAGATACTTCCATATCCTCTAACTTGCCGTCTGCTCTTAACTGCTTCATGGCAAATACAGCAAGGTCCATTAAGCAGACAAACTTATCATCACGACCGGCATACATTACTTCGCGGCTCTTTAAATAGTTCTGGTAGGAAGCCTCGATTGGTGCTCTGTAATCGCCGTCTTCGAAGGAAACATCGGTTAATTCGGTGGAGAAGGTGGTGTGACGGCAGTGGTCAGACCAGTAAGTATCCAGCACACGGATTTCGGTTACGGATGGATCTCTCTTCTCTTCGTTCTTAAAATAATTCTGGATATGTAAGAAATCCTTGAAAGTCATGGCAAGACCCAGGGAATCATACAGTGCCTTCAGTTCATTTTCCGGCATATCCTTAAAACCATTATAAATAATAACGTCAGCAGGATCTTCAAATACCGTTGCCAGTGTTTCCGGCTTCGCCTCGGAAGCTGCACGGGAATCTACCGGATTAATGCAGTAGCCCTTAATCTGCTCTACTTCTTCGTCCGATACGGAACCGCTTAACACGTAAGTGGTTGCACTGCGGATGACAGGCTCCTCGCTCTCGTTTAAGAGCTTTACACACTGCTCTGCGGAGTCTGCTCTCTGGTCAAACTGGCCTGGAAGATATTCTACGGAGAATACCTTGTCTCCTGCGTTCATTTCGAAGTTTTCTTCGTATACATAATCTACCGGAGGCTCAGAAAACACGGTAACTAATGCTTTCTTATAAGTTTCCTCACTTACATTTTCCACATCGTAACGCACAAGAACACGCACACCAGATACGGTCTGGATGTTTAAGTATTCTTTGATTTCATTCATGAGTTCTTCAGCTCTGACTGCATAAGCCGGCTTCTTTTCGGCATAAACTCTTCTTACATTAGCCATCGGACTTTACCTCCAAGTTCATTCGTTATTTTTTACAGGGTAACTATTCAGTACCTTCATAATTACGATTCGCAAATCCATGAAAATCAGCTTCGCTGATGGGATTTGCTCACCCCCTGAATCACTGTCATACGACCTCATCAGCAAGTGATTCGGTCTGTGCTGAATAGTTACTTTACAGGTTACAAAAAAGGACCTTCTATTATCCTTGTCTTTTATTTTAACACAGAGTCTGTTATTATGAAAATTAATAAATTTTAATACTTTTATAAATCAGGCTAATTACCCTCCTAAACATACTCAAAATACTCCAGCAGTTTCTTATAACTATCCTGGGAAGCTCTGCACGTTTCTACTAAATATCCTTTTTCCGTTGTATATTCCTTTAGCCCTCTACGATAATACTCTTTGGAAACATCCTCAATTATAAACGGCGGTATATTATTTTTTAAGCATTCCTTAAACATAATCAGTCTGCCTACACGCCCATTGCCATCCTGGAATGGATGTATTTTCTCAAATCTGTAATGAAACTCAATAATATCTTCAAATGTGATATTACTGTTTTCCCTGTATATTTTTAGTAACTGCTTTATTTCCGCCGCAACGTTGGAAGGATGGGCAGTCTCCACCATATCCCCAATCATATTGGGACGTTTCTTGTAATCACCAACCGCAAACCATTCTTTCTGGCTGTCTGTTGTTCCACTTTTTAACAGCAGATGAATCTGTTTCATGATTTCTTCTGACAATTCCTTCTCTGCCACGGACAAAATGTAATCAAAACATCGGAAATGATTTACTGTTTCAATAATATCATCGACTTTCTCATATCCTTCCGTCACTCCAATGGTCTGGGTTTCATAAATACTTCTCGTCTGTTCTTCCGTCAGTTTACTGCCCTCCATGTGGTTGGAATTGTATGCCAGTCTGACCTGTGTCTGATGATATAATCCACCTTTTAACTTCATGTCTTTTTCTTCCCTGAGTCTGAACAGTATGGAAGTTTCCTCTATTTCTTTTTCATAGGACAAAACAGCACCCGGCTGGCAGTCAAAAAACTTACATAAACTCTGAATGGTTGACATGGCAACCTCTTCATTTTTTGCCAGCTTTGCCATAGTCGCAGAAGATATTCCCAGCTCTTTTTTTAATTTTTCTTTCGTGATTTCCCTCTCTTCCATCATCAAAAACAATTTTTTATAGGAAATCATATCCTTTCAGCTCCTTCCTGTACCTATATCATATCATGCGCATTTATTTTTGTAAATATATCATCTTTAGATGTCTAAATACTGAAAATGAGTATTATAAATTTTAATACTTTTATTATTTGCACTAATGTGATAACATAGAAGCAGAACAAAGTTCTGCAAATAGAGACCGACACCGGAAAAACAAGTTTTTCCGGGGGCTGACTCTGTTTGTGGAACATGGATTTTGTTCCTGTTGTGCTCATTTTATGAACCACTTTCCCAACCCCATAAGAAAAGGAGGGATTTCCCTGGACGTCAATTATGAACTTTACAAAGTTTTTTACCATGTAGCACGTTCCTTAAGCTTCTCTGATGCTGCCCAGGAACTTTTCATCTCCCAGTCCGCTGTCAGCCAGTCCATCAAGGTACTGGAACGCCGTCTGGGACAGACCCTGTTTACCCGCAGCACCAAAAAGGTCAGTCTGACCAAAGAGGGTGAAATTTTATTTAAACACATTGAACCTGCCATCAACCTGATTGTTAAAGGAGAAGGTCAGCTTCTTTCCGCCAAGGAATCCGGTGGTGTCCAGCTGCGCATCGCTGCCAACGACACAATCTGCCGTTATTTTCTGGTGCCTTTTTTCAACCAGTTCCATAAGCAGTATCCGGATGTGCACATCAAGGTAATGAATGCCTCTTCCCAGAACTGTGCCGGCTTTCTGGACGGTAACCGGGCAGATATCATTATTACCAATTCACCGAATCCAGCACTGAACAATACCATGCATATCCTTCCGATTAAAGAATTTCAGGATATTTTCATTGCGGACAAGACTGCCTATCCATTTGAGGAACAGGAACTGACGCTGCGGGAGTTATCCTCCCAGCCGATTTTAATGCTGGAAAAAACTTCTACCACCAGTGTGTTTCTGCATGAACAGTTTTTAAGCCATTCCATCGACCTGGCTCCAGCCATTGAATTAAACAGTAATGACCTGCTGATTGATCTGGCTTCCATCGGACTTGGCATTGCCTTTGTACCGGATTACTGTATGACAAAGCATGCACCGGACAATCTGTATATATTGAAAATCAAAGACAAAATTCCTCCGCGAAAGCTGGTGGCGGCCTATGATTCCAGCCTGCCGCTGGCAGAACCGGCAAAGTTCTTTTTGGAATTACTGCAAAAACCGGAATATTAAAATTCACTATAACAAAGAAGCATTAAGAAAGGATTTTACCATGATTGACAGTATTATTTTTGACCTGGACGGCACCATGTGGGATACCACGGAAGACGCTGCCCGAATCTGGACGGAAGTAGTAAAACGATACCCGGATGTCACTGACGAAATTACCGGACCGAAACTAAAATCCCTGTATGGCCTGCCGCTGGTCGATATCGCAGTAAAACTGTTCACCAGTGTTCCTGCAGAGCGTGGCATTGAAATTATGAGAGTCTGTGTTGTGGAACAGTGTCCGTATCTTACGGAACATGGCGGTATTCTCCTTGGCAACATCGAAGACACGTTAAAGAAACTGGCTGAAAAATACAAGCTGTTTATTGTCAGCAACTGTGAAGACGGCTACATCCAGTCTTATCTGGAAGGACATGATTTCGGTAAATATTTCACAGACTTTGCCTGTCCGGGAACTACCGGCCTTTTAAAAGCTGATAATATCAGGCAGATGGTGGAACGCCACCATTTACAGTCTCCGGTGTATGTCGGGGATACTTACGGTGACCAGACCGCTGCCGAAGAAGCCGGTGTGCCATTTGCCTTTGCCGCATACGGTTTTGGAGAAGCAACCCGGTACGATTACAGACTTTCTTCTTTTGAAGAGCTGACAGACCTGTTCTGAACCAATACCCCAAAAAAATCACACCAGGAGGATATTATGAAACCAATTGCAAGCTTTACCATCAACCACCTTACGCTCCTGCCGGGCATTTATGTTTCCCGCAAGGACAACGTTGGTGAAGAAACCATTACTACTTTTGATATCCGCATGACCCGTCCAAATTTTGAACCAGTCATGAACACTGCAGAACTTCATACCATCGAACATCTGGCTGCTACTTTTCTGCGCAACCACACAGAATTCGGTTCCAAAGTAGTGTACTTCGGACCTATGGGCTGCCGCACCGGCTGCTACCTGCTGCTGGCAGGCGACTATGAATCCAGGGATATTGTACCGTTAATGAAAGAACTGTTCACCTTCATCCGTGACTACAAAGACGAAGTCCCTGGAGCTTCTGCCATTGCCTGCGGCAATTATCTCGATATGAACCTGCCAATGGCAAATTATCTGGCAGAGAAATTCCTTCGGGAAGTACTGGACAACCTTTCGGACGAACGACTGATTTATCCGGAATAACTTCTTTCCTGCCAGACAGAAAAAAACTGCTTCCAAGTCTGTGAGTTTCCTCAAAACAACCTTGGAAGCAGTTTTTATTTTTTATTTCTTTCCCTGTCCGGGAATATTGCTATTGTATTACAACTTGAAGAACTTCATCTCCTCTTCCAGTACTCCGGAAATTTTCTGCAGCTGCTCTGCAGAATCAGCCAGTGTTCCAATCGTGGAGCTTAATTCCGCCATGGACGCTGTGGTTTCTTCCGAAGATGCGGCATTTTCTTCGGAAATTGCAGACAGGTTGGATATAATATCTACAATAGTCACTCTTGCTGTATCGCAGATTTCTGTCTGACCCTTAATGCCGTTTGTTTCTGTTCTGGACTGTTCGATACCGGTTGCCACATTGGCGAACTGGTTCTTTGTTTCCTCTAATTTTGCTCTCTGCTCATTTACAATTGCCTGTACTTCCTGCATTACCTTTACTGTCTGTTCGGAATCCTTAAGCAAATCATTGATAATGGAGGTAATATGGGATGCCGAACTGCCGGACTGCTCTGCCAGGCTGCGGATCTGGTCAGCAACCACCGCAAATCCACGTCCCTGGTCGCCTGCTCTGGCTGCCTCGATGGAAGCATTCAGAGATAACAGATTGGTCTGGGATGCAATATCTGTAATCAGTTCTACTGCTTCACTAATCTTGTTTGCAGATTCATTTGTTGCATAAATCTGTCTGGAAATACGGTCCACCGCATCCATGGTACGGTCATTGGAACCGGAAAGATCATGTACAATCTGCAGGGAATCATCACCGGATCTCTTCATATTGCCGGAAGTCTCATCCAGTACGGCAACGCTTTCCACAATATGTTCGATTACAGTGCCCATCTCATTGATTCTGCCAGAAGCAACTTCAATTTCTTCTGCCTGGGAAGAAGCTCCCTTTGCTATGTCATTTACCGCATTGGATATTTCTTCTGTAGACATATTAATTTCAGCTGCCATGGTATTTACTTCGTTACCAGCCTTAAACAAGTCATCCGAAGCTGTACGTATTCTGGATACAACCGCAGTCAGCCGCTCCTTTAACTCAGCCACACCACGTACCATGTCACCAAGCTCGTCTCCACGTTTCCTGCTCTTTTCATCAATTTCCACAGAAAG
Organism: Lachnospiraceae bacterium; assembly: GCA_017938285.1. Lineage (GTDB taxonomy): Bacteria > Bacillota > Clostridia > Lachnospirales > Lachnospiraceae > SIG299. Next base: position 27,446 of record JAGBBW010000128.1, read on the forward strand.
ATTTCCTTCTGACAGACCTGTAACAGCTCTTTCTGCCGCCTTCAGTCCTTTGGCAAGACTGAATACCGAAATACTTACAAATACAACACAGACAACAAGCACCACTACAAAAGCCGTAATCATGGCAGCTGCTTTGCTGCTGATAAACGCTTCCACCTCTGTCTGTGGTGCACCGCAGAACAGCATACCAATTACTTCACTGCCGTTCTTTAACGGCAGGTAGGCTGCATAATACTGTTCTCCATTAATCGGTACATTGTTTGCTTCATATAATTCTCCGCGACCAACAACTGCCTCGTATACAGCCTCTGTGGCAGCCGTTCCCACAATGCGGTTTCCGGAAGCATTTAGAATAGTAGTAGCACGGCGGGTATCGCCATAGAAAAACGTCACCTCAACATTGCTGCTGGCCATGAACGAATCCAGCAGTGCCGTCTGTTCCGTAATATTCAAATCACCTTTCATCAGATTATCCCCATCCAGATAATACTCTCCTCCGTCCAGGGCATCATATGCTACAGACACACTCTGCGCCATAAAACCAAGATCCTCCAGCTTTGTAGTACCCATTCCGTTTGTTAAAGAATTAACACCCACAAGCGTAACTACAGCTCCTGTCAGCAGTACCGGAATTACCGCCAGCATAATAAGCTTTACTACAAGTGACAATCCTTTCTTTTTCTTCATGATGTCCACCTCCGACATTTTTTTACATCACTGTTATCTGACCTTCTTTCAGGTGCGCCGGTCTTTACTGAACAGTTAATGTTTATACAATTATAATACCATTTTATAAATTGTACGTCAATAGATTCTTTCGAAAATTGTTTATAAAATTGTTATTTTTCCAATAAACTTAACAGATAGTTGCTATATTTTGTGAACATATCCGTAAAAAATCGGACTATTTCTTTCCTGACATATCTTTCCTCCTGCCACATATAATTCCAGTAACGGAGGTTTCCACATTTCCATCAACCGTCCGGAAGAAAGGAGGACAACAAATGACATCGGTACCAGACAGCACTCCGGATTCTTTTCCGTTTCCTTTCCGCAGCCACACGGCACATCTGCTGGCTGCGGCACTCCCTTTTCTCCAGCCGTCCTGCCGTCATCCCATTGAGCTGTTGACAAAATTTTTGGAATTTTCGGAAACATTGAAATTATTCCAGGAATTCCACCTGCAAAACGGTTCCCCCTTTTCTGCTCTTTTCCATGATGCCGCCCAGGCGGGACAGGAAAACGGTCTGTTCGGCATGATTAATTTTTTCATTACAGACCTTGAGGGACTGCTTGGCTGCCTGTCCCGGATCTGTACCGGAGATGAGCGGGAAATCATCAGTATGTTCCTGAATGTTATCCGGGCCAAAAATTTCTACGACACTTATGGAGATTTGCTGAACATGGGCGGACTGTTTTCCCAGAACACGGATTCCTCTGACTCTTCCTTTGGAAGCGGACTGTCCGGTCTGTTTTCCCAGTTTTTCCAGGGCGAAACAGTTCCCGGTTCTGACAGCGGACCAGCCTCTTTTTCCGGCAATCCGGTCACGCCGGAAACACAGCCCTCTTCTGAAACTGCCACCAGCAGCAACACCACAGCATTCCCTCCTGGCGGCGGTCTGACCTCTATGTTAAACGAAGATCAGAAAGAAACCCTGGAGTTGTTAAAAAGCCTGTTTGCTTCTGATTAGAAATTCCAGACAGATTCACAGAATAACTTCCGCCTGCGGAGCGTATTGTATTTAATCATAATAATAAAAAAACGGAGGTTTGATTATGTCAGACACTATTTTAAACGACCCATTATTCCAGAACCTTTCCCCGATGAAAAAGGCAGTAATTGCCGAACTGCTGGAACAGACCAGCAATACTTCCCTTGACAAAGCCCTTCCTCTCCTGCTGAAAGCCAACGCCACACTGAACAAAAGTGGCGAAAGCTTCACTCCTGCGGAACGGAACATGCTGATTACGGAACTGACAAAACGGCTGACACCGGAGGAGCGCAAAAAAGTGGCTGCCCTTTTAAAACTGCTGTAACATACATCTGATTTTTGCGGTTGCCGCTGAATAGCCTTCATGATATGCTATAACAAACAAGCGGTACAACATACAAGGAGGATTCCATGGATAAAAAAGCTTACTTAAAAACCATTGATGACGTCATTGCAAAGGGACCTTACTCCGCAGACTGGAGTTCCCTCACCGATATGGAAATTCCGGGCTGGTTTTCCAAAGCCAAATTCGGTATTTTCATTCACTGGGGTTTGTTCAGTATTCCGGCCTTTGCCAATGAATGGTATTCCAGAAATATGTACATCCAGGGCACACGGGAATTTGAACACCACGTTGCCACTTACGGTCCACACAAAGAATTTGGGTATAAGGACTTCATTCCAATGTTCACGGCAGATAACTTTGACCCGGCAGAATGGGCTGACCTGTTCCAGGAGGCCGGTGCCAGATATGTCGTTCCTGTCGCAGAACACCATGACGGGTTCCAGATGTATAACAGTGAACTTTCTGAGTTTAATGCAGTAAAAATGGGACCAAAACGGGATGTCCTCGGCGAATTAAAAACAGAATTTGAAAAAAGAAACATGACCTTTGCCACATCGACCCACCGTGCAGAACATTTATGGTTTATGGGCAACGGCAAAGATTTTGACAGTGATATCAAAGAACCACTGCAGTGCGGTGACTTTTACTGGCCATCCCTGCAGGAACAGCCGGACCAGTCCGATATCTTTGCCACTCCGTATCCGTTTGAGGAATTTCTGGAGGACTGGCTGCTGCGCACCTGTGAGCTGATTGACAACTACCGCCCGCGCATTCTTTACTTTGACTGGTGGATTCAGCATGAAGGTTACAAAGACACCTTAAAGAAAATTACCGCCTACTACTACAACCGCGGTGTGGAATGGGGCACTCCGGTTGCCATCTGCTACAAACACGATGCCATGCCGTTCGGCAGCGCCATTGTGGATGTAGAGCGTGGCAAATTTGCCGATACCAAGCCTTACCACTGGCAGACGGACACCGCCATTGCCCACAATTCCTGGTGCTACACAACGGAACTGGATTACAAAACCTCATACGAAATCGTCTGCTACCTCATTGATGTAGTCAGCAAAAACGGCAACCTGCTTTTAAATGTAGGTCCAAAGGGAGACGGTTCCATTCCGGAAGAAGATACGAAAATCTTAAAAGAAATCGGTGCCTGGTTAAAAATAAATGGAGAAGCCATTTACAACAGTAAGCCATGGCGTGCCTGTGCAGAAGGTCCGACCAAAGAAAACGAAGGCAAATTTTCCGATGAACATAACAAAAAATATACCAGCAGAGACTTCCGCTTCACCGCAGGCCACGGTTCCATCTATGCTGCCTGCATGAATTATCCGGAAGATGGTGAACTTTGTATTACTTCCCTTGCTTCCGGCGGCCATGAAAATTCCACGGCCTTCCAGGGAATCATTGCAGATGTGGAAATTTTGGGATACCACGGCAAGGCTGCCTATGAACAGACCAGCGAAGGTCTCAAAGTACATGGGCCAAAGAAATTTACAGACTTCCCGGTAGTGGTAAAAGTGAAAACTAATTAACTCTCCTATAAAATCATACGAAAAGAGACTGCTGTACCTTCTTTGCAGCAGTCTCTTTTTCTTGTCCTGTTTTGTTCTTATTTCTTCTCAAACTTTATGGAATCAAACTGACGCAGCGTTTCAAAAAAGTCTTTTCGTGCTCCACTCCAGTGATGCCATTTTACCAGTTTTAAGAAAGAACCAATTCCTACAAGCACAACGAAGACAAACTTTACCTGTTTTACCAGTTCTTCTATTTTTCCAAAGGAAAAACGGATTCTGCGTTCCTGTTTTTCTTCCGGTCCGTCCTCTTCTTCCTCTTCGTCTTCATATTCGTCTTCATATTCGTCATAGAAACCATACTTATCCCGGAGGCTGTATTCCTCATCCTCATTGTCTTCTATGTAGTTGTAGTCTTCTTCCTCATACTCCGGTTCTTCGTACGCAGCCTCTTCGTATTCCGGTTCGTCAAACTCCGGCTCGTCATATTCCGGCGTTTTCCCTGCTTCTTCAGCAGATTCCTCCTCCGGTTCTTCTTCCGTATCCTTATTTTTCTGGACAATCTGGTCGATAAAATTTTCTTCATCATTTACATACTTGTTCATGTCCAGATATTTTCCTTCTACTTCGTCGTAGGAATTTACAATATACGACCTGGAAGGAGTCTCACTGATTTCAATGGACAACAGTACCATGCCATAATCACGGATTTCCTCTTCAATCATACGCTTAAAGTGGACCACCATGTTTTCCAGCGTTGGATTCACCTTGTTGAATGGTTCCAGCGTATTGATGAACTGATCCTGGTATTTTTCAAAAATCTTGCTGATAACGGCCTCTACCCGGTCAAACTGTACGAAATTTTCTTTCGTGTTCAGCACCTCTATCATGATTTCCCAGGTGTGCGGGTGCATCTGGCCCAGCACGTTGTTAATAAAAATTGCATGGTTTGCATTTAAATAAAACTTATACTTGTACTGGTTTACCAAATTCCTTCCCTCCTATTCCTGTGATTTCCCGGACAATGTCCTCTTCCTGTTCCAGGTCCTTCACAATAATCATGTAATATTTTGCTTCATCTCTGCCAAAATAGGCATTATAGCGTTCTGAAAGTTTTGCCAGTTCTTCCTCCTGCTCTGCGTCCAGCTGAAACGTTACCATCCGGTAGGTAATGCCATTCTTCTCCAGACGTTCTTTCAGCTTCAAAACAAAGGAGAAGGGATAAATTCCTTCCACCCGCTTTCGTGTAATACGTTCCAGTTCTTCCCTTTCTGACTCTGCTGCCAGTTTGTTTTTGTATTCATCAAATTCACTTTCCAGCTGACGCAGCTCATCTCCATGTTTTTTATCCACATTGATGGCACGAAGGGAAATACACACCACCACCAGATATAATACCGTAAATTCCATCAGAACAAACATATTGTACTGGGTTGTGTTTAAATCGTCATCAATATACGAAGTCAGCATCCCCATTGCTACAATATATTCCCTGCCATCCAGTTCCACTGCCCTGGAAGACATTACCCGTTTTCCATCCGGATCTCCGGTATAAATCTGTTCCTGGTCCAGCAGCACCTGCGCCAGGGAAGCGTCTGCCACCTCCTCCTGTGTATCCTGGTATACTGTAAAAATTCCATTCGTTTTATCATACAGATAAAACGCCTGTCCGCCGGAAGTCTTTGCCAGACTGATGGCGTGTGCCATTGTGTTTACATCTTTATTCGTTGTATTCACAATGGAATTCAGAAGGTTCTCCTGCATCTTGGCATAATGGGAATAATTGTTTTCTGTATTCCGCTTCAGAAAATACAAGGCACAGGTTATGTTTACTATCAGAAATCCAAACAGAATCAGTAACCGTACCCACCGTCTGTTCATCTTCTCCCTCTCCTTTTTTTCTTTCTTCAGGGTAAAATCATCTTTAATTGCTTCTTTTATCAGCCGGAACTCTTCCTTGTACGTCAGGGTTTTCCAGCTGCTGCCCCTGGTAATGGAGTTTACAATTCCCGCCATACGGATAAAGAATGTTATCATGTTATAGCCGGGAAGGGCAAACAAATAAAAGAACTTCTTTATGTAGTACTTCCGCAGGTCCTCATAGTCCCACAGAAAACAGATACAGGCAATCCAGTTGAGGAATGCCACCAGCACATACATCATGTAAATCCAGAACATTGCCGTAGCAATCATTTTCATGCTGTACTTATAAAATCCCAGTGCCACCAGTGCAAAACACCAGATAAGTCTCGGGAATGCCACGGTATGGTCCACGCACAGAAGCCGGATATTGGCGTCGGAAAAAAATCTCCGGTATTTCAGATTGTGCGTTCCGTGGAACATGTGGAATACTTCCAGTTCCCCAATCTGCCAGCGCTGCCGCTGGGTATACAGCTTTTCCATGCTTTCAATCGGGTCTACCATAAATATGGCAGATTCGCAGAGTGCCACTGCCTGATTCAGCAGTTTTTTTACCTGCATTGTCAGATGGGCATCTTCACAGATGGTATTGGTATTGTATAACTGCGTTTTCAGAATCGTGGATTTACGAAACGCAGAAAACGCTCCTGACAACGTAAAAATAGTGTTATATTCGGAATTATAATTACGTCCAACTAAAAACGCCTGTCCATATTCGAGAAATTCAATCCTCTGTAAAAAGCGCAGGGCTTTCTTTTTTGTCTGCTCGACTAACGGAGGCTCCGTCAGAATAATACCGGTCATACAGTGAATGTCCTTATTGTTTTCAAACTTCCGGACCATATTGTACAGAGCATGCTCTTCCAGCTTGCCATCACTGTCAATATTTATAATATACTTGCCTTCGGAATTAAACAGGGCAAGATTTAACGCTTTTGACTTTCCCTGACCGGCATTCAGCCACTGCATTTTTAATGTCTTATACTTTTCCTGGCATTTTACATAAATTTCAAAACTGTTATCCGGACTTTTATTATTGACCAGAATAACATCAATCAGTTCATTCGGGTAGGTGCTTTTATCGATGGAATCGATACAGCCTTCCAGCGTTCCTGCCGAATTATATACCGGTATCAGCAGGGAAATCTGGGGAAGAAAATCCAGCTCTCTCTCCGGATATATCCTGCATCGGATGGTCTTTTTTATGAGGATAATAAAATTGCCTATCGCCGGAATGATTTCCACAATAAACGGAATAATCAGCCAGCTCATCCAGGCATACAGTTCATCTGCCAGCCAACTAAACATAATCAAACTTACCCACTTTTTGTTTTAAAATCTGTGTTCTCGTAAACGTGTAAAAATACAGTGCCATAATCAGCACAAGAAACAGAAGTCTTGCAATAATGGCATGGGTCAGGTAATAATACTCCATCCCCGTGTAATACGTCACAATACCGATAAATGACAGTCTCAGCACATTGGCTCCCAAAATGTACAGAGTTCCCAGAACCTGGTGGATAATCTTCTCATACAACTGGTACGCCGGAAAAAACATAATCATGCTGATATATGTAATAATCTCCAGAATGCCGGAGCACTCAAAATCAATATAAACATTTACAATATCTTTGCCCTGAATTGCCAGAATTCCATAACTGGAATATACATCAAAGCATCCGGTCAGTCTGCCAATAAAACCGGATATACTGGTCACCAGATAGGAAAACGGCACCAGCAGCGTATTAAACGCATAAAACAGCAGAAAAAAGAACATCCCGGCTGCTCCCACCAGAAAGCGGAAAAAATCCAGCTTTGTCTTTTTCAGTACATGCAGCGCATACAGCCAGAGAATCAGCAAAATTACACCTATGATATATTTTACCATACTACTCCCCATTCCGAGAACGTCACACTATCTTCTCTTATCCAGCTTCACAATGTTTCCACAGTTACCAACTACCACATCCGAACATACTACAAATTTTTTCAGAATATTATCGCTGATTTCCAGTTTTACCAGCTCATATTCCTTAGAGCTGATAATTTCAGAAAGTCGTTCAAAAAAGACCATTCCCATGTTTTCTATGACCGGATTCTTCGCATGAAATTCCTCATGGTCATTAATCAGGGTATTTGTAAACGTTTCCAGATACTCCTGTATTTTATTTTCTATCACGGCATATTCCACAAATACATCCTGTTTTTTAGAGTGAATAAACAATACAATAAAAAAGGTATGGGCATGTGGCTTTCCACCGGCTGTATCATGCATGGCATTCATCTTGAATGTATACTTGTAATATCTCCGTTCCACGACCTTCCTCCCTTTTTATATGACGAAAAGGCTGTTGCAAAACATACGCTGACAACAGCCTGATATACCGACTCTCTGCTACTTATTCTTTTTTCGTTTTCCCAGCTTTCCGGTCTTTGATGCAAAATACATACCGACCATTCCCAGACCTGCTGCTGCGGAAATTACCGCTCCGGTAGGTGCACCTTCCGCATTAATGCGGCGGTACATCAGATTCGGTGTAAAAAAAGTAACTCTGGATGCATTTTCCGCCTCTGCCCTTGGATTCTGCATATTGAAGGACTCGTATGGAATGAACAGTTCCAGTTCCCGGTTTACACGGTCCTCCGGCACATACAACGCCGCCTCACCGGCAACAACATTATTAAAACTATGCTGGGAATCCCCATGTTTTACAATGGCAGAATAGTGCCCCGGTGCGTATCTGTGAATAATTTCATCCAGCTGTCTTCCGCTTTCATCCGCAATCTGGAACTTTGTTGTCGCACGGTCAAACGTAAACTGGTAATCATACCCATTAAAACCATTCCAGTAATCCCTGGAAAATACAATATGTAAATAAACTCCGGCTTCATCGCGGTATAACTGGATATAATGGCGTACATCCGTGCTGTATTCACCTACCGGTGTTTTATAACACTGACCGTTTACCCAGACACCCCAGTACCAGCAGTTGGCAGAATTGTCCCAGTTATATTCATAAGAACCCGGCAGTCCGTCCCAGTCATCCATATAACCGTCAATTGATATGCTTTTTCCTGCGGCACGTGCTTCCACCGGTGCAGTCCCCCCAAGTACAAGCAGCACTGCCAGAAAAGAAATCACTGCCTTTTTCCAAACGGACCCTGTTCTATGTTTCAATTCCATCACATGCTTCCCCTTTCTTCCCAAAAAAACCAAAATAGTTCTCAAAACTATACTATAGGCTATTATATGCCAGCTTTCTGAAAAAAGCAATCAAAATATTTTATTCTTCCTGTAAATCCATCTTTTTCCGGTATTCTGCCGGACTCTCTCCCACATATTTCTTGAATTTTTTATGGAAGTAGTCCACATTCTTATAGCCTACCAGTTCCGCAATTTCATACACCTTATGCTTATTTTCCACCAGAAGCTCAATGGCATGCTTAATACGTACCTGGTCCACATAGGAATTGAAGCTTTCTCCTACCGTCTTGTTGAAAATTTTTCCAAGATAAGAGCTGTTGTAGCCAAACAGTGCCGCAATACCTTCCAGCTTGATGTTGGTATGGTAATTATGCTCAATATAATACAGAATGTCATCCAGAACACTGTCCCTGGAAGAATTTCCGATGGAATTCATAACCTCCTCGAACTGTTCTGCAAAATAGTCCGTGATTTCATATAAGTAATGCTGTTCATTGATAAAAGCAATACAGTCCTGGTTGGAATCAAACGGAAGCGTCACTGCATTATAGCGGTGGTTCATCATTTCCTTCACCTGCAGATATAAATCAGTTACAAATAAACGCACGGAAGAAATATCGGTATCTACATGATACAGATAGTTTTCCAGTTCCTGTAACGTTTCATTTACTTTGCGGCGGTTAAAGGTCTGCAGAAAATCCGTCAGTTTTGTGCAGTATCCTTCCACCTGGGAAATATCCAGGACACCCAGTTCCTGTTCCAGGGACGGAAGTTCTGCATATCCAAGAACATGCTGGCCTTTTTCACAGAAGAAACGCCGTCCCAGCAGAAGCACTGCCTGTTCATAGGAAGTTTTCAGCTCCCGGATATCCGCCACTGCCTTTCCATAGGCAAGAAACAGGGTATCTAACGGACTGCCCTTCTGCGGCGCAGACTCATAATGTTTTAAAAAGCGCTGGAACTTTTCAATCGCAAAATTTCCTTTTAACAGCAGAACATTTTTTCCTTTCACCACAAAATGTTCAAAAGAATTGGTTCCGCTGTCCGCCACCATAAACATATCCGCAAACTGGTACGGCAGCTCCAGCTCCCCAATCTGGAAGTTCTCATATAATACCACCTGGTAAACCTCTGCATCCAGCTTTAATTCCTTTAAATTCAGAAGTCCGTAATCCACTTCATCCTTCAGAATATCCTGAAAAATTTCTTTTTTGGATTTGCGGCGGAAAAACTCATTGTCCGATTTTTTCTGCCGCTCTGCCTGAATGGTATCATATACTTCCATTACCACTTTTTCCAGTTCTTCTTCATCCATCGGTTTCGTCAGATAATACTGCACACCAAATTTCATGGCTGCCTGGGCATATTTAAAATCCGAATAACCGCTTAAAATCACAAAGGTTCCGGTAAATCCCTGCGCCTTGGCCTGTTCGATTACTTCCAGACCATACAGTTTCGGCATACGCATATCAATCAGCACCAGGGACGGTTTCAGTTCCAGAATGTCCCGCAGGGCATCTTCACCATTCCCGGCCTCGCCGCATATAGTAAAACCCATTTCTTTCCAGTCAACAATATATTTCAAACCTTCCCTGATGTTTGCTTCATCGTCTGCAATATAGACGGTCTCCATGATTTCTTTCATAACATTCTCCTCTTCCTACCCTGCCCTGCAGAGAGGCTTTTTCCATCGGCCGCTTTGTTTCTTCTTTTATGCTTTAAGCTAATCCGCAGTTATTTTGATTGCCATAAATTATACAGAAAAAACGAAGAAATTGCAAGGAATTTTGCGTTTCATTTCCGCACTTTTTCCTCCAGCTCCCAGCGTTTTTCTGCTTCCTTTTCACACCATGCCACACAGTCTGCATAACCGCAGGCGTCTGCTTCTGCCTGCATCTCGGAAACGATTTTTTCAAACGCTTCCTCTGACTCTGCATAAATGGCATCCCAGGACCCTTCCACGATACGGGCAGCCACCGTTTCCCATGCCTGCTTAAGTTGTCCCTCTGGGGTTGCTTCTTCATACGGTACTGCCGGAATTACGGTATGGTTTCTGCCATTTACATACTCCTGCGCTGTCTGTGCCCCGGTATACTCCCTCCAGTCCTGCTCCATCGCGCAGGAAGCCGCAGGAATATTACTTTTCCAGCGTTCCTGGTTATAGGTTTCCCCATTGGAATCCGGATTTTCCGCATTGATGTTCCAGGTCACGTTATTTATCTGTGGAAAACCATCGCCGTAACAAAATCCTTCGTACTCTCCTGTCAGTAACGTCTCCCTGTTCCAGTAACAGGTCTTTCCAAACTCCGTAAAATAGGTGTTTCCTTCTGCATCATAGTCCCAGATCAGTCCCTGCGGACCATATTCGCACACCATTCTGCCCTCCGGTGTACAGAACCAGTTCAAAAGTTCCATGCAGAGTTCCGGATACGGTGTATCTGCACTGATTGCCCAGATTCTTCTGCCTCCGTATACACTCATGCCATCAGCCGCCGGGGAAGCTTCCTCCGGAATCAGACTGGCCATATACATGTTGCCCTCCAAATGCGGGTTGGTATTATATGCCATGCTTCCGGCATACCCAAACAGGGAAAACAGTACTTCCCCATTCTCTAATTTCTTTAACGCTTCTTCATAGGTCTGGGTTTTGGAATCCGGGTCTAACAGTCCTTTCCGGTATAATGTGTTGAAAAAGCGAAGCAGTTCCAGATACGGTCCGTCTGTTTCCAGTGCCCCATGGAACCCACCGGTTTCCGTATCGTAAAACCCAAAAGGAAACTCATCATAGCCATAATACGCTGACACCATGGAACGCACATAAAATACCATGGTGTCATCCCACTCCCGCCAGAAAGAAAGGGCATATACTTCTTTTCCTACCGTTTCCGCCCGGGCAAGCAGCTGCATTTTCTCTAAAACCGCAGCGAACTCCTCCAGATTTTTCACCTCCGGATATCCCAGTTTTTTATACCAGTCCCAACGGATATCCCAATAATAAAGAATCGTTTCTATTTCCTCCCAGTCATCCGCCGCACCATGCCCGAACCCATACACGCCACCCGCTTCCGGCGTCAGACTCCGGTTATACTCCAGTGCTTTATGCAAATGCTCTGCCAGATATGCTCCGTGTTTTTTCATCAGATCATTTTCTTCCCAGTCCAGCAGCCAGCCCTGTGCCACTGCATTCCGGTAAACCTCTCCATCGCTGCCAAATACCAGAATGTCACCCTTTGTTCCCTTTTCCTTCCATTCATCCTCCGGCAGGTCAGGAACAATATGCAGTACCACATTAAATTTGTCCAGCAGCACTTTGGCAAACCACCCCTGCTGTTCCCCCTGAAAACCGGACACCTGGCTGTAAACGGTAAGTTCCACCGGTTCCTCTTTCGTAACCGTTTCCACTGACTGCTCTATGGATGTGGGTGTTACCGTTACTGTGGGAACTTCCGGTGCAGGTTCCGGCTGACGGCAGGCACCTACGGTCAGACATAACAATAAAAACATCAGGAACATTATTTTTTTCATGAAACAGCTCCTCCCTGGATACCACCATGTCAAAACTCCTGTATCCGGACATCATTACCCCACCGTCCGGATACAGGAGTTTCCATTCGTTCAGATTCTGTTTCTTTGGGAAACAGTCTGCATATTACTGTGCACCTATCTGCTCCGGATAAACCGAGGTAATCTTAATCTTTGCCTTACCTTTCTGCTCACCCATGGCAGTAATGGTTGCTTTACCTTCCTTAATGCAGGTTACCTTCACCTTCACAGCGCCCTCTTCCGGCAGTACACCGGTACAGTCTACGACTGCCACGGAAGTATCATCCGACATAAACGCAATCTTCTCTGTCGTATCTCCCGGCTCTACGGTAATGGTAAATTCTCTTGTTTCACCCACTTCCATAACCGCCTCGGTTTCCGTTGCTTTGATGGAAGTAATTTCTACCGTTTCACCAGCTTCGGTGGATTCGAATACGAGATTCGAAATCGTAAAGGTTACTTCAATTCTCTTTGGTTCTGCAATTCCTGCGATATTCAGCGTAAAGTCACTGTTTGCACTTACTTCTGCCACAGCGGAACCATCCCAGGCATTCATTGGGTCACCGGTATCCAGTACGCCCGCCTTTAAGGCTGTCTTTGGCGCAGTCTGGGTTACCGTCAGCTCGGTGCCGTCTACCACAACCTTGTCATACATAATGTCACAGGTTGCCACTTCTGTCCTGGTCTTTACTGCAGTTGTTACGAGATAGTCCTTGATGTACAGGGAACCAATACCTGCCAGACTGGTTACTCCTGCTGCCTTTGCGGCATCAGACAGGTCAGTTTCTGCATCAATCACAACGGTATACTGGCCGTCACCGGTAATGGTTACCGTCTGGCCAACATCATTACCAAAATAATTATGAACACTGTCGGAAAAATATGCATTCAGTGCCACCTGGATTTCACCCGTGGAAGCCACCGCAGAAACCTTAATCTTCACACTGCGGTTCACGCCGGTGGAGGACTGGATAATTACATACGCAATACCTGCGGAATGGGCTGTTACTTCACCAAACTCATTTACGGTGCAGATATCCTCATTCGTTGATGTATAGGTCAGGAAAGCATCTGCATTTTCCGGTTCCATCGCTGCCTGCAGATTTGCGTGGGAACCGTTTGGAATGGTTACGGTTGTCTGAGGAACCACGATTTTGGTACATGGATTTTCTGAATGCTGCGCATTTACAAATACCTGGACCTCTGCCTTTGCATCGCTCTTTAAGGAATATGCCGTAATCGTGGCAACACCCATACCCTTGCCGTGAACCATACCGTTATACACAGTTGCCACGGATGGGTCGGAAGTTTTCCACACAATTACATCATGGCAGTCTGCCGGACTTTTGGAAGCCTCCAGGGATGTGTATTCACCAATGCACATATGTACCGCATCCACTCCAACGGTAATTTCCGCTGCGGAATCCTGCACCGGATTCTTTACAATGTCTGCGAGGTTCTTATAATCCAGGAAATATCCACGCATAATACCGTAGGTCAGTTCCGGATACATTAAATCATATGTTTCACGGTTAATAATCGTAAAACAGAAATCCATATTTCCTTCGGCATGGTCAAACGCTCCTGCATCCCAGAGCACCGGCACAATGCCAATCTTCTTACACATATAGTTCATGGTTTCCAGATAATACGCACGTTCTGTCGTATTATTTTTATCAATGGCACCATACTCACCTAAAATTACCGGATAACCTGCTTCCACAAATCTGGACAGTTTATCAAAATTCTTTTCCAGTGCTTCTGCCTCATCCAGACTCCATATGGTATTTGTCTTATTTTCCGCCAGACCAAACAGCCATGGATAGTCATGTACCGCAAGGAACAGATGACCTGCCGCATCCTCCGGCATTTCAAATCCATACGCTTCATTCGTTGTATTTACCACATTGGTATATCTGCCCGGTACGGATAACCAGCGGCTGGCATTGTTGCCGCCTGTCGCACGTACGGTATCGACAAAAATCTGGTTCAGTTCCATGATTACCTGCATATCCTTTTTAATGCCGGCATCGGAATTGTCCGGACCAACCACTTCATTCATGGACTCAAAAATCAGATGCTCATCATAATCCTGAAAACGCTCTGCGATATGCTTCCAGACAGCAGCAAACTTCTCCTTCACCGGAGTTAAGTCTTCCGCACCGACACGAAGCCAGCCTGTCTGTTCTGCACCATCGTGGTGGACGTTAATAATACAGTACATATCCTGGGAAACGCAGTAATCCACAATTTCCTGCACACGGGACATCCACTGTTCATTGATGGCATAGCCATTGGCATCGTCAATCATATTTCCCCAGGTAACCGGAACACGGACGGTATTAAAACCGGCATCATGCACTGCGGTCATTAACCCTTCCGTTGTTACATACGGCTGCCATAAGGTTTCCAGCGGTGTAAATCCGGTGTGACCATCCATCGTATTGCCCAGATTCCAGCCGGTACCCATTTCCGCTACCATTTCTTCTGCGGTTAAGTTACGGAATGGTTCCATTCCCACGGCTGCCGGTGCCTCAGTCGGAACCGGAGTCGCGGTTGGCTCGGGCGTTGGTGCCTCGGTTGGTTCCGGGGTTGCCGTTGGTGCTGTTGTTGCGATCGGTTCCGGGGTTGCCGTCGGCGCTGTCGTTGCGGTCGGCTCCGGTGTCTGTGTCGGCACAAACGTCACCTTGGCTGTTCCTCCAGCCGGTGTGACTTCCGGGTCTGTTGTCGTATTCGAACCGCAGCCAGCCGCCGAAAGCAGCATTGCAGCACTGAGCAGTACTGCCAGGCCTTTCTTTTTCCAAAGTCTCATTCTGATATCCTCTTTTCCTTTCATGTTAATATGTTTTTTTACTGGAAGAACTTCTGCTCCACTCCGAGCTGCAAATGCCCAAAGGTTTCCAGAATCCAGGTATGTACCAGTTCCACCCAGCTCTGGCAGATTGGCACGATTTCACACCAGTATTCCGTACCGGATACTTCCGTTGCCACACCAATACCATGACCACCCTGGGAATACAGATGAAGCTCCGCAGAAATCCCTTTGTCTTTCAGCGCTTTCGCAAACAGCATGGAATTTTCCACCGGAACCAGTCCGTCCGTCATGGTATGCCACAGAAAAGTCGGCGGATTGTCCTCTGTCACCTGCTTTTCCAGTGACATTTCCTCCACCAGCTCGTCATAGCGGTCTGCCAGAAGATTTTTAAAAGAATCCCGGTGGGCATATTCCCCGGACGTAATCACCGGATAATTTAACATCAGACCATTCGGACGAAGTACTTCCTTTTCACAGCCAAGCGCTTTCCTCAGCCAGTCCTTTGTCCAGAAACAACTGTAAGACGCCACCAGATGCCCTCCTGCCGAGGAACCCATCAGAAAAATCCGCTCTGTATCAATGTGCCACTCTTCTGCCCGTTCCCGGAGCATCTGCACCGTACGGCCCAGTTCCAGAAGTGCTGTCGGAAAATGTGCTTCCGGTGCCACGGAATAGCGGAGCACCACCGCATGGTATCCTTTGGCAGTAAACTGTAGTGCCAGCGGTTCCCCCTCCCGGTCAGAGTTATACACATATGCTCCACCCGGACATACAATCACGACCGGACGCTTTTTCACACCAAATTCCGGTGTATCTTCCAGAAGATAGGTAGTCAGTACGGCATCTTTTGTGGATCCCTCTTCCTTCATTTGAAATTTTTCATATATCATGGTTTCAGCCTTTCTTTTTACTCATTGTTTTTTTCAATATCCCGGAATACATACATGGCAGGTCCGCTGATGGTTAAAAACATCACTGCCGGACCAACCAGAAGTCCAAGGAAAATGGTTGTGGTATTAAACAGAAATAATACCAGTTCCACCGCAAGGACAACTGCTATCAGAATCGTCTTTCCGAAATATTTCACACAGATTTCCATGGAATTTTTCAGTGTCTGTAAAAACGTATTTTCGTACCGTGCCATCAGGGCATAGGCATAAATAAAATACCCAAAACACATCACACTGCCCACAATTCCAAGAATCAGAAAGTAAATCGGATTACCCTCCACTGCATGAAACAACTGAAAGTCCAGATACAGGGCATATACAAAAAACAAATTGAGTAATCCGGTCGGAATACCCTGCTTTAAATTTGCCTTAAAGGCCGTCCAGAACTGCTTTGCAATGTACCCTTCCCGTTCATCCACCATTTTAAGTGTGATGCTGAAAGCTGCTGCCGTGGAAGCTCCAATCGTCACAATGGGGAGCGAGAACAAAAGCCATAAAAAATTTAATTTTAACATGTCCAGCAGCCGGCTGAAAAACTGATATAACGGTCCTTCGATACTAAAAAATTTCATACTCTGTCGTTCTCCATTCTTTTTATTTCCCCATACCCGGAAAGGAGCTGTTGCAGAATATCCGCTTTTCTGCTACAAAAAGCCTTCTTCAACAGCCCCTTTCCCTTATTGCTTATGATAACTGCTTTTACCCTGCGCAGTTATGTTCTTACTTTTTTACTTTCTTACTTCCTCTTCTAACTCATGACGTCTTGCTGCTTCAGACAGACACCATTCGATACAATCTTCATAACCGTATGCCTTGGCATCGTTAAGCATCTTGTTCAGGTGCATGTTGTACTCACCGTCAGACTTAGCATAAATACAGTTCCAGGAACCATTTACGATACAGGCGGTAACCTGATTCCATACTACTTCCAGTTCATCACTTCTTACGGAATCACTGTAAGTTGTTGCCGGAGCAACCTTAAAGTTCTTTGTCTTTAAATATTCCATTGGAGTAACCGCACCGGTAAAATCTCTCCAGTCCTGTTCCATGTCACAGGAAGCCTGGGACACATTGCTCTTCCATGTCTGCTGGTTGTAAGTTTCACCATTGGAATCCGGATTTTCTGCATTCTGGGACCAGGTAATGTTGTTAATCTGCTGACGTCCATCACCATAGTTGAAGCCTGCGTATTCCCCTTCCATCATGGTTTCGGAATCAGTAACACACTTCTTACCAAACTCGGTGAAATAAGTATAGCCTTCTGCGTCATAATCCCAGATTAAGCCCTGTGGACCATACTCAGATACCATCTTTCCTTCCGGAGTACACATCCAGTTGATAATCTCCATACAAAGTTCCGGATACTGGCTGTTTGCACCAATTGCCCATACTCTGTTGCCACCGAATACGCTCATACCATAAGTAATTGGAGACGCTTCTTCCGGAAGCAGGGTTGTCATATACTTGTTTTCTGCCAAATGTGCTTCTGTATTGTAGGCAAGATTACCAGCGTAGTTAAAGATAGAGAAGAACACTCCGCCGCTCTGTACCTTGGAAATCATTTCATCGTAGGTCTGTGTCATGGAGTTTGGATCCAGTAAATCTTCACGGTATAATGTATTGAAGAACTTTAACATTTCCAGGTATGGTCCGTTTTCATCCAGTGCACCATAGAATGTACCTGTATCAGAATCGTACAGACCCAGATGTAATTCATCATAACCGTAATAAGCAGTTGCCATGGACTTTACATACATTACCATGTTGCCATCCCAGTCAGGCCAGATAGACACCGGATAAGTTTCCTTCCCATTGTCATCGGTTGGACAGAGTTCCTTCATATCCTTCAGTAAGGTAACTAAATCGTCCAGATTTTTTACTACCGGATAACCTAACTGCTTATATAAATCCCAGCGGATATCCCAGGTATAAAAGAATTCTTCAAAGCTATCACTGCTTGGAGCAACACCATGACCAAAACCGTAAATCTTGTTCTTTTCCGGTGTTAAGCCTCTGTTCGCTTCCAGAGCCTGTGCCATATTTTCCTTGATGTATGGACCATACTCATCCAGAAGACCGTCTTCTTCCCAGTCAAACAGCATATCTGCTTCTACTGCTCTCTTGTAATCAGAACCGGTGCTGCCGAATACAACGATATCACCCAGGTTACCGGACTCCATACGGGTATCAAATACACCATCCGTATCCGGAATAATCATTAACTTAACATTGAACTTATCTAACAGAACTTTTGCAAACCAGCCCACCTGTTCACCGGAGAAGTTTGCCAGCTGGCTGTATACCGTCAGCTCAATCGGTTCTTCACCCTTCTTGTTTGTACTGGTGCTGCCGGAACCACTGCTGTTGCTGCTTCCAGTATCTGTGGAAGCTGTACTATTCGTACCTGTACTGGTACTGGTACTGGTATTGCTGTCTGTTCCCTTGTCTTCCTTGCCGCCGCAGGCTGCCATGGAAAATACCATGCTTCCTGCGAGAACGAAAGAAAGAGCTTTTTTCCAAAATTTTCTCATATGAAATCCTCCTATTTCTCTTCTTTTATTGACAGGGAGGGAAACCCCTCCCTGTATTTTAACAGGCTTCCTCCATCGCCTGCAAAAACCATTAGTTTCTTAACCCTTAACCGCACCTAACATAATACCCTTTTCAAAGTAACGCTGCATGAATGGATATACCATCAGAATCGGGATAACGGTTACCATGGAGATGGTGTACTTGATAACCTTGGAGTTCATGACACCTTCCATCACCGCACCAGCCGTACTGCTGCTGACACCACCGGTCATCAGGGAACCAAGGCTGGTGGTCTGGTTTAAGTAAATATACAGTCTGTGCTGTAATGTCTGTAATTCCGGTGTACCACTCATGTACAGAATGGAATCCATGAAAGAGTTCCAGTGACCTACTGCACCAAAAATAGCAATGGTTGCCAGGATAGGCTTGCTGAGCGGCCAGATAATTTCACGGAAAATCTTCATATGGCTGGCACCATCAATGAAGGCACTCTCTTCCAGTTCTGCCGGAATCGATTCAATATAGGTCTTTACCAGAATAATGTTATATGGCTGAACGATAGCCGGTAAAATATATACCAGATAGTTTTCCGTTAAGCCGAGCATTAAAAAGTTTAAGTAAGTAGGTACCAGACCTGCATTGAAATACATGGTAATTACAAGGAAACGGTACCAGATCTTTCTGTGCCATAATTCCTGCTTTGTCATCAGATAACCTGCCAGTGCCGAAATGACAACCATCAGGGACGTACCGATCAGGGTTCTGGAAACAGACACAAGGAAAGCATCTGCAATTTCTCCGGCTCCTAATAAGGACAGATAGTTCTGAAAATGGATTCCCTTTGGAATAAAGTTAATTGCGCCGACACGTACCAGGGCATTATCTGAAATCGTATTGATAAACAGATAATAAAATGGGAAGATACAGCTTATCGTAAATATTCCAAAGAATGCGTAGTTGATAATATTGAAAATGATATCACCAACCGTAAATTTTGTTTTCTTTTTGTGTTTCTTATAATACTGCTTTTCTGCTTTTAAATCCAGCTTTTCCTGTTTTGTTTTCGCCATAGCTTCTCACCCCCACTACATAATACTCTCGCCACGGACAAGTTTGGAAACACCGTTTGCCAGGAACAACAGAGTAACACTGACAACCGTCTTAACCATACCTACTACTGTGGACAGAGGAACCAAGCCTTTACCAATACCAATCTTATATACATATAAGTCAAGAACTTCAATGGCACCGGTATTCTTTGCATTTTCAAATACGAGATACTGATCCATACCATTACTTAAAATATTGGCAACGGACATGAGCAGCAGTACACAGAAGGTAGGAATCAGACCAGGCACCGTAATATGCCACATCTTCTGGAAACGTCCTGCACCGTCTACGGTAGCTGCTTCATACAGCTGCTGGTCAATACCGGAAATACCGGAGATGTAAATGATGGCACTCCATCCGGTGCCCTTCCACATACCCCATAACAGCATCTTAAACCAGGTACCGGAATCACTTAACAGATAGTTTGTTTCATGAATGTCACCGGTAATTTCTGTCAGCATACTGTTGATGAAACCATCGGTGGAAAAAATAGCCAACGCAATCGCATATACTAAAACCCAGCTGATAAAGTTTGGAATTGTTGTAAATGTCTGTACCAGACGACGGAACCAGCCCGTTTTAATTTCCGTAAGGAAAATCGCAAATGCCATTGGAATCCAGCTTGTTGCGATACCAAGACCACTCATTACCAGGGTATTCTTTAATACTCTCATAATATCGCCCCTGGTCGCTTCATTCTGGAACAGGTAGGTAAACCATTTGAATCCTACAAAGTTATCCATGCTGAGCGTCTGTCCTGCACTGTAATCAAAGAATGCATATCTCCATCCCCAGAGAGGCAGATAAGAGAATACAAATACAAATGCAATAATTGGAAGGAACATTAAGAATAACTTATATGGTGTGGCAATCTCACACTTCTCTCCCTTTGCCGGTCTTGGCTGGAAGAGAATAATCACAATATTTGCCACCAGAAGCACTGCTGCCAGCACCGCATATATGTACATGCCATTTGGCATAATGTTGTATACCTTTTCTGGTCTGCTGGAACCGCCAAAGCTCTCATACGCCATATACAGTCCAACCATACCGCCGCACATAACTGCTGCACCGCCTAAACCAAACCAGTTACCAATGCGCTTCATTTTCAGATTACCAAGGGAAGCACAGCCTGCCACTGCCTGCAGGGCAATACCGATACAGACTATTGCTGCCGCTACCATTAAGGTAACAAAGCTGCTCTTATCTACCCAGCCCTTATCCATCGGTCTCATGGCAAGTGTGGTCAGGGAGTCATACGAAATTGCCGTTGTAAACAACGACAGATTCTTATTAATCAGATTACACACATAGCCAGGATTTGCTGCCGGGAAGAACATCATAACCAGTCCCAGAATCGTACCTAATCTCGTAACGTAATAAACCTTATCGGTCCAGCCATTACTTTGTACTTTTACTTTTTTCATAGCAACCTCCATCCTTTTCCTCATACTGTGTTTTCCTGTTCTATAGCTTACAGGAATTCGTAGAGATAATCTTTGTTTTTATGTCTGTATTATACTATTTCAAGGGTTTGTTGAATACCGCAAATACTTGATACAAAATACAGTACTTTTTTGTTCCTTATGTACAAAAAAGAGGGTAAAACATCCGTAATTCTTAGGGTTTTTCATGTAAAAAAGAAGTTATGGAGGCTTCCAGACTGTTCAGCGACTATTCACTGTCTGGAAACCTCCATAACTTCTTTTTTGCTATAGCCTGTGACAAAAAATTTCAGGATATTTACTTATCTCTGACAAAAACATCCCCTGGCAGTTTTTTACCGCCAGGGGACTTCTCTTATTTCTTCTTAGAAAAAATTATTATACTTCTTATTTTTTCTTCTTCATTACTACAAAACCTGCACCAGCGGCTGCAATCACTACAACTACGATTACAACAATCACAATTGGAGACATGCCGCCTTCTGCGTCAGCATCCGTATCAACTGCAGGAGCTTCCGTTGGAGCTGCTGTAGGAGCCTTGGTTGCTTCCGGTGCTTCGGTTGGAGCTGCTGTAGGAGCTGCTGTTGGAGCTTCGGTTACTTCCGGTGCCGGAGCCTCAGTTGGTTCCGGAGTAACTTCCGGTGCAGCATCTGCTGCCTTGTCATAGTTAAATCCGGTTACATCAAAGGTGATTGTGATATCCTTTGCAGGAATCATACCAGCCATGTTATAAGTGTTTGTTAATTCCTTGTTCCAGATATTGATAAAGAGAACCTTATACCAGTCTTTGGAATCAGGGTCAGTAAAGCCTTCGCTGAATTCCATGACATTCTTGCCATCAAAATCAACCTTGATGTTGGAAAGGGTAATTTCTCCGGAGTTAGGAATATCTGTAGATACGAATAACAGGTTCAGGGCAGAAGCTGCTGCTGCACCATCCGCACTTGTAAAATCAAAATCCTTTAAGGATACAGTATATGTACCATTACCTGCAAGTACGGTATCTGTGATGACACCATCCTTCTTTACCAGACCTAATGTAGCATCTGCAATGCTGATCTGGCCGAATGCATCCGGATTTTCTGCGGAATCCTTACCATATGTTGCATCATCCCATGCATTACGGAATGCCCAGGTATCTGCTGTCTGCACACCAATGTATGCATTGTAAGTACCATCAAGATCCGCCTTTGGACCTTCTACTACTTCTTCAATTACACCATAAACCTTGTTGATGGTAATGGTATATTCCACATTGGTATGACCTGCTAATAATTCACCTGGAATGAAGTGTTCACCCCATTCATTATAACCACCCTTTAAGCGGAGTGTTCTTGTTACAGGATGATCTTCTGTTCCTTCGTACCAGGAATCCACATCCTTTAATGTTAAGTCAATCTTATCTGTAACATCTGTACCATCAATGGTAACCTTGTCAATGGTATAATCCACCAGATACTTATCCACACCGTCTTCTGCTTCTGGAAGAACCAGTGTAGGTGCCAGCCACCAGGTATGGTGAACCGGAGCGGTATATGTATGGCTGATTGTTACTGTATCGCCAGCCTTTGCTGTTACGGCATTACCTGCCACATCACCCTTATCAGTGGAACCATTTGCATACGTTAAATCCCAGGCATCTGCTGTACTTTCTGCAGTACCGGCAAGGAACATGGTAAATTCACCATCATAAATAATTTCATTGGAAACGGTAGGAGCTACCGGAGCAATGCTGTTTAATGTAACTGTAATTTCAAGTTCTGTCCAGCCGGTAGGAACTTCTGCCAGATACTTGTCTGCCCATTCATTGTAACCACCCGCAAGACGAATAGATTCCTCTGCGCTAAATGTACCTGTACCTTCATACCACCAGGAACCTCTGTCCGGATTCAGGCTGAAATCAACTTCCTGAATAAATTCTTCGCCATCAAACTTCATGGAGTCGATGGTAACATCCATTTCACCAACACCACTTACAAGCATAACTGGAGCAAACCAGTAAGTCTTTGTAACTTCATTTGGCATTACAATCTTAATCGTTTCTGTCTCGCCAGCAGAAATCATTGCCTTTGTAGCAACAATTTCACCAGCATAATCTGCTGTATTTTCAAATACCAGATCCCATGTGCCAGCTGCATTTTCCGCACCAATACCGATAAACATTTCGATTTCTTCCGGTAATTCTACTGCGTTTACTGTACCGCCTGCTGCTTCAGATTCGGATTCGATTTTGTTTAATGTATAAGTAAAGGACAGCTCGGTATAGCCCTTCGGACCTTCTGCCATGAACTTGTCGCCCCACTCATTGTATCCACCTGCAAGACGAATTGCCTGTGTATCTGTGTAATCACCAGTACCTTCGTACCACCATGGACCGTCCGCACGGGCATTCATATTTACCTGGTCAATCACTTCTTAGCCATCAATCGTGATGGAGTTCATCGTAAAATCAACATTTCCAACACCTTCCGCTACAATAACCGGTGCTACAAACCATGTGGTAACTACTTCTTCCGGCATTACCACGCTGACTGTTACAGTTTCACCTTCCGAAACCATAGCTGTTGTTCCGGTAACATTCTTTGTATCAGAGCCTGTTCCATTGTAATACTGCATATCCCAG
>JAGBBW010000129.1 GCA_017938285.1 Lachnospiraceae bacterium
ATGTTTACTATGTTTATTTGTAATACTGGGCGTTGCAGATGCTGGCTGTGCGAAACAGCAGTCCGCAGAAGGGGTCACTCCGACTACGATAGTAGAATCAACGGTAGCCCCCACAACACTAACAGCCACACTTGAGCCAACACAGGAAGTTACTTTGACAGCCATACCAACGGTTACATTAACTCCAACGCCGACAGTGACTCCAACTCCAACCCCTGTCATCACCTTTTCTGTCCCAGTTACCTACCACCCGGTAGAACTTGAAGCAGAAGGAGTCACAGAAATCCAGTGCAGTGAAGGTGAGGGTGTTGAACTGGATTTAAATGGAGATGGTGTGCCGGAGCAGATATATACTGCGGAAGAAGGTGTGTATATCAATGGGATTTTGCAGGAGCATGAGTTTTGCTGGGAATTCCGTTACGACCCTTTTAATCAGGAACGCAAACAGATATGGGAAACTTATTGGATAGTGGATGTGGATACGGCAGATAAGTACTATAATCTGATTTTTTCAGATCCCTGTGCAAGTCTGAATTGGGAAAAACTTATGTACTATGATACAGAATTACATCAGATTGCAAGGATGGGATATACAGGGAGTGTTTTTCGTGATGCGGAGTATTTTGGAGATGGAACATTTATTATCGGTCATAAAATGGCTTTAATGTATTCGGGATATTATGCAGAAATGAAATATTATTTAAACGAAGACGGTGGGATTACAAGAGTTGATGAATTTGTACCATTGGCAGAACCATATCCATTAGAATTACTGGAAACTATTAAAATGTATAAAGACCATAATTTAGAATGCGACACAATAATTGTGGAGCCGCAGACAGTACAGGCATTGGCAACTTCGGAAAACTGGATACAGTTTCGTCTGGAAGATGGTACAGAAGCCTGGATTTATGTGGAATACACAGAAGAAAGAGGTTGTGTGGTAAATCAAGGAAAGACTGCACAGGAATTGTTTTCCGGGTTTTCTACGGCGGGTTAAGTTCTTTTGATGGTATTTGTTGGAAAAAGACTGTATGTTAGGGAGATACATAGAGAAGTATTCAGCGGAGACAGGATAACAATGATGAGAAAATTATGTTTACTATGTATGTTTGTAATACTTAGTGTTACTGGCATTAGCTGTGCAAACCAGCCGTCTGTAGATGAGACAACTCTGACTACAACAGTAGAACCGACAGAGAGTCCTGTAATACTGACTGCCACACCTGAGCCAACCAAGGAAGTTATCCCAACAGTCACGCCAACAAGTACGGTGTCGCCAACTCTGACAGTCACTCCAACCGTCACCCCAACTCCTGTTCCGGTCTATGTGTTTCGAAACCAGGACAAACCCATGGATCAGAAGCTGGTTTCCCTTGTAAATGATAAAGACTATCAGACAGTGGTATATTTTGAGTCGGGAGATATGGTTTACGCCATTGTTTCAAACAGTAAGATAGAATTATTGCCGGATGGTACCATAAAAGGGAGTGGCCGAATTTACGTTGTGCTGTATGACCAGAAGAAGGAAGAACTGCTTTTTATGGAAAAGAAAATAGCGGAAGATGGATTTCATGCAGCGTTTCTTCCGTATCAGGAAATCGTGTATGTTCCTGTAACAGCCCGGAATGACTATTGCGGTGTGGAGTATTACGATATGAGTATTTACCGGGTGGAAAATGGACAGGTCTCCATGGGGCAGATAGCGGAAGGCACGAATACTGTCCAGTGGTGGCAGGATTATATGCCTGTTCTTACTGCTGACGGGAAAGTGGAACTGTATATCCGGAAAACCACAACAAAAAATTTTACAAATGACCTGATGGAAGAAACGAAGTTAGACTATGGAGATAAGGTCCAGACAGAAAAGCAGGACTATAATAACAGACTTTCTTATGCGGAAAAATTTGCGTATACCTGGGAATATGCGTATGTGGCAGATATCACAGAACTGGAATATCTGACAAAACAAAGAATTCTTACTGGAAGTCAGGTTTTTGTAGATGTTATGAAGGAAAGCGTGGTAGAATCACAATCATCCCTTAAATTTCGTGGAATTGCCTGTAGTGTGACAGGAAAGGTGGATGGTTACCAGATGGTGGTATGTAAGAGACTGGGAGCCTCCGCTGCTGCCGGTTCGCAAAACATAGCAGTTATGCTGTATGACAAACAGGGGAATCTGGTGGATTCCGAGTATTATACGGCGGACCAGGCCAGTGTCAGTTGGAGTGAGGATGGAATTGACGTTTTTGCAGGATACTACATACAGGGATTTACCATATCTCTTATAAAGCCGTTGGTAGAGGGAACTGTGTTTTGGGAAGACGATGAAATAAAGTATCTTAATACAAATGAAATTGAGGAAAGATTTAATTACAGATTGCCATAAGAAGAGCCTCCGGCAGAAGCAAAGTTCCACCGGAGGCTTTTATGCATCGTTGGATGAGTTTAGTTCGCATACTCTTCTTTTGTGTAAAACTGTGTCGCCTTTAAATACTTCGGAATGTTCATGGATTCTCCATTAATCAGCACATCCGCATGTTTTCTTGCAATTTCCAGACAATACGTGTTCTGGTTCGTTGGCAGGTTGCCAATGCAGCGTACCCGGAGTTTTAAGTTTGGACTTAAATTACGGATATCGAACAGGGACAGGAAACGCTTGCAACGGCCCTTGAAGGAGATTTCCGGGTCGAGATTATCCAGTTTTGCATTGTTAAATTCAAAGTCGATATTCAGCCAGCCGTCCTTCATGTACAGAGCGGTGTCGCAGAACTCTTCTACATACTCGCGGTTCTGGCTCGCCCTGGAAATACGGGAGAATTCTTCTAGTTCATCCACAAAGGTCAGGAAAGTGTCTGTATCCAGTGTGGAAATCTGGAACTGCTCACTGGTGTGGTTGGAGATGGAGGTCAGAATCATTTTGACTGCCATCATGGATTCCAGCTCTTCGGTGGAACTGTAACGGAACGCATTCTGGATACCGTCATAGTCAACGCATTGGAATACCCGCAGGTTTTTGCACAAAAGAAAAGCACTCATAATACCATGACGGTACTCTTCAAAATCATTCCAGAAACCAAACTGATTGGAAAGAGGGGAAGTAAAGGACTGGGAATAACCCAGGGAATGCAGAACGTGCTGCTTTTCCTCCTCGGATAACGTCTGTATGGCTTCATGGTTGACGTTGACTGGAATGTTATTTTCGTTCATTATAAGTATCTTCTGCATGATGTGATATGTCTGCTCGTCAGAGACGCTGATATTTATCTGGGTATTCCGGCTTAGGAAGTCGATAAAATTTTTAACAAATTCCTGCTGGATATTTCCATACTCAAAGGAAAAATCATCAAAGGTATTGACAGAAAAGAACGGCAGCACTTTTTTCATGCTCTTGTTAATCTTTTCAATTTTCTTTAAAGGATAACCTAAATCATGGGTCAGTGCGGCAATACACCGGATGGCTTCATCTTTATTATAAATTCCCAGCATTATAGTCTTAATGTCTTTAAATTCCCGGAATTTTTTCTGCTGTTCCTGAAACAGACTGGTGTGCAGGAATAACTCGGAAACTGCATTTAACTGATGCAGGGATATTTCAGAATCCAGAAATAAATCGTGGAATTCCTTCCTGCGTTTTAAATATTCTCCTAAGAAATAGACCCAGATGCAGTGCAGCGTGTGGTCACGGTAAAAAGAATCTGATGCAAAAATCAATTCTTCAAATTCTACATAGGCATCAAAATATTTGAACAGTTTGTCATAGCCGGCTTTGTCGGGACTGATATAGGTCATGGCAGCTTCAAACAAAACTTTCCACAGCTTACAGGCAATGGAGATTTTGTTATTCATTTTGTCTTCCTGAAGCAG
This sequence comes from Lachnospiraceae bacterium, assembly GCA_017938285.1. Classification (GTDB taxonomy): domain Bacteria; phylum Bacillota; class Clostridia; order Lachnospirales; family Lachnospiraceae; genus SIG299. The sequence goes on from JAGBBW010000129.1 coordinate 3,868, forward strand.
TTGTTCAGTATAAGAACGTACTTTAGTTTTTAATTCCTCGCGGTTTTTTAAAAATATAATCTGGTCTGCGTCTATCTGTTCCAGATAGAACTGCATGACGCTTTTTTCATTAATGTAGTGTTCCATGGTAAGTAACCTTTCTTCTTGTAACTTAACAGAATATCTGACAAAAAGGACATTTCAACGTGAGACCATCCGTGAAGAGGTGGGAAATGACGGGAAACACCGTGAAATCAAGGGTTTTGGCGAATTTCATAGAGAAAAAATGAAGCATCTTTGACAGCTAATTTGAGAAAAGCTGTTTCGGATGCTTTTTTTGTGCCCTTGGAAGGTGAGAAGTGTGGAGAAGTGCTTGGAAGCATTGATTTTACTTGGTTTTTGAGCACTTGTGGTCTCCACAGCTTCTCTTTTTAGGTTGTAAGGACATTATACATCAGCCATCCGCTTCTGAAAATAGCTCAAG
>JAGBBW010000130.1 GCA_017938285.1 Lachnospiraceae bacterium
AGTTTGGCAAAAGAGGGCGTATTATAAATTATGTAGATGACTTGTTTGACCAGTTTGACATAGATTTGAACAGAATGATTGGAATGTAAGGAGTTTATTGGGAAAACTGATGGACGAGCCTTTTTGGGAGACAGAATCCAGAACAGAAGGTGAGTCTCTGTATTGCTGTGAATATATAGGGGAATTTTACGGAGACCAGCCGAATTGTTTTTCAGAGGCTTTAGAACGGGATGGAATGATAGTTTCCTTCAGGCATTCTGATTTTCAGGCAGGAGAAATTGAAATTATTAAAAATGGAAGGGAAGAGAAGATTTATAATCTTTTCAATAAAATAAGTACTGGAAAAGCATTGTTCTTAAAAGGACTGTTGGGATTTTCGGAACTTCTTCTTAGTGGACTGGAGAATGAACAAATTGTATTTTATGCAAATAAGGAAAAGTATTATGCAGAGGAATATTATGAAAATGGTCAGTTAAGCAAAATGAATGTATTGGCAATACAGAAAGATTTTCAGATGTTTATTCATGGGAGGAAAAATGGGACAGTGCTGAGCCGTTTTTCTGATTCCATAACTCATAAAGGATTGACTTATTGTGAGTTTCGGACTTCGATATCCAATGGACGGGAGTTCCGGATATTTTATTACATAGATGGTGATAAACTGATATTTTTTGATTCGTTGATTAAAACAACACAGGCTACTCCTAAACATGTGAAGGACAGGACCTGTTCGCTGATAAAACAGTATGAAGCAGAAAATAAAGAAAAAGGGAAATGAAAAAATGATGAAAAATATTATATTTGACATTGGCAATGTATTAGCCAGTTTTCGCTGGAAGGCATTGTTTCAGGAACTTGGCTTTACCGGGGAAAAGTTTGACCGCATTGCGGCAGCAACGGTACTTCATCCGACCATGTGGAATGAGTTTGACCGGAGCCTTATGCGTGATGAAGAGATTATTTCCTGTTGTATTGAGAGGGAGCCGGAGTATGAAGCAGATATCCGGCGGCTGTTTGCTTCAACAGCAGAGCTGGTGGAAGAATACAGCTATTCCTTTGCATGGATAAAGGAATTAAAGGACAGGGGATACCGTGTGTATCTGTTGTCCAATTATGGAAAAACATCCTTTGAGGCAGCCAGGGAGAAGAACAAGCTGAGTTTTCTTCCGCTGGTGGATGGTGCCGTAATTTCCTATGAGGTGCAGATGGTGAAGCCGGAAGCAGGGATTTACAAAGCACTGCTGGAAAAATATAAACTGGCAGCGGAGGAATGTGTGTTTCTGGATGATAAGCCGGAAAATGTTGCGGCGGCGCAGCGGCTTGGATTTCACGGAATTGTGGTGGAGTCCGGGGAGCAGGCAAGGAAAACACTGGAGGAGAAGTTACAAAATTAATTTATGATGGCAGAACAGGGTGTCTGTTATCCGGGAAGTTTCTAATAGAAGCTTTCTGGGTAACAGACACCTTTTTATTATACAAAGAAATGTAACAGTCATGTTTTATTTTCCTCCCGCATAAAATAGGACAAGAACGAACAAGCGAGGAGGGCAATATGTTATCAGAACTTTATAAAATCTTCCCGGCAAAGCTGCGGGAAAAATTAAGTGATACGGATCTGCTCCGGGAGGGTTACACGGAACTCCGGTTCCGGTGCAATGGTCCGGTAACGCTGCTGCGGGGCAGGGAAGAGTTTTTTTTACATAATACAAAAGGAATCTGTCAGCAGATGGAACAGGCGTATCTGGTTTCTGTCAATGAAATCCGGGAAATGATGGAGTATATCAGCAATTTCTCGGTGTATGCCTATGACGAAGAACTGCGGCAGGGGTTTCTTACCATTCAGGGAGGCCACCGGGTAGGACTTTGTGGTAAGGTGGTGCTTTCCGAAGGAAAGATAAAAACCATCCGGAATATTTCGTTTTTAAATATCCGTCTGGCAAGGGAAAGGAAGGGATGTGTGGATGGACTGCTGCCATATCTGCTGGAAGGAGACAGGCTTTGCCATACACTGATAGTTTCACCTCCGGGGTGTGGAAAAACAACGCTTTTACGGGATTTGATACGGAATGTGTCCAATGGAAGTGACGGAAATCCGGAGAGAAGTTTCCAGGGATTCCGGGGCAGGAAAGTCGGGGTAATTGATGAACGTTCCGAACTGGCGGCCTGTTACCATGGGGTTCCGCAGAATGACCTGGGCAGGAGGACGGATGTGCTGGATGGCTGTCCAAAGGTATTGGGAATGGAACTGCTGCTTCGTTCCATGTCTCCAGAGGTCATTGCCGTAGACGAGCTGGGTGGTGAGCGGGAGTTGGAATGGATAGAGAAATCCATTTACTGCGGCTGTACGATTCTGGCAACGGCCCATGGAGAGGGAAGAGACGGCTGGTTCCGGGAACAGAAGGGAATCCTGGAGGAGACGTCTGGAAACAGGCTAAGCGACATACAGGAATACAGGCTGGATGGAATGGGCTATGCACAGAAGAAAACAGGGCTGTTTGAGCGTTACGTATTTTTAAAGGCAGGAGCTGCACCGGGGATTCTGGAAGCAGTGTGTGACAGGAATGGACGGGAGGTGGTGCCACTATGGTAAAAACGATAGGAATTATGCTGGTTCTTGTGTCGGCATACGCCATTGGAAGCTTGTTTGCCCAGCAGGTAAAGGACCGGGAAAAGTGGCTGAAGGACATAAAGACGGCACTGTTTCTGCTGATGGGCGAACTGGAATATCATAAACAGCCGCTGCCGGAAGCACTGGAACTGGTCGGAGGCCGGCATGGCGGAAGACTGGAACGGTTTTTTCGGGAAACGGCAGAGGAACTGAAAAAGAAAGAAGGAATCAGTATGAAAGATATCTGGCAGCAGAAAGCGGGGCTTGTATTGAAGGAGAGTCCGTTATCCAGGGAGCAGAAGGAAGAATTTGCGGAACTGGGTCTGTATTTTATGGAAGCGGACAAGGCGGTCAGAAAAAATGCCCTGGAGTTTTATTTAAACCGTCTGGAAGAGGATATTATAAGTCTGCGGGAAACCGGGGCGGACAAGGCGTATCTTTACCGGACCATGGGAATGCTGGGCGGCATGTTCCTGCTGATACTGGTATTATAAAAGGAGGGCAGACATGACGATACAGATGATTTTTAAGATTGCGGCAGTTGGGATTTTAGTGTCCGTATTAAATCAGGTGCTGAAACATTCCGGACGGGAGGACCAGGCGTATCTGACCAGTCTGGCGGGACTGATACTGGTGCTGTTCTGGATTGTTCCTTATGTGGCAGAATTGTTTGCAACGATACAGGAGTTGTTCCAATTATAAGGAAAGAGGGTGGACGGATGCTGCGCACAGCATTACTTGGGATAGTAACCATTATGATTGCCATGGCAATGAAGCAGGGGAAAGCAGAATTTTCTACCTTTGTTTCCTTTACCGGAAGTATTCTGATTGCCTGGATTGCCCTGCAGCTGCTGGAAGGGATTACCGGAAGTTTTGAGCGTCTGGAAAAACTAATGCCCATGGACATGGAATATATTGCCCTGCTGACGAAAATGATAGGAGTGACCTATATTTCAGAGTTTGCTTCCTCTCTGTGCCGGGATGCCGGATATTCTGCGGTGGCCGGGCAGATTGAACTGGTAGGAAAGCTGACAATTCTGACGATTGGAATGCCGATTGTACTGGCGTTGTTTGAATTGATGACGGGGATAGTGTGAGTATGGAAGAATTGGAACTGGATTATACGGAACTGGAACAGGTGGTGGAGAACCTGCTGCCTGGAAACTTTCCGTTGTCGTTTGAAGAACTGGTAAGCCGGCTGGTGCATGGTGAAATGGAGGGACTGGGGGAGGTGCTTAAGGAAATCGGAAGCTGGTTGTTACAGTCGGTGGCATTTCCGGCAGAGCATGGACTCCGCCTGTTTTTTCTGATTATATTTTCAGCACTGTTTTCCAATTTGTCCAAGGCGTTTTCCAGAGAGGGAACTTCCCATATCGGATTTCTGTGTGTGTATCTTCTGATGGCAGTGCATGCGGCTGCCGGATTTTCTTCTTCTTTGAATACGGCTGCAGAGGGAATGGAGAATCTTTCTGGTTTTGTGACGGTGCTGCTGCCCATGTACTGCATCAGTATCGGGGTGGTAAACGGGTCGGTGACGGCGGCGGGATACTATCAGGGAACAGTATTTCTTCTGGGGTTTTTTGAATTTCTTGCACGGTACTGTCTGCTGCCGCTGGCACAGGTGTACATTATGCTGTCCTTTGCTTCCTGTATGCAGAAAAAACCGGTATTTGATAAACTGCTGGAACTGATTGTCAGTCTGTTTACGTGGATAAAAAAGACACTGCTTGGGATTGCCCTTGCCATGGGAGCGGTCCAGGGAATTCTGTGTCCGGCGATTGATGGTCTGAAACGGACCGCAGTGGTGCAGTCTGCCTCCGCTATTCCGGGAGTTGGAAATTTAATCGGCGGAGCGTGGGAAACGGTGCTGGGAGCCGGGGCTGTATTAAAAAATGCAGTGGGGCTTGTGGGAGTATTGTTTTTGTTTCTTGTCGTATCCCTGCCCCTGGTAAAGCTTGCCATGCACTATCTGGTTTACCGTGTGCTGGCAGCAGTGACGGAGCCCGTGACCCAGGAAATGACAGAACAGTTTTTACAGCATGTGGGAACAGCACAGAAACTGCTGCTGCAGACCTTATGTCTGGGTGTAATGCTGTTTTTGCTAATGCTGGTTGTGATGACAAGAATTACGGCATAAAAGGAGAGAACCCATGCAGTGGATTTGCAGTATTGCGTTGTTTTTAGTACTTTCCAGCATTCTTCTGGAAATGATTGCGGATACCAGGTATTACAAATTTGCCCGGTGGGTTGCGGGAGTGATTCTGCTGCTGCAGTTTCTGAAGCCATTCACGGACACGGAGCGGTTATGGGAAAAATTTAAAGCCTCTTTCTGGTCCTTTGATTATGCGCTTGGAGCAGATAAAGTACTGGAAGAAATCTACCGGACCGAGGAAGTGACAGAAAGTGCGGTGTTACTGGGATACAAGGAAAATATATCCAGGCAGATCGGACAACTGCTTCAGGAGAATGGACTGTGGCTTTTAGCGGTAGAACTGGAGGTGGAGGATTCCGGAAAATTAAAAAGCATGGATGTGACGGCACAGTATCTGGATGGTACGGAACGGAAGGAAGAGACGATATGGGTTCCTACGGTTGTTCCGGTGAATGTTGGTGAAACACCGAAAAAACATACCGTGTCTCCCATGGAACTTTACATTCGGGAAACTCTGGCGGAATTTTATCAGATGGATGAGAATAAAATAGAAGTGGTGATACAGGAGGCGGAATAGATGGACCTGCAGGAGTGGGTAAGCAAGCTGAAGAAAAAGCTCCTTGGTTTTGGCGTAAAGGAGTGGGGAATGCTGCTGGTGGCTGGAATCTGCTGTCTGGTGATTGTATTTCCTTTTGGCAAAGGAGAAGAGGAGGAAACAAAGGATACGCTGCAGAAACCAGCGCAGCGGCAGGAAACAGAAACCGTGGAGTGTCCGGATTATGCAGAACAACTGGAACAGCGTCTGGCGGAACTGTTATCCTCTGTAAAAGATGTAGGCAGGGTAAAGGTGATGATTACCGTATCCGGCTCCGTGGAAAAACAGATTCTTCAGGATGGTACGAAAGAGGCGGAACAGAGCACAGAGCAGGACAGTGCCGGCGGCAGCAGGACTTCGGTCAGCGAAAGGAGTGAGGGAACGACAGTTTTTTATAGTACAGGAGGGGAGAGCAGTCCGTATGTCTTAAGTGAAAGTTATCCGGAGATTACCGGTGTGGTGGTGCTTGCGGAAGGCAGCGGAAAAGGTACGGTAGATTATGATATTTTAAATGCAGTACAGGTACTATTTGACGTTCCGGCGCATAAAATTAAAATAATGAAATTGAAGTAACTGTATAAGCAGACAGTTACCAATAACATCAGTATGCCGTCAGGCAGGATTGGAGGAAAAAAATGAAACAGTTATTTAAGAAAAACCAGGTGATTATTACGGCATTGGCATTGATGCTCTGTGCAGCAGGCTACCTGCAGTTTTCCAACCCAAAGGAGGATACCCCGGCAGATGGGGCAGATGGTACAGACAGTCTGTATTATAACATGGCAGATGCCGGAGACACAGAAGAGAAGGTGAAGGATGAGTCCGGTCTGGTAATCAATGTAGGAGCACTGGACGACAAAGACGATACCGCAGATGGCGATGCCATGGAAACAGCAAATGCAAATCTTTCTTCCAATGAAGATCCGGCCACGGAGGAGGAACACCAGGTAGGAGAAGCGGTTATGGTAAGTACTACCGTGCAGGGAAATTTTACAAGCAATGCCAGACTGGAGCGGGAACAGAGACGTGCCCAGAGCAAGGAAACCCTGATGGAGCTGATTGACAGTGATTCCATCAGTGAAGAACAGAAACAGACAGCAGTGGAAACCCTGGTGAATCTGACCACAATTGCGGAAAAAGAAAATGCTGCGGAACTTTTGCTGGAGGCAAAGGGATTTGCTGACCCGATCGTAAATATCATGGAAAATGAGGTGGATGTTGTAATCAATGCTTCCAGTGTAACAGACCAGCAGATTGCCCAGATTGAGGATATTGTGACAAGAAAAACCGGATATGAAATTTCGGATATTAAAATTACGGCAGCAATTCAGGAAGACTAAGCGGGCATACATAGACGGTGGATATTACTGTTCACACAACCGCCAGCCCAAATTATCATCCACGTAAGCATACGTGAATGATAATTGCATTCGTAAAACCTGCCAGCAAGCTGTCAGTCGTTGCTTCGCAACTCAGTGTTTTACTCATTTGGGTGGCGGTTATGTCCCCACAACATATAGTAAAAAGATAAAAATACGTACAAGTACGCATTTTTTATCTTTTATACTATGTGTTGTGTGAACAGTAATATCTGTTCGGTAAAAATAATACTTTGCAAATCGGAGAGAGTTTGATATAATAGGCTAAAGAGAAGAAAATATGCTGTTCCGCGGGCAGAAGGGTGTTCTGGTCCGGACAGATGATCAGGAGGATATACTATGTCTATGGAAGCAGAAAATATAACCACATATGACGAGGGAACAGAATTTGTTTCCGAAGTAAAGATTGCCGGGGATGTCATTGCCACGATTGCAGGACTGGCAGCAACGGAAATCGAAGGAATTGCCTTTATGCAGGGAAATTTAACAAATGAACTGGTTGGCAAGCTTGGCATGAAGAATCTGACCAAGGGTGTTACCATTCAGTTTGAAGAAGATGGTGCGTCTGTCCATGTGGCGCTGGCTGTGGTTATGAAGTATGGCTACAGTATTCCAAAGGTATGCAAGGCAGTACAGGACCGTGTGAAGAATGCCATTGAGAGTATGGCGGGATTAAAGGTCTGCAACGTCAACATTAATATTGTTGGTGTGGAAACAGAAAACGATAAATAAAGAAAAAGAATACAGCCCGGGAAATCACAAGGTTTCCGGGCTTGTTCCACATAACATAATTCTGATTGCATAGGAAGTAATGGAGAGAAAGTATATGACAAAACGTGAAGAGAGAGAGCACCTGTTTAAATTATTATTCTGTAAGGATTTTCATGATATGGCAGAACTGCAGGAACAGGTGGATTTATACCAGACACAGCAGGAGCTGTTCAATGAAGAGGAATTTGCACCGGTAAGAAAAAAATTAGATGCCGTTGTAAAAGAAGAGGGAAGCATTGACATGATTCTTTCTGATGCAGCCAGCGGCTGGAGATTGAACCGTATGGGTAAGGCGGAACTGACCATCCTGCGTATTGCAGTGTATGAAATCCGTTATGATGAAGAGGTACCGGATAAGGTAGCCATCAATGAAGCAGTAGAACTGGCAAAGAAATATGGCAGTGACGCTTCCTCCGGCTTTGTAAATGGTGTTCTGGCAAAAGTGATAGGAAAGTAGTTTGGCAGGGAAAGGCAGTTATGGCACAGATTTATTCCGTATCCCAGATTAACACGTATATTAAGCATATGTTTGCCGGAAATACTTTATTGAATCACATTTATGTGAAGGGCGAAGTATCCAACTGCAAATATCATACTTCCGGACACATTTATTTTACCCTAAAGGATGGCGCAGCCCAGATTGCCTGCGTATTATTTGCCGGTCGTCGTGCCGGCATTTCTTTTCGTATGGAAGATGGGCAGAGTGTGATTGTGTTCGGCAGCATCAGTGTGTATGAAAGGGATGGCAAATATCAGTTATATGCAGATGAGGTCCGGCTGGACGGTGTGGGGCGTCTGTATGAAGAATTTGAATATC
>JAGBBW010000131.1 GCA_017938285.1 Lachnospiraceae bacterium
AGCGGAGACGGAGGGATTCGAACCCTCGTGCCCTTTCGGACAAACTGATTTCGAGTCAGTCTCGTTACGGCCTCTTCGATACGTCTCCATGTATTCAGTTGTCTTGAAACAACATAAAGTATTCTACCACATTTTCAATCAACATTCAAGCACTGAATTAAAAAAATACAGCCCTTATAAAAGCACCTGTAAAACGCCCCCTTCTCCCATCTTACATCTGCTTCCGCACAATAAAGTATTCATCGCCCCTCTTATAATATGGACAGGAGGTTCTGTGCCCGGACACCAGTCTGGCGTATTCATCCTCATCCATATTCATTTCACACATATAAGCCTCGTAGTCTTCATCATACGCATAGTACTGACACTCTTCACACTGGGACAGCATATCCATTCCTCCATTAACCTAACTGTTGCAGAACCTGTGATTTTCATTTCCAACAATCGCAGATTCTGCATCCATCACTTTTGTTCCCTATTATAAAGGATAACTGTAACTTTTTAAAGACCTTTTTTCCTCCTGCTGAATAAGCAGAGTTCCATTACGTTACTGTTTATTCGTACCTCATAAACAGTAACGATTCGCAGGCTCATTTAAAGTTTTGCTTCGCAAAAGGAGCCTGCTCACACCAAAATCTGCTTCTTTCGCACTCCGACAGCAAGTGTCTGAGTGCTCTGTGAATAATAACTCCATTACTGCTCCGCATCCATCAGCGTTCCCATAAACAGTGGTTCGTTATGCTCACATTCCACCAGCAGATATACAAATGGACGGTTCAGGTTTACCACCTTTGTTTCCAGAGCCATCATCTTATTTGCCATGGCAACTGCGGTAGCTGCTCCGGCCCTGGTTCCCCGTTCATCAACACTGATAAATGTTTTCTGGAGAACCTTACTGATATAAATGTTGGCATTGTCATAGGTTGCCATCCTGGAAAAATCGGCGTCTGTTTCAGAAAACGCATCCGGCATTCCCATCCGGGCCAGTATTTCATTCAGAGTAATACTATACTCTGTTGTAAACTTCGGAAGAGTTACTTCAACAGTAGTATGTTCCGGACTGCCAAGCAGCTCCTTCAAGTGTTCTGCGGTCAGGCCTTCCACATATTCAGCCACACGGACTCCATCCTTGGGAAGCAGTGCCACAAACGCATACTTCTGGTCTTTATAATATTTCACAAAGCCTGTGGCCAGCTCATCTTCCAGATACAGCTGTTCATTAGAATGCAGCATGGAAACGAGCTGCTCCTCTCCGCTTTCTGTCGTAAAAATATCATTCCAGACCTCATGCTGCTGATAAATGTTCTGCCACTCTGCGTCAAAACTAAGGGCGTTGATAAGGAAAATCACATCCCGTTCTGTTATCTCATCCAGTATCTGTGGAATCATACCATCGGTCTGCTCTGCAACCCAGGCATTGATTTCCTTTAATGTATCCTCATTAAACGGTGCCTGGTAAGCGGAAGCCTGAAAGAAATTTTTATTATACTGTAAAAACTTTTCTTTCACATGAAGCTGTGGCACTTGTTTAAACCAGATTCCATTTGCCAGATTTACTTTGTAGGCCTCACCCTGTGGCAGATTGGTGGCATAGTCATTCAGATAAGATTCCATTCCTTTCCCCAGCACATTTCCCATCTGCTTTCCGGTGTCTCCTTCCGCCCCAAAGTAAGTCATATACAGGGCAGTTATTGCCGATAACGGGGAAACCAGCACATTTTCTCCTTCCCCTGCTTCTTTCAGAACATTCTGAAACAACGGCAGACCAAATTTCATGATAGGAACATCCGGCAGTTCATCGGTCATATCAATCCCCAGGGATTCGATTCCTTCCATAAGATTTACCGTTTCCGGTTCCACCTGATTCTGATCCATACTGGTTCCATCCAGCACTTCCTGATGTTCTGATGTTTCTTTCTGATTTCCACAACCTGCTGCCAAAAAAAGTAAGGTTATACACAATCCCGCTGCCATCCAGCGTTTTTTTCTGTTTGCTCTCATAACTGTTTTCCTTTCCTGATTTATCATTTCTGTATATTAGACGCAAAGAAAAAGGAAAAAGTTTCATTCTCTATGCAAAATCTGCTCCAAATCCAGTCCATGGCGTTTTGCAATGTCCCTGGCGTAGCTTAAACCGTCCGGTGTAGTGCGGCTCACCTTATAGCTCCGGGTGCCGTTTTCCTTATTTTCCATCTGCGCTACCAGATTGTCAATTTTTCCTTTGTTTCCCGGATAAGTATTAAATTGTGCCGTCTGCTGGGTCAGATCATGGATGTGGGTGACATAAATACCACAGCAGCCAATGACGCCAATCCCGGTCAGTACTTCCGAAGCGATGTAACCAGCCTCCAGACCGCTGGTACTGGAAAAGGATTCGTCCATGAGCAGCATGTCGGTATCTTTTAACTGCTTCATAATGCCGCTTAACCGTACACACTCACTTTCCAGACGGCCCTTGCCATAGTTATCCTCATCGGAAGATGGAAAATGGGTAAAAATTCCGGATACCGGACTCATTTCCGCTTTTTCTGCCGGAACATACAACCCCAGCTGAAACAGTGCCTGCGCCATGCCAACGGAGTAAGCAAAAATAGACTTTCCCCCGTGATTTGGTCCGGTTACAAGATAAAAACGACCCGCTTCATCAAAAGCAAAGGAATTGGACACAATCGTCTTTTCGATGGACTTCCCTGCCAGCACCGGGTTATACAGCTGCTCCATACGGCACACCTTATCCTCCATCGGAAAAATCTCCGGTTTGCACATGGAAAATCCTTTTTCTTTCATTTCCAGGATATACCCCACTCCTGCCACCAGAAACCGGATATCCTCCAATAAATTCAGAAACGACACGGTATTGGCATTAAAATATTTCTGAATCAGCGGTTCAAAATGCCGCAGGGATTTTGTAAAAATGGAATTCAGAACCACGTTCATTGTACCATTCACCACACGGTATTCTTCTCTTCGAAGTCCTTTTTCCAGTGGATACAGGGCTGACATCAAAGTAAAATTTTCTCCATCATTTTTCTTCAGCAGTTTGTCCATAATGGAACCTGTTTTAAATTCCTTATCGTTTACCGCTACAATACCTGCATCCCGTACCTGTAGTTCTTCATTCAGATTGATACCAATGGTCACACTCTTAATATGTCCAAAGTTCACGGACATTTTTCCAAACTCCGCCGTCAGATTCCGGTACTCTTCGCTTTCTGCAATATCCAGAATCTGCTGACGGAAAGAGCACATTCCCTCTGAGCAGAAGGAAAGTTCCTTCATACCCTCATAAAACAGGCTGACAATTTCCTGGTACAGTTCCAGATAACGCACAGAACTTAAGGCGGACTCTGTCGTAAAGTCACTGTTAAACGAACGGCGCATTTCATTGATATGGTAAATCAGGGGCAGTGATTTGGCAAACATCTCATATACCGCCGGATGTGCCAGAAGTTCCTCCACCACATCCAGACGATATTTCAGCACTTCTTCGTTCGTTGTAAAGAATTCCTCTAAAGACAAATCTGCCACACCACGGAAGCTTTCTTTTACGAAAAAAATCATGGCATCCACCTGCAATGCTTTAATAAACCCGAAATCCGGCATTTTTTGTTCTGCCGCTTTATTATATCCTGTCGGATAAAGTAATCTGAACTCTGGCTGCATATGGTTTCCCCGCTTTCTTCTCCATAGTTTTCTTAGGAAGCACTGATGAATCCCGGCGCACGAACCGCCTTTCTACTGTCCAAGAAGGAGTTCCACCGCCAGCTGCTCCTTCAGCCGCCCGGTCTTTACATCTTCCTCCAGTGTCAGACTGTAATCCAGCAGTCTCTGCAACGCTTCCGTCTGAAAACGGTCTGCCTGGGACAAATACTTCTGTGCGGCAAAAGGCGGTACGCCCAGGGCAGAGGCAACACTGCTTTTATCCGTACCAGCTTTCTTCATTTCTTTTACAATCAACAGGAAGTGAAACTGCCGCTGAATCAGATACAATATGCCCATCGGTTTTTCCTGTAGGGCAAGCAGGTCATAGTACAGTTCCAGCGCCTGTTTCCGCCGTCCATTCGCCATTGCTTCCGTCATGACGAAGATTTTTCCGGTCAGCTGCTCACTACATACCGCTTTGATATCCTCCGTTGTAATCGTATCCCTGCCCATGGTATAACAGATGAGCTTTTCCAGTTCATTCTGTAATCTGGACATATCCGTTCCAACCTGCTCCAGTAAAAACTGCACCGTATTCTCCGTAATTTTCCTGTTTTCCCGCTTCAGCAGTGACGCCACCCACAATTTCAGTTCCTGTTCCGTCATACCGTTCATTTCGCAGATGTAGCCATGCTCCTTGACTGCTTTGTACATACGTCCCCGTTTGTCTACATCAGTCTCCACAAAAACCAGCACAGCCGTATCCGGTATTTCCGGAATATAATCTGCAAAGTCCGCTGCACTTTTAAACCATCCGGTATTTTCCAGAATCAGAAGATGATAATCTGCAAAAAACGGCATGGTATCTGCAAAACTGCGTACTTCCTTTTCATCAATGCCCTTTCCGGCATACTCTGCCAGATTCATGGAATCGGAATTTTCCAGCACTGCTTCTTTCAGCTTGTTGCGGTACAATCTTTTTAAATACTCTTCCGTACCATAAAGTAGATATACCCGTTTAAATTCTTTATTTTTTATATGTTCTTTTATATTTTTCATGGACACGCTCCGACTAAATAAGTAAGAATATCATAGCACATTTCGTACCAAATGTACACGACAGAGATAAAAAATTACTCACCGTCCTGCAGACTCAATGATACTTTTTATATCCTTCCACCAGAATTTCCTCTTCTACCGTAATTCTCACCGCTCCGTACTCCATGGTCGCCATTACCCTGCTGCCTGCCTCCTCCAGCCGTTCCACCACACTGGCATGGGGATGTCCGTAAGAATTTCCATAGCCACAGGAAATCACTGCGATATCTGGTTTCACAAAGGAAAGAAACTCCTCTCCGGAAGAAGTTTTCGAACCATGGTGGCCTACCTTCAACACAGTCATTTTTCCGTCTGTTACTGCTTCCATGTTTACCTGATCCAGGCGTTCCATGATGTTCTCTTCTGAGGCGGTTCCGGCGTCTCCCATAAACCAGACCACCAGCTCTGGTGACTGGAGCAAAAATACAAGGGACGTCTCATTCTCCGATTCTTCTGCCTTCTCCGGAGACAGACACTCCAGGAGAAGTCCCTGTTCCTGATACAGTACTTCTCCTGCTTCTGCATAACGTAAAGCAACATTTTTCGCATGGGCCAGTGCTTCCAGTTCCAGATATGCCTCCGAAGGTTCTGAAACCTTCGGCAGCAGTAATTCTACAATCCCAATGGCTCCGCTGTAATTTCTAACAAAATGACTTCTGCCCTCATAAACCGGCATTGCTTCCAGAAGTTCTTTGATTCCACTAATATGGTCGCTGTCAGTGTGGGACACAACCGCAAGGTCAATCAAGGCAGTCCCCTCCTGTTTTAATACAGGAGACAGCCGGTATTCACCAATGGCAGTTACATCACTGCTGCCACAGTCGGACAAAATCACTCTCCCTGATTCCGTATAAATCAAAGCACCATCCCCCTGGGACACATCCAGAAACAGAAGTTCCACCGAATTGGATTCCGGCAGAAACAAAAACGACAGCGCCAGTACGGTTCCTGCCAGCAGGAGTTTTCTCTCTTTCCCATCCTGCACCTTGGAACTATCTGTCCGACTCCTGGGCTTTTGTTTTTCTTTGTTTTTCCATTCCCCACACCATTCAAATATGTGCGGCAATTTTTTATACACAGCCGCCCAATGAAGTATCGCCCATACCGTCACACCAAACATGATGTAATATCCCACTATCTGCCACACTTCCGGCCGCCCCACCAGTACAAACGACCAGGGCAGTTTCTGCGTGATACCGCCCAGCCACTCATAAAACTCCAACAGCAGGTACGTTCCTCCTGCCGGTATCCCTGCCACTGGAAACAGACAGCCGGAAACAACACTTCCCAGCACCATGGATAACAGTCCTCCGCCTAGAATCATGGAAACCAGTGGAATCACAATCAGATTCAACACAACACTGTATGGAGACAATTCATAATAAAACCAGAGGGAAACCGGCAAGGTAACGCATTGTATCATTCCACCAGATAACAGGGCCGTCCAGCAGCTGCCTGCCACTGTTTTTTTCTCTGTCTTCTTCCTCTCCTGTACTGTCTGTTCCAGTTCCTGCGCCAGCGCCACTCCAAGCACCGCACCAAAAGACAGAAGAAAACCTGCTGACCTCACTTCCAGAGGACGGATTGCTGTTACCAGTATTGCTGCCAGCGAAAGAGAGGACAGCAAATCATAACTTCTGCGCAGAAGCTTAGCCCCAAACAATACAAGACACATCATCCCGGCCCGCAGGGAGGATGTACTGGCTCCTGTAAAACAAATATAAAATCCAAGAAATAAAACTGCCACAAAAACAGATGCTCCCAGAGGAACTCCCAGCTTCCGTAGCAAACGGAAGAGTCCCATACAAAGCATGGAGATATGCAGGCCCGAAATAGCCAGAATATGGGAAATTCCATTCCGCTGGTATAATTCCTTTACTTCATCCTCCAGCAAATCTTTATCTCCCAGCATCATGGCCGCCAGTACCCCTGCCTTTTCTGCCGGATACCATGTCGTCAGGCTTTCTCTCAGCCTCTGTTTCAATAAAAACATACCATGTCCCAGTATAGTTTTCTCATCGGAACATATCGTAATACGTACTGCTTTTACACTGGCATAAAGCCCTTTGCCATTATAATACTGTGCCGCATCAAACTGCCCCGGATTGCCTGCCGGTTCATATAGCGAAAATTTTCCATACACCTCTATTTCATTTCCAATAAAACTTTCCGGCAGCCATTTCTTTCCTTCTCCGGTCACCAGCACCTGGCAGGCTCCGGCAGGCATACGTTCTTCCCCATCCTCACTACAGAGTGTACAGTCAGAAAGAACAAGAATCACCTGCTCTTCACAACGTTTCTCCGTTACCATTCCCCGGACAAACACATAAGCTTCTCCCGCTTCCTTCTGGTTTATCCAGGTGCTCCGTACTTCTGTTTTCTTTTCCTGTACCTGCTCCATGCGCAGATGACCTGCCATAAAAACACAAGGCACCACAAACATCAGCAGTGTCAGCTGCGGATACCACTCCGGCTGTACATACGGTTTTAAAACATGGGGATATTTCTTTAAAAACAAGATTACAACAACATAAAGAATGCCATACAACATAAGAATACTGCTTCTTTTTATTTCCGGCTGCGTCATTGCCAGCAAAAGCCCGGTAAACCACGCAGCCGCAAGAAGCATCATAGGTCGTTTCAAATTCTACTGCTCTCCTTCCACAATTTCCAGGTTTCGTTCAAAAGCAGAAGAAAAATCAAGTGTATAATAGGTCTTTTTTGCCGCACCATTTATCAAAAACTGAACTTTATAAACATTGGAAAGTTCCGTCAGGGAATTGACAATGGCGTATACTGCTACTTCGGGTTCGATTCCTTCCCGTTTTTCCATAAACTTTTCATTAAAATCCACGTAACAGATTCCATCCCGGATGGTTACTTTATTTAACACCGTACCTTCCGGAATTACTGCCTGCATTCCTTTTAACAGCGGTCCCTCCAGAAGCTGTTCCAGAATCAGGCGTTCCGTTGATACTTTGCCATCATACGTAATTTTCAGATTGGACTCCACCAAAGCATCACCGGCTTCATTGGCAAAGTAAACTGCCACCCTTGCTTCCTGGTAAAATTCTGTATTTTCCCCGGTACTGTCAATGAAATCCTTCTCCGTCAGGATTCCCACCGGTTTTCCTGCAGAAGTCATTAACGGCTGCATTCCAATATAAAATTCCACCGAAGAGACCTCATTCAACTGGCACATTGTTTTTACAATGGCAGCCCTGCGCAGCACTTCCGTAATTGTCTGCGCCGCTTTATAATCCGGAGCAAAACGAAGTACCAGAAGTCCATCCTCTCCAACTTTAAATTCATAAATCGGATTCTGGTCTGTAATCAGATTTTTTTCATCCTCCGTCCAAAGCGTATCTTCCAGTTTTGTCAGAAGTTCCGAAATCTGCTTTTCCGCATCTCCAAACGTCAGTTTATAATTTTCACTAACCACTTTGGTTCGTTCTTCATTCAGATAATACAGCTTCGTTGCATCGTCAGGCAGTTCTACAGTAATCTTCTTCGGCTGTTCCGGTTCTTCCTCTTTCCGGCAGGCAGAAAACAGCAGCAAAAACAGCAGAAAAGGGAGCAGTAGCTTTCTGCCCCGGACTTTTCTTATCCTGTTGTTCTGCTTTTCTTTTCTCATGAATTTGTATACTCCGGAACAAAGCTGAGCGGAATCCGCACAACAAAGACCGTACCTTCTCCTTCTTTTCCCGAAACCTTAATATTTCCTTTGTGCATCATCACTGCACTTTTTGTAATTGCAAGTCCCAGACCATTTCCTCCGGTTTCCCTGGAACGTGCCTTATCCACCCGGTAGAAACGGTCAAAAATAAATTTCTGCGCATCCTCCGGTATTCCGACACCGGTATCCTCCACCCGTACATAAAAGTAACGGTGGTCCGAATTCAGGGATACTTTTACCATCCCGCCTTCTTTATTATATTTAATGGCATTTTCAATCAGGTTGGTAAAAACCAGTGACATTTTTACTTCATCCACCTCCGCCAGCACATTGCGGAAGCTTTCAAAAATCATTTCCACATTGCGCTCCCTGGCAATCGGACGCAGACGGCGCATAACAATCTCCAGAAGCTCATTAATGCTTACCTGGGCAATCTGCATTTCGCCTTCTTTCCGGTCCAGACGCACCAGATTCAGAAGGTCTGTAATAATTTTATTTTCACGGTCAATTTCATTATTAATATCATGCAGGAATTCCTGGTACAGTTCCTCCGGAACTCCTTCCTGCCCCACCAGGGATTCTGCCAGGACTTTCATGGATGTCAGCGGTGTTTTTAACTCATGGGACACATTGGAAACAAACTCCTGTCTGCGCTGCTCTGTACTCCGCATATCATCCAGCATATGATTGATTGCCTCAACAATCACTTCTACTTCATAATTGCCCTGGACATCAATTTTGTCTTCCATATCACCTTCTGCCAGCTGCCGCATGGTAAATGCCAGCTTTTTCATCGGAAAAACCATTTTTGCCGATGAAATCAGAATCACACACAGGACAATCACAATCAGAATTGCATTTATAAGAAAAGTATTTCTGCTGACATCATCCAATAGTTCCGAATATTCCGGATTGACATAAATAAACACCACACTGCCCAGTACATTTTTTCCCTGGGAATCCCGGACCTGGTAAATAATCTCTGTTGTGTCCTCATAAAAATGCTGGTAAGACAGATTCTTTCCCCGCAGGGACTGCACTACTTCCTCAGAAATCATTGTCTTTCCTTCTTCTCTGCCAAACGTGTCCTTCACTATCTGAAGTTCGGAATTTATCACCAGAATCCGTCCATCATAAATCATGGCTGCCATATCCATGGCCGCAGCCAGTTCAGGCTGGGCTGTATTGGTAAGATACCCTGTAATCTGTATTCTATTGGAAAAATCAGCACAAAGCTCCTGCACCTGGTTCTGCCGCTTCTGTTTTTCCTGCTCACGGTATCCGTTCATAAACTGCACAGAAACCATCAAAAGCGGAATAATACAGGCCAGCAGCATGGCAACAATCATCTGAACATGGAGACTGTTTATTTTATGAAAACGTCTCTTAGTAATCAAAATAATATCCCACTCCCCACTTGGTATGTACATACTTTGGCTCGCTCGGGTTCTTTTCTATCTTTTCCCGGAGGCGGCGGATATGGACGTCTACGGTTCTGGCATCTCCCGGATAATCCCGTCCCCAGACCAGATCCAGCAGTGCCTCCCTGTCATACACCCGGTTTGGATGAAAGACCAGAAGCTCCAGCACATCAAATTCCTTGGCTGTTAAATTAACCTCTTTGCCCTCCACATACACACGCCGGCTGCTGCAGTCCAAAGTCAGGTCACCATAGGTTGCCTCTCTGGCATCCTCTTCCTTCTTTCCGCTGCGCCGCATAATTGCTTTAATACGTGCTTTCACTTCTAAAATATTAAATGGTTTGGTAATATAATCATCCGCACCATATTCCAGACCAAGAATTTTATCCATGTCATCGTCTTTTGCCGTTATCATAATAATCGGCACATCCGAAAATTCCCGGACCTGCTGGCATACTTCATAACCATTAAACTTCGGGAGCATAATATCCAGAAGAATGACATCGTACGTAGTTTCCTTTATTTTGTCCAGCGCTTCCTGTCCGTCATAAGCACAGTCCACCTGCATGCCTTCCTGCTCCAGACTGAACCGGATACCCTTTACAATCAGCTTTTCATCATCTACTACAAGTACTTTTTTTGCCATACTGCGATACGCTCCTCTCTCTGTCTGCTACTTCACGGTAATTTTATCCCTGATTTTTGCAAACATGGCCTCTCCAATGCCACTGATATTCATAATTTCTTCTATATCTGTAAATTCTCCAACTTTCTCCCGGTACTCCAGAATACTTTCTGCCCTGGCTTCCCCAATGCCGGAAAGTGTCATGAGCTGTTCCTTGGTAGCCGTATTCAGATTAATGGGACCTCCGGCAGTGTCCTTTCCTTCCCCGTCCTCACCATCTGCTTTCTGCTGTACCGTCATTTCCTTTGTTTCCGCATAGGAAATAATGTAAATACGCTCTCCATCCTCCAGCGTCCTGGCGAGATTATGATAAAAAGGATCAGCCTCTGCTGAAAATCCGCCAGCCATTGCAACAGCCTCATACAGTCTGCTTCCCACAGACAGGGTATACACTCCGGGATTATTGACTGCCCCACAGATATAAACCACCAGAACCGGCGCTTCGGAAACCTTCTCTGTCCCCGGAGTCAGCATGGGCGTAGTCCCTGTTTCTTTGTTTTGTTCCACAAATATGCTCTGCACATCCCTGGTCTGTTCCTGCTGCAGGACTTCTCCACTTTTCTGCCGGATATACCAGAGACCTCCCGCAAAAAAAAACAGAAGAATTCCTATTGTCGTTATTATTTTTATTTTTTTCTTTTTCCGGTTCAACAAACCCCTCCTTTTTGGAAGGAGTCACTTGAATTCCGGCCGCTCAGATTCATTGTACCTAAAAAAACGCCCCAGCGCAAGCATTACTTTTTATTTCCATTTAAATACAATAACACCTGCGATCAGCAGCCCCATTCCGACCAGCTTACTGAAATCAAAGGAAGCCTTCTGGGTACCAAATAATCCGAACAGTTCAATCAGATAAGCCACCAGCAGCTGGGTCACAATAATAAACATGTTTGCTTTGGCGGGTCCCAGCATCTCCACCCCTTTAATTACTGTGTACGTAATAAAAGCACCCATTGCTCCGCCCAGCAGCATATATTTGTTGTCAATGGCAAACAGGGAAGCCACCGTTCCCTGGCGGCCGGTTACAAACCAGGCTGCCACACAGACAAGCAGGGCACAAAACTGTACAAAGCCGGATGCCACCCAGATACTGCTCTGTTTTGTTACTCCGGTGTTAAACACTCCCTGTATGCTCATTAAAGCACCAGAAAGAATCGAAATCAGCATTCCAAGCATAAAAATTCCTCACTTTCCATACAAATCCTTTTTTTGCTTAGTATTGCCGCTTTTCTTTCTTTTATACACTCTGCAGACCTGTCTGAATTGCTGCTTTGCTGCCCAGTTTCGTAATTTCTTCCGGAACGTGACAATAGCTATGCCTGTTTTCCCGGAATGGAAGCTGTCCCGCCAGCTGGTAAGCAGAATTCCGGATCAGACACACCTCTTTATAAACGGTCTCCCGATTTTCTTCCTGATACGGTAACAGAAAAATTACTGCGTCTTCTTCCTGGACAGACACCATATACTGCCCTGCCTCCTCTTCTTTCACACAACAGCCATTTCCCTGGATTACTGCTGTTCTTCTTCCTTTCTGTACGTAGGAAAAACAGAGTTCCAATGGCACTTCCTCTTCCTGCCACAAACAGGAAATCTGAATATCTACACGTTTTGAATGTTCATAAAATACCAGGTCCTCTATGACATACGACCCATTTACCTGTTTTATCACCTGTATTACTGTCCGGACTGCCCCCTGCTCCATCACTGCCGCACGAACCACGGACGTAACCGGATGCCCATCTGCATACAGAACATTGCCTGTCCTTCCTTCCGGCAGCAGCTCCTGTCCGCTCTCCTTTTCCAGAAAAGAAACAAACTCCATGGCTTCATTCCATCTTACTCTGTAAAAAGGGGTTTCCAGTGTCAGGGTTTCCATATCCAGTGTTATCGTACCGGTACTTTCTTCCGGTTCTGTCTGTACCATTTCAAACACCAGGAATCCATACGGTGGAATGCCTTCCGGCTTCCACAATGTTGTTTCCTCCGTCCACTGTACCGGAAGCGGTTTTCCGTCTGAAAATACAAGCAGATGCCCCTCACTTTCCATGATATCTTCCCGATCAAAAGGAGTCGTATTTACAGCCATCAGATATTCCCTGTCCTGCGCAGGAAGTACCCCCTGCTGCTCATAACAGGCACTCAGTGCCATCATCTGGTCGGACGTCAGATCCAGTCCCAGCTCGATAAGCTGTTCTTCTCCTTCTGCTCCCTCACAACATATCTGCTCCCATTCCTCCAGCCGTTTTACCCACTGTCCAATGTCCTGGCCTTCCTGTTTTAAAAACACCGTCAGACATTCTGCATCCTGTTTTAACAGCTCTGCGGGGGAATTTCCCTGGTTCCAGTTTTCTTCTCTTTTATCTGAATCAGCTCTGCTCATTTATTTCCTCCATCCTGTCATTTACTGCTTCTGTACGTCCATACGGACAATCCAAGTATAACATGCTCCTTTGCCGTCTGCAATCCTTTATGACTGCGGTACAATGCGGAGCAGACCGGACTCTACAAAATCTGCAGGTGTCACCAGCCAGCCGCCATCCCCATCAATATCATAACCAAACGCTTCGAATGCCACCCATACGAGATGGGCACACTGCGTCCCCCAGTAAGCACCATCCATATCCTTATCATCAATTACTCCCGGACTTAACATATAAGGAATACCCTTCAGATGTTCCCCGGCATATTCCGCTACTGCCTGCCGGACGGACTCTGCGGCATTCAGACGAAGTACAAGTACATGGGGATACCTTCTCCACGCCTGCAGACTGGCATACTCCGATTCCGTACCTATTCCAAAGGCCTCCAGTGTAATTCCATTCTCTGCATCCAGCACCAGTGCGGCATGTCCATGCCGGAAACAAAAACAATAGGTGGAATCCGTTACCAGAATATCTCCATCCTCTATATCAGTAAACTCACCCTGATACATCCGTTTTCCATCTGCATCCGCCTGATATTCTTCCTTTATGACATAATAAAAAGTCTCTGTTTTATACTCCTTTTCATCCCGCCGGAAGATATTCCAATAATCCGGAGGCTGAATCAGGACAAATACCAGAACTGCTGCCAGAATTGCCCACAACCATCGCCTCATACTGTAAGTTCCTCCCTTTCCATCTAGTACATCGTTTTTTAATTAACTAGACCAAATGCTTGCCTATTTCTTCCATAGTACAAATTCAAAAATCCTCAGCGTAGCCCGCTACGCCTACGTTTTTTGAATTGCACTCTGAAAGAAATATTCTGCGTATTTAGTCCAGTTATTAAGAAACCGATGTACTAGCATGTGCGTTTATTGGAAGTTTTATACATATTTTCAAAGTCGAATGCATATTGTCACGCTTTTCCCTTTCTGTCATATGATATACTGTAACACACTCTTAAAGGAGTTTTCTTTATGGCTATTTTTACAAACCAGGCAACTTTGTCCTATAATAATACAACAACTACTTCCAACATCGTTACCGGTGAAATCGTAGAAGTTTTAAGCGCAGTGAAAAACGCTCTGGATACGGAATACCGCTTTGGTGATACCGTCACTTATGCCATCAGCATAATCAATTCCGGTTCCAGTGCATTCAACAATGTTACCGTAACTGACAATCTCGGTGCATACACCGCTGGAATGATGACCAGAGTACCTCTTACCTATGTGGATGATACTGTCGTTTATTACGCCAACGGTGTTCTCCAGACCGGTGCTACTGTGACTGATACTTCCCCTCTTACAATTACCGGAATTAATGTACCTGCCAATGGCAATGTTATTGTGCTTTATCAGGCAAGAGTAAATGAATTTGCTCCACTGGCAGCCGGTTCCGTCATTACCAACACTGCCACCATCACAGGCTCTGGTCTGACCAATCCGATTACCGTCAGCGACACCATCACAATTGCTTCTGCCGCACAGCTTTCCATTACCAAGAGCATCAGTCCGGAAACTGTGACAGAAAACGGACAGCTGACTTACACCTTTGTTATCCAGAATACCGGAAATACTGCTGCGGCTGCTACTGACAATGTTACCGTCAGTGACCTTTTCAATCCGGTTCTGGAAAACATTACGGTTTCCTTAAACGGCACTGCGCTCGTGGAGGGACCGCAGTACACGTATGATGAAACTACTGGATTATTCCAGACCGTAGCAGGTGTGATTACCGTGCCGGCAGCCACCTATACCATGGACACCACAACCGGTCAGTGGAATATTGTACCAGGTGTCACCGTTCTCACTGTAACAGGAACCATTTAACTGCACTGGGCGTATATTAATACAGGGACTGTAAAACAACGTTTTACAGTCCCTCCTGCTTTTCCACTTATATCCGGTTGATTCCCCGTAATACCTCTTCCATCCACTTATCCACAGAATAGGATTCTGTATCAAAAATCTTTACAATCACACCATATGGTTCTGCATCACTGGCAAAAGCATTCGCTTCATCCGTATCCACATGCATGGCAAGCTGGAACTGGTTGCTGACACGGACTACCACATCGGCATAAATCAGATTCCGTTCATAACTTTTCGTAATAACAAAAACATTCTCGTTGTCCTTTACATTATACTGCAGAGCATCCACCGGGCGCATGTGGATGTGACGTTTCGCCACAATAACGCCCTCATTAATGGTAATCTCCTTCTCTCCTGCTCTCAGAATGCATCCCGGTGTTCCGGCTGTATCTCCGGACTGACGTATAATTCCCGGAATTCCCAGTTTTCTTGTATCCGTCATGGAAACCTCCACCTGGGTTTTACTACGGAATGGTCCCAGAATGGAAACTTTTTCAAACTCTCCTCTCGGACCAATCACTGCCAGTTTCTCTGCGGCCAGATACTGCCCCGGCTGGCTGAGCTCCTTGACAAAAGTCAGTTCCTTTCCTTCTCCAAACAGGGTTTCAAAATCCTCTTTGCTGATATGGATGTGTCTTGCTGATGTTTCAATTGGTATTCTTGGCGGCATACTATTCTCCTCATTCTTTCTATATTGTAACCATTCAGCCTTGCTTCATAGTTACGATTCGCAGTCCTTCTGGTCACACGCCATAAACAACAGGTGTTTATGGCTGGGCTGTTACTCTATATTACATTGGTTTCTGCTGCGGTATAGGATTTATCAATTTCAATCACGGCAAAATACACCGGATTATAATTCCAGATTTTGTTCTGTACCTTATCGGCCACATCCACGTCAGACATCGGGAAATCAAATGGCACTACCATATCAAAAATCAGGTTGGTATGGGTTGGTCCATTGACTATCCGGAAATCATGAATGGACAGCACCGGATCAATTTCTTTTACCAGCTGTGTCACTACACGTTTTAATTCCAGCGTGTGCTCATCTTTTGTACTGACCGGGTCCATATGAATCACTGCTGCACAGTGCAGTTCATTCTTCAAACGGTGTTCCACATTGTCAATCATATCATGCAGCGCAAGAATATCTCCATTTGCCGGCACTTCTGCATGCAGGGAAATCATCACCCTGCCCGGTCCGTAATTATGTACAATCAAAT
Source organism: Lachnospiraceae bacterium (assembly GCA_017938285.1). GTDB lineage: Bacteria > Bacillota > Clostridia > Lachnospirales > Lachnospiraceae > SIG299. The sequence continues at coordinate 16,046 of JAGBBW010000131.1, forward strand.
CGTGAATACCGACTATTTCTTCTTCGGATAAAACAATTTCTTCAATACGCCGTACAAATTCCGGCTCCGGCGGCTGGCCAAGCAGAGGATTAATGGTTTCCTTCGCTGAATTAAATCCTGCATAAAAAATCAGCAGGGCAACCAGGACACCACAAACTCCGTCAATCTGCAGGGAAGTATAATAAGATACCAGCATGGAAACCAGTACAACAGCAGTTGCACCCATATCACTCAACGAGTCCATGGATGTGGCAAGCATTGCCTCACTTTGAATTTTCTTTCCAATGCTGCGGTTATACAAAAACATATAAAACTTCACCAGAATGGACACCACAAGTATCACCAGAATCACCGGTTCAAACGTAATCTTTCCCGGATGCAGAATGGTATCCACGGAAGATTTCATCAGCTCAAATGCCATAAAAATAATGAGCATGGAAACCAAAAGACCAGAAATATACTCAATCCTTCCATGACCAAACGGATGGTCCGTATCCGGCTTCTGTCCTGCCATTTTAAAGCCAAATAGTACAATCAGGGAAGACCCTGCATCAGATAAATTGTTGGCTGCATCTGCCATAATGGCAATCGAACCGGAAAGCATTCCAGCGGCAAACTTTCCAAGTGCCAGCAGTACATTAAAAAAAATGCCCAGAGAACCGCAAAGCATACCATACGCCTGTCTGGCTTCGGGCGACCGGCTATCCTTATCTTTTATAAACAGATTTGCAAGTAAACGAACCATGTGCTGCTCCTTATATCAACGGTATTTCTATTATTTTATACTATTTATAATAAAATAACAACCAGTTTTTTCATTCTTCTTGTATGCAGCTGCCTTTCCGGCTGGTTGTGACTTGCAAAAGATATCAATATTTCATAAGCCATCATTATACCATGCCATAACAAAAAGCACCCCAAAGGCACAAATCTGCCTCCGGGATGCTTTTATACTTATACATATTTATACATTTTTATATGTACTGGTCTAATAATTACTCTTCAATATATACATCCAGTAATGCATCGTAAATATTAACCCATGCTTCATCGGTAAAGATTGCTCCATCCAGATCCAGTTCGCATACCAGTTCAATCGGAGTACCTGCTTCTGCCTTTGCTGCCTGTCCATCAATACCAGCAAGCACCATATTTGCAAAATCAAGTTCTACCACTGCATACTCTTCATCACTCATGGTAGTGAAATCAGTAGCCGCATACTTTGTTTCCCATTCTGTAATTGCTGCGCCAACACCTTCATCCATCAGGGAGAAGAAGTTGGTTGGATAGAGAACCACGGTAGCAGTACCATCATTAAAACGGTCTACGGTAACATTCTTTACTTCCCACTTTGTCTTCTTTAATACTTCCTTTGCAATAGCTTCGAACTTTGCAATGGTAGCTTCATCCATATAGTAGCTGTCGATGTCAGAATACATCATCAGGTATTCTGCATAAACATTTGCTTCATAATCATTCCACTCTTTTGCTTCTGCTGTAGTACCCATGCAGCAGTCTACATACTCAGTGAAATCTCCCCAGTAACCAGCCTTTAAATCAGCATCCAGGTAATTTGCAACTGCCTTTTCCACACCTTCTGCTTCTACCCACATATTCCAGAAATCATCCAAGAACATCAGCTGGTACTTGGCGCTGGAAAATGGATTTTCTGTGTAGTCATTGTCAAATACATTAAGTTCTACTGCACACTTCCATTCCTCGCCCTGGTCAAAATAATAATATGCTTCTAATGCATCCTCTTCATCACCTTTGGCATCCGGCTCACCGTACTTTTCCAGAATTTCGTCCGGATTGTTACGCTTTGTCATACCGGATGGGAATACTACATCTACTTCAGATAAGGACATATATACGGAATAAACCATACACTGGTCAATCTTGGTTGCTACGTCAGAGTTGTTATATGCGGAAACTCTTACCCGAAATCGGTACGGCCCACGCTTTCCTGAAACAGG
>JAGBBW010000132.1 GCA_017938285.1 Lachnospiraceae bacterium
ACATTTTAATATAAAATGTAAGATTCACCGACTCAATCCACCCTTTTTCTACAAAATTTCTGTCCTGATTATTTCCTGTACCCTCTGGTTCCGGCTATTTCCCTGCCAGATTTTTTAACTCCTGCAGCAGTTCCAGATCCCTCTGCTTTACCTTAATATTAGAAGTCATTTTGTTCTGTCCCGGCTTCTGTACTGTAATTTCAATAATGGTGTCCTCTTCCATACCGCCGGAAAAAGCAGCACTTAAAAAGGCTACGAATTTCGGATGGTTCTCCGTGAATTTATTTTTTGCATTCATCATTTTTATCATGGATGCTGGGTTAATCATGTTGGTTTCCTCTCTTTCTCTTCGTTCTTTATTATGAATTCGTGCGATCCACTGAAGGCTTCTAAGGAAGCGATGAATTAATCCGTGCTTCCTTAGAAAACTGGTTACCGTCTAAATATCTAATGGTATTTCGGAAAAATCAATCCAAAAATCCTTATAAATACCCACTTTTACAGAATCAGAAAACGTATAGTCCGAAGTATCTCCCACTTCAAAATTATACACAGTAACACGATTTTTCACTGGGTCCACAATCCAATATTCACGGACATGAGCAGTACGATACTTAAAAAGTTTTGTGAAATAGTCCATCTGCCTGCTGCCAGGTGATACAATCTCAATAATCCAATCCGGAGCACCATGACACCCCTGGTCATCCAGCTTATTTTTGTCACATACTACAGAAATATCCGGTTCCACATAATTTCTGTTATCCTCATTCAGGAATACTGCAAATGGAGCGGGAATAACCTCACACAAACCATTTCTTGACTTGATGTAATTATGAATACGTGCATAAAGCTCCCCTAAAATTTTTTGATGTCTAAATTTCGGAGGCGCCATATAATAAATCTGCCCGTCTATCAGCTCCGCACGTTCTCCTTCCGGAAGAGCATAAATATCTTCTATTGTATAATCCTGATTCTTTAATAACGGCATAACCATTCTCCTCCTTCCTTGTCACCTGCTGTTTAAATTATACCCTACTTCCCGCATAAATACAAGGAAAAGTCCGGCCCCTGTAATCAAAGACCGGACTTTCCACTATCACTATTCACTCATACCTATTCCTATGCAAAGAAAAATACCTTCGCTCCATGACTCTTCAGTTTCACTTCCAGCGTCTCAGAAGCCTTCACTTCCGTACCACTCCAAAGTTCTTTTCCTCTTACTTCCTTATAAATCTCCAGTTCTGCCAGATTTACTTTAATATCGCTGTCTTTCTCTCCGGCATTGAATACCGCCACGTACTGGCCGCCCTCGCAGGAAACGGCTGTCCACACGATATGTTCCACACCATCGATTTTTCTTCTCCATACCTGGTGGGAATGACGGGCATTCCGGTGCATTTTCAGAATTTCTTCATTCGTCAGCAGGTCCATGGTGAACTTGTCAAAGCCGGTCATTTCTCCGCCGATAATCAATGGGGAACGGAAAATGCACCACAGGCTCATCATTGTTATCTGCTCGTCCTCGGTAAACTTGGTCCAGTTCTTCTTGTCATACACCTGGAGAATCGGACCCACCGGCAGCATATCCGCATCCGGCCAGTGACCGGCACCGCTGTGGGTACACCATTTCTCCGCACGGGAGAACATATCGTATAACAGCTCCCACTTATCCCAGAAATCATCGGTAATACGCCACATATTGGCCACCTGCTTGTAAAGCTCTGCCTTTTCTAAAAGAGCTGGGCCCGGAGAAAGACTTAAAATCATTTCCCTGCCGCATCCATGCAGTGCTTCACTGAGCATAACAAGCTCCTCTTCCTCGTGAGGCAGTTCTCTTGCAATGTCATCACACTTTATGAAGTCCACGCCCCAGGACGCATACAGTTCAAAAATGCTGTCGTAGTATTCTCTGGCACCTTCCTTGTGCGGGTCTACACCGTACATGTCCATGTTCCAGGCACAAATGCTGTTGGTCTTTGCAATTTCTCTGGCTGTTTTATTGGTTCCTTTAATTTTCAGGTTGTTATGTACGGCCTGTCTTGGAATACCACGCATGATGTGGATACCAAACTTCAGCCCCAGGGAGTGCACATACTCTGCCAGTGGAGCAAATCCCTTGCCGTCAGCGGCAGATGGGAAACGGTTCACCGCCGGAATGACTCTGGAATATTCGTCCAGGCATACATCGGCAAACGGACGGTATTCATTATTGACTGCCTCCGGTTCATACCACTGGATGTCCACCGTAACGTATTCCCAGCCGTACTGTTTTAAATGTTTTGCCATAAATTCTGCGTTCTGTCTTACAATGTCTTCGGTAACAGCGGCGCCGTAGCAGTCCCAGCTGTTCCAGCCCATAGGTGCGGTTAATGCTTTCATTGGAATCCTCCTTGTTTCTGTTCTTTACAATTGTTTTATTCGTTTTCCACAGGTTTCTCCACAGAACCTCCCACTGCTGCCAGTTCCCGGTACTCCAAGGGCGACATCCCCTCTCTTTTCCGGAACATCTTCGAAAAAGCCAGTGGGTCCGAATAACCGATGGCGTACGCCACATTGCTGATGGGCATATCCTTTCCTGCCAGAAGCTCTTTCGCCTTTGTCATGCGGTACTGCAGCAGATACTCCTTTGGACTTAAGCCCGTAGCCTCCTTAAAACACTTGGTCATGTAACTCCGGTTCAGTCCGCAGTGTTCTGCCAGTTCTGACACTTTCAGTTCCTCTACATACCGGTATTCGATGTAGCGTTTTATTTTCTGCACGTAGTCCTGCTGTGGCTGTGTTTTGTGTTCTTTCTGCATGGAAAAATAATTCTTCATGGTCTGTAACAGAGCATACATATTTCCCATGGTCCGAAGTTCCTGCCCGTACTCATACAATAGCGTTTCCATACATGTTAAAATTTCAGTTCCGGATTCTTTGGATTTAAACACCGGCTGCGTTTCCGTAATTCCCAGCTGCCGCAGAATTTCCTCCGCTTTGTCTCCCTGAAAAATCACCCACAGATATCTCCATGGATTTTTTTCGTCTGCCTCATAATAAGCCAGTTCCTCCGGATATATTACAAAAATTTCGCCACCGGATATGGCATATTCCTGATCCCGCAGACAGAGTCTTCCCTGTCCGTCCACTACATAGTGCAGGATGAATTTTCCCCGGACAATCGGCCCATAGGAATGCTTTGGCGGGCATTTCTGCCGCCCTACTTCATACACCTGTATGTCTTTAAAATTTTCATAACCGACAAAATGTATTTGTGAGTAGTGTTCCATGCTTCGTCTCCCATTTTAATGAATTGTCTGCTGTTTTGAAATGGAATTTTGTTGCTTTCGTATAGCATAATGTTTCTTTTTCCTGTTGTCTTCTTTCATTATACCTGCGGATTATAAAAAGCACAAGAGCAGAAACCTTCCTTCTTTTTCTTACTCCTTCTTCTCTTTCCTTTCTGTTTCTCCCCTTGATTTTTTGTTACAAAGCTCCACGACCTTTTTCCGGTCCATCCAGGCTTTTCCCATTCCATGGCTTAAACCATGCCAGTTCTGAACCGCATATAACATATCCTGTGCCGCAGCCAGCATTATCAGCAGTCTGGACACATAGGTCCGTTCTGTTCCATATACATATTCTTTTTTATCACATTCATCCAGCAGGCTGGTTCCCGACACAATACAACCATAATCACTGATATCATACGCCTGCTCTAACACTTCCCTGACCTGTTCCACCGGAATATTCATCGCCTTTGCTACTGTTTCTGCTCTTACACATTCTCCACTGTTCAAAGACATCATATAATACATCACCCACAAGTTATCTTCTTTACTGAACAGCCGGAACAGCTTTGCCAGTTCTTCGGTGTTGGAAAAATATTCTTCCAGACCACGCTCCGGCACCTCAAACAAACAGTAATATTCCAAATCTTCTGTCTTTCTCATATAAGTAAATCCATTGTCCAGCATAATGCCGGAAGCGGCACGGCCATTCTCTTTCTTTGCCCTGAAATATCCGATATAATCTTCTGCACCACTGTTTGTTACACTGCCCTGCATCGCCCACAAAAACTCCTTCATCCATTCCAGCTTTGTCTGCTCATTCTCATTCTCCTTTCTCTTTTTTCTCAGATATTCCTGCACCTGCTGTTCCAGGCACATTTCTTTTGATTCATTCCCATACAAATAATCAATGGACACCTCAAAATACTCTGCAATCCTTGGGAGTAAGTCTCCATCCGGGTAACTGCCATTCTCCCATTTGGAAACCGCCTGGGTACTGACTCCCAGGTGCTCTGCCAACTGCTCCTGCTTGATTCCTTTTGTTTTTCTTAATTTCTGTAACTGGGTTGAAAATACGGTCGCTGCCATATGAAATCTCCTTTTCTCTTATATAGTTCCATTCCTGATTGCTGAACATGGTTTGACATTTTTTCAAATTTTTGTTCAACTTTTTCTTTACTGACTTTATTATAGCAAAAACGACAGTTGATTGGAATGCTCCATTTCAACTGTCGTTCTATTTTTAGTTTCTGCAATCAACTTTTGGTTGATTTTTTATTGCCTATACTTCCGGTATCCACACCCGCATTTCATTCAGCCCCCGGTTACCCCAGGCATAATATGGAATGGCTGTAATATTCACCGGCTCCTGCTCCGGCTTCTCCGTCAGATATAGTTCCTCTGTTCTCTTCGTACGCACACCCGGTACGGAAAGGGTCACCACACCAGATAACAGCTCTGGCCGGTAACCGCTGTACAAAATGGTTCCTTCTGCGATGGAAAGTCCCAGTACGTCTCCGTTATTGTCCACGCCTTCCACACAGTAAACCAGAGGCCCACGCATTAAGGCCACTCTGCCATTATTGGCAGCTACTGCCGGATTGGAATACACACGGTACACCGGCATATCCATAGATACCGAAATCACATCCTCATTTCCAACCGTACCGCTGATATATAAATATCCATCCTGATGATGGACACCAGGGGCAATCACTTTCCAGCCATCCTCATTCTTCTGACAGACCATTCCGCCATTCCTGCTGACTGATAACTGCTTACACCAGCCCGGCAGACGGATGGCAAGCGTCAGTTCCGTCTTTTCTTTTCCATCTTTCACAATGCGGTAATTGACATTGCCATCGTATGGATAACCGGTTTCTACCTGGATTTTTACTCCTTTGCTCTCTGTCAAATCCAGCTCGCCGCCTACATATAGATGGGAAAATACGGCCTCCTCTGTCTCGCTCCAGGCATATTCCGCAATGGAAGTCAGGGTTCTTGCCACATTCGGTGGGCAGCAGGCACAGCCGAACCACTTCGGACGCTGCGGCAGGGTGTGACGGTGGGTTACTGCTTCTCCCGAAATACCAGGGATGACTTCGAGAGGATTTACATAGAAGAACCTCTTGCCGTCTAACTGCATACCTGCCAGTACGGTATTATAAAGAGCCCGCTCCATTTCATCGGCATAGCGGCTGTCCTTCTTCATTTGCAGCATTCTTCTGGCAAAAAACATCAGACCGATGGAGGCACAGGTTTCTGCATAGGCAGTATCATTCGGCAGGTTATAATCTTTGGTAAATGCCTCCCCCTCATTGGTGGAGCCGATACCGCCGGTAATGTACATTCTCTGCTTTACAATATTATCCCACAGCGTCTCGCAGGCACGAACCAGACTCTCATCCCCGGTTTCTGCTGCCAGATGTGCCATACCGGTGTACAGATACACTGCCCTTACGGAATGTCCGGTTGCTTTGGTCAGTTTCCGCACCGGAGCCTGGTTCTGGGCATATTCGGTATCCTCCGGGTTCATTCCCCAGACCGTCCAGCCCTTTGACTCTGCCTCTTTCTTATAATAATCCGGGTCCACACCACGCACGTTGATAAAGTGTGCTGCCAGTTCCAGATACTTTTTCTCTTTTGTTGTATCATAAAGCCGCATTAATGCGAGTTCAATTTCCGGATGTCCCGGATAACCCTCTGCCTTTTCTTCCACAAAACGACGGTAAATATGGTCTGCGTTCTTTTTCATAATGTTGAGCAGGCTGTCCTTGCCGGTGGCTTCATAATATGCCACCGCCGCCTCTATGAAATGTCCGGCACAGTAAAGCTCGTGGGCTTCCTGCAGATTCGTCCATTTCTTATCTGGTTCCTTTACTGTAAAGTAAGTATTTAAGTAACCATCCTCCTGCTGGGCACTTCCAATCAGCGCAATGATGTCATCTGCCCGCTGCTCCAGCTCTGCATCCGGATGGTTCACCAGGGAATAGGCTGCCGCCTCCAGCCATTTTGCCACGTCGGAATCCTGGAATACCATACCATAAAACTCTTCCTCGCAGATTCCTTCTGCTAACATTTTTGCCGCCTGTCTGAAATTTTCAATGGCGTGGCTCTTTTCTGCTTCCGGAATTTCATCTTTTAGTGCCTTTTCCTGGTAAGGAATCACCTGCTCCACCACCAGTTTTTCATATGCGCCCAAAAAATTATCGTTTAAATGAAACTGCTTTAATAAATTACTCATACAAACCTCCCTGCTAAACGTTCTGATATCTTTATACTGCATTCCCTGTTTTCCTTTTTCTTGTGCCCATGGTAGCACTATTTCACAAAAAATACAAGTATTCCCTAATTTCATCTGACATTTTCACACCATATTTCCTCTGTCTACACCTTCTTTTCCACAGCCTGTCGCTTTTTTTGTTATAATAAATGCTTTTCTTTTTCATAATTTTCTTTTCTTTGGAGTATTCTAAGGAAGTACGGATTAATTCACTGCTTCCTTGGAAACCTCCGGTGGGAAAAACGCTTTCCTCTTCCATTCTTTACCGACTTTTTACCGGCTGCGTGATATAATGGAAGCTGCAATTTTATTTACAGAAAGGAGATTAACCACCTTGAAATTCTATTGTGAAGAAATTGAAAAGGTACTTATGGAGACCAGAACTTCAGAAAAAGGTCTCTCTTCCTCCGAGGCAGAAAAACGCCTTGCTGAAAATGGTAAGAACAAACTTGCCGAAGCAAAGAAAGATTCGCTCTTAAAGCGTTTCTTCCACCAGATGACGGACCCAATGATTATCATCCTGCTTGCAGCGGCTGCCATCAGTGGTGTACTTGCCGTGGCTGAAGGAGAAAGTTTTGCTGATGTCATCATCATTCTTGCCGTTGTTATTATCAATGCGGTACTTGGTGTCTATCAGGAAAGCAAAGCAGAAAAAGCCATCGAAGCCCTGCAGGAAATGTCTGCTGCCACTTCCAAGGTACTGCGTGACGGTAAAATCACTTCGGTCCGCAGTGAAGATTTAGTAGTTGGTGATGTGGTACTGCTGGAAGCCGGTGATGCTGTTCCGGCAGACGGACGACTGATTGAAAATGCCAGCTTAAAAATCGAAGAAGCTGCCTTAACCGGTGAATCCGTTCCTGTTACCAAGTTCATCGACCTGATTCACTTAAAAGACAATGCCAGCGATATTCCGCTTGGTGACCGCAAAAACATGGTTTACATGGGGTCCACTGTTGTTTATGGCCGTGGTACTGCTGTCATTACCGCTACTGGCATGGATACCGAAATGGGTAAGATTGCAGACGCTCTGGCGAACGCAGAAGAAGGACAGACTCCTCTTCAGTTAAAGCTTTCCCAGCTTTCCAAAATTCTGACCTGGCTGGTACTCGGTATTTGTATCATTATTTTTGCCGTACAGATTGTACGTGCCGGTGGTTTTGGTTTTGAAACCATTATCAATTCCTTCATGGTTGCGGTTTCCTTAGCGGTTGCAGCTATTCCGGAAGGTCTGGCTGCGGTTGTTACCGTAGTACTTTCCATCGGTGTTACCAACATGTCCAGGCGTAACGCCATCATCCGCCGTCTGACTGCGGTAGAAACTCTTGGCTGTGCCCAGATTATCTGTTCTGATAAGACCGGCACCCTGACCCAGAACAAGATGACTGTCGTTGACAGTTTTGGTGAGGACGAAAAGCATCTTGCCACTGCCATGGCTCTCTGCTGTGACGCTGAGCTGGCAGAGGACGGTTCCGTTACCGGTGAACCTACTGAGGCTGCTCTCGTTGTCTGGGCAAACAAACTGAACCTTCCGAAGTCCGAATTAAAGAAGAGCTTCCCAAGAAGCGGTGAAGCACCATTTGATTCCGGCAGAAAAATGATGTCCACCGTGCATCGTGCCAACGGAAGCTTTATTCAGTACACCAAAGGTGCTCCGGATGTTATCCTGGACCGCTGCACCCACTATATTAAGAATGGTGCTCCTGTTCCTATGACAAAGGAATACCGCGCTGAAATCTTAAAAGCAAACAAGGCGATGGCAGACAGGGCCCTTCGTGTTCTTGCCTGCGCTGAGCGTACCTACGAGAAAGAACCAGCTTCCTACGAAGCGGATGACCTGGAAAAAGACCTCTGCTTCACCGGTCTTTCCGGTATGATTGACCCGGTTCGTCCGGAGGTTCAGGCAGCCATTGCAGAATGTAAGACCGCCGGTATCCGTGCCATCATGATTACCGGTGACCACATTGATACCGCCATGGCGATTGCAAAAGAGCTTGGTATTCTGACGGAAGGCAGGCGTGCCATTACCGGAAGCATGCTGAATGACATGAGTGATGAAGAATTTGCCAGAGAGTTAGAAAATATCTCCGTGTACGCCCGTGTACAGCCGGAACACAAAACACGTATTGTCAATGCGTGGCGTGCCGCTGGTTACGTTACTGCCATGACAGGTGACGGTGTCAATGACGCACCTTCCATCAAGTCGGCCGATATCGGTGTCGGCATGGGTATTACCGGTACGGACGTTACAAAGAACGTAGCAGACATGGTACTGACCGATGACAACTTCGCTACTATCGTAGGTGCGGTAGAAGAAGGCCGCCGTATTTACGACAACATCCGTAAGGCAATCCAGTTCCTGCTTGGTTCCAACATGAGTGAGGTTATCAGTATTTTCGTGGCAACCCTGCTCGGATTTACTATTTTAAAGCCGGTTCACCTGTTATGGATTAACCTGGTTACCGACTGTTTCCCTGCTCTTGCCCTTGGTATGGAAAAGGCGGAGCCGGATATTATGAAACGTAAGCCAAGAGACGCCAGAGCCGGTGTATTCGCCGGAGGTATGGGATTTGATGTGGCATACCAGGGTCTGATGGTTGCCCTCCTGGTACTGCTCTCCTTCTTTATTGGACATTATCTGGAAACCGGCACCTGGGCAGTCTCCAACAGCGCCCACGGAACTACCATGGCATTCCTTACCATGTCCATGGCAGAAATTTTCCACAGCTTTAACATGCGTTCCCAGAGAGGCAGTATTTTCCGGCTGAACGGCCAGAACATGATTCTGCTGATTGCAGCAATCGGCACACTGCTGGCAACCACTCTGGTTTGTGAAGTTCCTTTCCTTGCAAATGCATTTGATTTTACAGGAGTTACCCTCCAGGAATATCTGATTGCAATTGCACTGGGTGTATGTGTCATTCCTATTGTGGAACTTGTAAAGCTCGTCCAGAGAATGACTGCGAAACACTAACGCTTTCATCAGCTTTTCCTTAACAAAAAATCCAGAAGCTTCCTTTCCGGCAGCTTCTGGATTTTTATTTCTGTTTATCATTATGAAATTGGCCGGACACCCAGCGTTTTTAAAAAGAAACGTTCCATTTCCGCCTCGTATTCTCTGGGGCCATGACAGTAACTCATGCCATGTCCGATTCCGGGAACAAGCAGCAGTCTGCAGTCGGAAGCACATGCTTCCCTGCACTTTACACTCATCCAGGAAGGCACAAAATCGTCTCCTTCCCCATGAATCAGCAGTACCGGAACCGTACAGTTTCTTAAACTCTCCACGGCAGACGCTTCTTCCAGATCAAATCCTCCGTAAAGACGCGCTGCCAGCTTTGCCATCGGATACATCAGCTTTGACGGCAGTTTCAGGCGTTCCATGACAGAACATAAAATTTCCTTTGGGGAAGAAAATCCGCAGTCTGCCATAATTCCTTTTACCTGCTCCGGCAGTCCCACATCTGCGGCCATCATCACCGTGGCTGCTCCCATGGACAGTCCCGAAATAAGAATCTTCTGGTCCGCACCAAAGCGTCCTGCCGCATACTCTGCCCATGTTTTACAGTCATACCGTTCTTTGATTCCAAAAGTAATTGTTTTTCCTTCGCTGCATCCATGAGCCCGCTGGTGTACCAGAAGAACATTAAAACCATAGCGTCTGGAAAAAGAAAAAATACCATTGCCATCCCGGTAAAAGTTTCCCTTGTAACCATGCATAAAAATCACAAGGGGTGCCCCTTCTTTCCTGTGATAATACCGCCCGGACAGCGTGAGACCGTCCTGTGAGATAACTTCCACCATCTCATATTCTTTTGCGTCCATGACTGCATGAATTCCTTTTTCTATCACTTCCCGGTAAGGTTCATAGGCTTCTCCTGATGGGGTGTAATATTCCACTCTTTCCTCTGTATAGCCCGGCCGGAACTGCCAGAAGCATATCCGGTAAACCACATACAGGGCAAGCAGTCCCAGGAGAACGGGAATTCCTGCAAGAAGAACCGGCATCATTCTGCTCTTCCTGCCATTTCCTCCGCCTCTTCCACGGGTTCTTTTACAAGGTCAAACACCAGTTTCACACCCAGGCTTTCTGCATAACGCACCAGACTTTCCATGGATGGAGCATAACGTTTTCTCTCAATCCGGGCAATATTGGCCCGCTTCATTCCGGTAGCATCTGCAATGTCCTGCTGGGTCAGCTTCCTCTGTTTCCGCAGGGCATACAACTGGTCTACCACACCGTCTGTCAAAGAACGGGAAATCGTCTCAATCATAAGATTATACTCTTCTGAATTTACAACGTAATCACAAGGGATCCGGGATTCCATTTGTTTTACCGCCTTTCCTGCCTCATTTCATAAAAAAATCCTTATTCCGGAATATTGTTTCCTGCTGCCGGCAGACTGTAAATATAAAGCGATGTCGTATCCGTACGGTTATTTCCAACCCAGAAAATGGTTCCATCCGCATATACCGGCATCTCATATCTGTTCAGATACGCTTCCGAAGAAATCTGGTGTACTTCACTTACTGTTTTTCCGTTTCCATCCAAAACAGTATAATATACTCCAAGATAATTATTTTGGGATCTGGCCGTTCCTTTGTACAGTTCAAACAGAATATGGTAATTTCCTTCCGGGTCCGATACAATCTGGGCATTATCTACCGAATGTTCTGCATCATCCGTAATCCACTGTACTCCTTTATCTGTTGCAGGAGTTCTTCCATTTGGACCGGCAACTCCTTCTCTGATTCCTTCCGTTACATAATGAAGTGTTTTATCCGGCTGCACTTCAAAAATCTGGATAAACAACTGTTCCTTTTCTGTCCGGGCATTTTCATTCATTGATTTTACAGACGCTGAAACAAATGCCACCTGATTCTCCTTACCTACGGCAAGACCACCCATATGGGCAAAATTGTTATTTAATACCCACATATCATATCTGTCGTATGTTCCATCTTCCACCCAGAAATTAAAAATATCCCAGTCTTTACATGTACCTCTTTCGATATCCGGCACGGAAATGGTAAACGTACGGTCAAAGCAGTCTCCCTCACTGGCCAGAACAAAGGTATCCTGATAAGGAACAATTCTCTGGGCAAAGGAATGGGAATTATAATACGATTCTACTTTGACCAGCTCCATGCTGTTTTTATTGATGACAAACAACGCATTACTCTGGTGTCCGGAATACATTCCCCTTGCATAATTCACTGCCACATAATCACCATTTACAGCTATATCACAATTACCACCGTTAAATGGTACTGCTGTATAAAACGAGTCGCCATAGTACCCTGCCACGCTGGAACTGCCGTTATCGCCAATGGATGCCGTTTTATTTCCTTCCGCATCATATCTGGTTATGAAAATTGTATCTTTTGTGGTATCCTCCGTGTCATTTTTCCTGCCGGTTACCACATAGAAATCACCCTTTTCATCACAGGTAACCGCACCAAACACTTCGGCTTCTTTCTTTAAAATAATCTGTTTTCCTGCCGGAGTCCCCTTCTCGGTTTTTACAACAATGATGTTTTCACCCGCATCATAGGCAAAACAGAGATTCCCCCTGGCATCCAGGAACTGCGATACATTGGTAACACCATCCCAGTTCTGATATTCCCCGACAGCTTTTACCGTAACCTCCAGCGAAGTATCAAGGCAGATAAGTCCGGAAGTCTCCGCAGTATTGCCGGAAGGAACTGAAATAAGCACCGGTGTTACATTGTGGCTGATTCCGGTTACCACATCCCTGATTTCCATCGTCACCCTGGCTGTGCCAGCTTTCACTGCAGTCACAACACCTTGCTCATTTACCGTTACCGCATCACCGGATACGTTCCACGTACATTCATAATTATATTTATTTGTTCCCCAGTCGCTGACTCCATAGAAATTTAAATCTATCTTTTCTCCAATCTTCAGCGTTACTTCTGTCATTTCCCTGCGCTCTGCTGTTCCCAGTGTAACATTATACGCTGTAGTTGCTGCATATGCTGTCTGCACATCCAGAATCATCGAAGCCGCCATAATAACCGAAAGTCCGGCAACCATCTGTCTTACCTGTTTCTTCATCTTTGTTCCCTCCTGCTGTAAATGTACTCTATCTGTCCCTTTCTGATTCAGAAAGACCTATTTCTTATATCGGCATAAATTTCTCCCTACTTAAGAGCATCTGCCACACATAACCGCCCCCAGCCTTCCACCGGATTCGGATATACTTCCCCGGCGGTGCGCTGTGCACCATCCAGCAGATATTCCCGGAGTTTTTCCCCATATAGAAACGGGTCATTGCCGTTTACCACACCCCACTGCAGCAGCAGTGCTGCTCCGCCTGTCACAAAGGGTGCCGCCATGGAAGTTCCGGATAAGGTGGTATACCCACCACCCGGGGCGCAGGAAGTAATATCCACTCCCGGTGCTCCCAGATCCGGCTTCATCCGTCCGGACTCCCTTGCTGTGCCTCTTCCGGAAAATGATGCGGTCTGATAAGAGCCAAAATCATACGCTCCCACAGAAATCACCTTTTCTGCCGTGGATGGTATCGTCAGGGTACGATAAGAGTCCGGTGTTACAAATCCACTCCTGGAATTCTCTGTACCACGTAAAATCCAGATATCAAACGTTCCTTCCACAATCCGTTCCGGAAGCAGCCGGAGTTTCCACAAACCGACACCCAGAGTATTCCCGGAAGCAGTTATACTGATTCGCAGTTCGGAAAGATTCTGGTAAATGGTCGGTGCGCTCCAGATTCCTTCCACCTCCGCCCGGCCAAGCTGTACTTTTTTTCCCCATCCGGAACATAAAAAAGCGGAGCCAAAGGCGGTCACCTCTTCTCCTTCTCCATAACGAAACTCTGTTTTCTGCCCCGTTGGTGCTTCCAGTTGTACCTGAAAGCGGTCCGGATAATTTTTCCACAATTCCAGTTCGATGGACTTCTCCTGGCCTTCTACCGCCAGTTCCAGTTCCACACTGCCCTCCTCCGTCAGTTTCCCTCCGGCGTGGCGTCTTCCCGTTCCATCATTTCCGGTTCCTGTACAAATAATTCCTTTTACCATACCAGAAACCAGATTCAGATAGGTTTCCAGCAGACTTTTCCCATTGTGTGCCCCTTCCTGCGTACCATAACTTAAATTCAGGGCAATCGGCTGGTTCCGCTCCAATGCAAACCGTATGCAGAAATCCACCGCCTCCATCAGACGTGCCGTTCCAGATACCTCTGTTCTGGCTCCACGTACTTCTGCCAGCTTTACAACCAGCAGCTCACTTTCGTACGCTACACCACGGTACCGCCCTCCGGAAGCCCTGCCATTTCCTGCAGCAATCCCAGCCACATGGGTTCCGTGTCCGGATAAATCCACACTGGGAACCACACGGCGCTGATTTCCCCGAAGCGGCTCCTGTAATGCCTGGTTTATCTGCTCCCTGGAAAACAATGTCCCCAATGGATATCCTTCTGGTGGATTATCACTGTCAAAACTCTGATCCCATAATGCCGCAATCCGTGTCATACCATCTTCCTTACAAAAATCAGGGTGCGTGTAGTCAATACCTGAATCGATAATGCCTACCAGCACCCCTGCTCCATTTAAATTATCCGGTTCGTATGACGCAGAAGGACGGTTGCTGATACAGGAAGCTGCCCTGCCAAACTCTGCCGAGGTATATACCCTGGTCGGAAGTTCTGCATACAGAATTCCCGGTATCTGTAGAAACGCCTCCACCTGTGACTCTTCCAGAACTGCAATGGCATAGCCGCCCAGCAGTTTTGTTATCCGGATTCCTTCTGTCCGGATACGCTCCCAGTCCATTCCTTCTTCTGCCAGTACAATAAGTTCTGCCTGCGCCATATACTATCTCTTTTCCTGCTGCTTCTTACAGCTTATTCCGTAAAACGCTCTTTTAGAACCGCAGGACTTTTTTCACACGGTCCGTCAGTTCCTGTGGCATAAATGGCTTTTTCACATACTCTGCCACACCAAGACGACCTGCTTCCACTACAGTATCCGTATCTGCACTGGCTGTTAAAAACATTACCGGCAGATTCTTAAATTCTTCATTGCCGCGAATTACTTCCAGTGTCTGAATACCGGTCATCACCGGCATTTCCACATCAAGAAGAATCAGGTCCGGTCTGTCTACCTTCAGATAATCCAGACACGCCATTCCGGATTCCCGTGTCACCACATTATAACCTTCCTGCTTTAAAATAAACTCAGCCATTTTTAAATTCATGGCATCATCATCCACTACCAGTATCGTTTTCATTCTGTATCCAGTCACAATATTCTCCTCCGTTCTTTCTGTTGTTTCCGATTACCTGAATCTCACCATCTTCCATTTTAAACGATGAAAGCAATTTCGTCTAGTCCCAAAAAACATTTCTGTTATTTAAAATAAATGCCGCCGCAGTACGGTCCTGGCAGAGCGTTTTTTGTGATACAGGACATACTCTGTATCATAGAGAAAAGCTGCCATACAGACAACACCTGCATGACAGCCCATCCCTTAAAGAAGCACACATTTTTTTATTTATGAATGAAGAAATTAACCATTTCACCGGATCATGGTCTCTTTCCTGACTGACTACGACAGGCAGCTTCTCCGGCAGCCTTTTTTGCGGCACATTCTTTTGCATAAGGACAGCCGACACATTTTCCCTGCTTTTTTTCCTTCCGGATATAAAGCACGGCGACTCCGATAATCAAAAGTACCACCACAATAATCATAATATCAGCCAGGTTCATAACCATCCTCCATACAACTATTTTACTTTAACTTATACTCTTCCTTCATTTTCTTTTCCGTATTGTTGATAACCAGCATAAGAACCAGAGCCATGGCAAGCACAGCCATCAGTCCAGGCAGGAATCCGGCACCTAATGTACCTTCAGTAATCAGGGTTCCAATCTGATATACCAGGAAGCTTACGGTAAACCCGGTGCCAAGCTGCAATGCAATACCGCCCCACAGCCACTTCTTGCTCTGCATTTCAGAGTTCATGGCACCAAGTGCCGCAAAACAAGGAGGTGTGTAAAGATTAAACATCAGATATGCCAGAGCAGCCACCTTTGTAATGGCAAGAGTTGTCGCAACTACATTTCCATCACCAACCAGAGCAAGTTCCTCTGTATCAATCACCGCGGATAAACCGTAGCAGACTGCCAATGTACCAACAACATTTTCCTTGGCAATAAAACCGGTAACTGCTGCTGCTGCAAGCTGCCATGCAGCCACACCAACCACAGGAACCAGTATGTAAGCGATTGGAGAAGCGATAGTTGCAAGGATGGAAGTATCTTCCATACCCTCTTCTACCAGCTGTAAGCTCCAGTTAAAGCTCTGCATAATCTGTACTACTGCGTTACATACAAGGATGATAGTACCAGCCTTGATGATATATGCCTTACCTCTGTCCAGCATGGAAACGAGAGCTCTGATAAAACTTGGAGCCTTGTATTCCGGAAGCTCGATAATGAAGAAGGACTTTCTGTACTTGTAACCTGTAATCTTCTTAACAAGTAAAGCGCCAACTAAAATTAATACAATACCTACCACATACATGATGTAGGTAATTACTGCGGAATTATCAAAGAAAGCACCTGCAAACAAAGCAATTACAGGAAGCTTGGCGCCACAAGGCATGAACGGTGTCAGCATTGCAGTCGCTCTGCGCTCTCTTTCATTACGGATGGTGCGGCATGCCATAACACCAGGAATCGCACAGCCTACACCGATTACCATAGGAATTACGGACTTACCGGAAAGACCTACTCTCTTAAAGATTGGGTCCAGTACTACAGTTGCACGGGCCATGTAACCACAATCCTCTAACAGAGCGATTAAGAAGTACATTACCATTACCAGTGGAAGGAAACCAATAACCGCAATTACACCACCAATAATACCGTCAACCAGCAGGGACTGTAAGAATGGGTTTGCGCCTTCTACCAGACCTGCCACCCAGCCCTGGAATGTTTCCAGCCAGCCAACTAAAAGATCAGCAATCCAGGTACCAACAGTTGCCTGGGAAATATAGAATACCAGCCACATGATTACTGCAAAAATTGGAATACCAAGAACCGGATGAGCTACGATGGCATCAATCTTATCACCAAAATTCTTATCCTTGGTAAGAACCTTTCTCTTTTCCACGGAATTCACAATTTTATTTACAAATTCAAAACGCTTTCTGTCTTCTGCTTCTACTGCCGCCTTGTCTGTCAGGTCGATATCTCCCTGTACATAAGGTGCCTTCTGGCTCTTTCCTGCCTGGTCCACAGCCGCTTTTACTATTTCCTTCAAACCATTGCTGGATGTGGATACGGTTTCCACAACAGGACAGCCAAGCTTTTCCGATAATTTTGCAGTATCAATCTTTGTATCCTTCTTTTCATTAATATCACTCTTATTCAGGGCAACAACCATCGGGATACCAAGTTCCAACAACTGGGTGGTAAAGAATAAACTTCTGCTTAAGTTTGTTGCATCCACAATATTAATGATAACATCCGGCTTTTCATTTCTGACATAACCGCTGGTAATACTCTCTTCCGATGTAAATGGGGACATGGAATACGCACCCGGCAGGTCAACAGCAATCAACTCCTGTGTTCCCTCATAAAAACTTTTCTTAATTGGACTTTCTTTCTTTTCTACCGTAACACCTGCCCAGTTACCAACACGTTCAATACGTCCGGTCAGGGCATTGTACATGGTAGTCTTACCACTGTTCGGATTACCCGTCAATGCAATTCTCATACAATCCTCCTGATTTACTTTTGATTTTTATCACTAACAAATTGTTGTCCTTGGTAACTTTTGTTAGATTGGACTAACCATTTGTCATAAAAAATAGTGATTTTCATCACTATTTTTATACAGAATTAACAAAAAAACATTTTATTACACTAAAATAGCCGCTGCCAGATCATTATCTATATTATATCTGGCGTCCTTAATGGAAACGGTACAGCTGCTTTTTTTACGGGAAACAACCGTAATTGGCTCACCGCTGTAACAGCCAAGTGAAAACAAAAATGAATTTAACTCTTCGTCATTTGTAGCAATTTCCTTAATTATATATTCTTCACCAGGTACTGCATCAACTAACGTCATTTCTATCCTCCTTGCTATCTTATACAGGTTTCATCAAACTTATGTAGCCATTTCACAGTTAGCGCTTTCTAACTGACCACTTGAGTGTAATACAAATCTCTGGCTTTGTCAACTACTTTTTATGAAAATTTTGCTAAATTCATGCGGATTTGGGATGGGCTGACTGGTCAGAAACCAACCGCTGCATGCTTACTGCTGTCCTTTCTGCTGCTTTTTATTTTCGTACATCAGATTATCTGCCCGGCGGAATACATCTCCATACACGGCATCCTTTTCCGCATCAAATACCGTAGCTCCCCCGGCAATCTTTAACTCTCCCCAGACAAACTGCTTTTCCTTGTTGAAGGCATCCAGTCTGCGGTAAAATTCGTCCATACGTTCCTGATAAGAATCTGCCAGTTCCTGCCGCAGGAATATGACAAACTCATCCCCGCCGATCCGGTACATGTTTTCTTTTCCAAATGCCTGCTGCATCAGACTCGCTGCTGTCATAATCAGATAGTCTCCCTGTTCATGACCATAGGTATCATTCGTTATTTTCAAATTATTAATATCGAACATCACTAAGGCAAATCTGGCTGTCTTTTCCCTGATTTCCTGGTTGATCACCTCTATGGCTTCCTCATAAGCTGTTTTATTCTGGGAACCGGTCATCACATCCACATATGCCACACGGATAATTTTCTTACAAATGCGGATACTGAATATGCTGAATACTGCTATAATGGCAACCGCTGCCAGCATTGTCTGCACCATAAGTGCACGGCTGGGAGCCGAAATCTCCGTTAGAGGCACGACCACCGCAAATGACATCCCATTATCCAGCTTACAGGCTACCATTGCCCTCTCCTGGGCATCCAGCTTATAACTGTAGCTGTCCTGTGCCTTTATTCCTTCTTCCATGTAATGCGCCATCATGGCTGCTACTTCCGGTGAATCCTCTTTTTTCATTCCTTCTTTATAATCAGGATGGTAAATTACATTTCCTTCACTATCCATCAGTGCGGCAAATCCCGTATCATAGACTGAAATTTTTTCTACCTGCTCCCGCCAGGAAACAATATCAATATCCATCCCTACAATACCAATAGTCTGTCCTTCATAAAAAATCGGCGCCACATAAGAAATCATTTCCACACCGATATTTTCATTCGGATAGGGGTCCAGCCAGACCGGTTTTCCTGCGTTAATCGGTTCATAATACCAGAAAACATGCTCCTTATCATCTTTCTCATACAACGACAGATCTGTCGTTGGAAAATCCATAAATTCTCCATTTTTATCACGGACACTGAAATATCCTGCCGTAGGGTCCGTCAGTTCCGGACTGAAACGATAGTATACCGCCAGGGCACCATTCGTATTATCTGCAAGTATGCGTGACAAAGAATCCAGCTCTGTCACATACTCTTCCATGGCTTCTGCATCTTCAAATATATTACCGTCATATTGTTCCAGTTCTTCCAGTGCCGCCTGATGCATGGTGTTTACTGACTGTTCAATGTTGTGTAAATATTCATTTAATTTGCCTGCCTCTTCTTCACATAACAGACTCATAATCTGGGTGGCATCCTTATCCAGTGCCCGGTTCATAATACTGAGACTTACCAGCTCCACCACACAGACTACAAAAAAAGTACAGCAAAACAATAAAGTAATAATTCTTCTTTGTATCGCCTTCATAATGTTATCCTCCTGTTATCATTTTAATACATTACATAAAATCACGCAACTAAAAGTTCAGAAAATTTACCATTTTCGACAGTACTACTCTTCATTTATGAAATATGGTTTGAAATCTTTTCCCAAATATGATATACTATCAGAAAGGTCAAAATTTGTAATCTTGTTCCTCATACACAACATGCATTCTGGAAATGGAGAATTACTATGAACATAAATGAATCTGCTGAAAATTATTTAGAAACCATCTTAATCTTAAGCAAACGGCTGCCTGTTGTCCGTTCTGTGGATATTGCAAATGAACTGGGCTTTAAAAAATCCAGTGTCAGCATTGCCATGAAACACTTGCGTGAAGATCACCATATTACAGTTTCTGATGCCGGTTTTATTACCCTGACCGAATCCGGACGTGCCATTGCCGAAATGATTTTCGAGCGGCATGAACTGATTTCCGACTGGCTGATCCGCATGGGAGTAAGTAAAGAAACCGCACTGGAAGATGCCTGCAAGATGGAGCATGTAATCAGTGCAGAAAGTTTTGAGGCAATCAAAAAATTTATTGCAGAATAGCATATCGCATACTTTTTACAATACAAAAAGGAGTTGCTGCAGGATTGACTTTTTGCAGCAACTCCATATTTTATTTTTCAAATAATGCTTTGATTTCTTCCAGGGCTTTCTGGTATTTCCCGGAAACAGTTCCCGGATTATGCTTCAAATGCTTCACTACCCTCAGATACTGGCGCTCTGATCTGGAAAGCAGACTTTTTGCCAGTTTTTCCATCTGTTCCAGAAGTTCTTCTTTATCCGGAATGGATACTTCCGGCAAAGCAAGACAATCCCGCATTTTCCGTAATACCGCAAAAGTATGTTCTCTTCTGCGTTCCAGCCGTGCCAGCACACGCTGGGTTGTATTTTTTCTTTTTTCCCGGAGTTCTTCCATATCCGGTATTGGTGTAAACGCCACAACAGCATCAAATCTGCGTTCCAGCCTTTGCAGGGATTCGTTGTTTTCCGTCAGTCGTTCCAGAATCTCCCGCATATCCATAGCAGCACGGAACGATACCGTAAAATCATAGGTAATATAGCAGGCTGCTGCCACTGCCAGCAGTTCTGTCACTCCTTCCGGAAGCCGGAACACCACCCGTTCCACCGGTACATGAATGATTTCTGTCATTAAAATTCCACAAAGTCCCCAGAACAGAGAAACAAACAGACAGATATGCCCATGGTAATTGAGTGGTAGTTCACTATAATCCCAGTATTTTACTTTAAACAGCCGCTCCATCACCGTCCCGGTTACCAGTTCCATCAGGGTTGCTGCCAGTGCACCAAAAATATAAACCAGCCAGAGTTTCTCCTTCACTGGTATGGTTGCTATCAGAATCACAACCGCTGCTGACCCATAAATCGGAAGAAACGGACCATTTAAAAATCCACGGTTAATCCAGCTCCACTGCTTCGTCTTTATTCCCTGCACCACGGAAACATAACAGGATTCCCAAATCCATCCCACAAAACAGTACCATATGAAAAAGAGGACCCACTGGGAAATGCTGTACTCAGACATTCTTCTGTCCTCCTTTCTTTTCTGTTTCTGCAGAATTATAACCATATATTTCTTCTATCAAAAGAAAGTTTTCCTCTCCGGACAGGTCATGGTCAAAATGACTTTCCGGATTCACAGCCAGCCAGTCCCAAATGACAGAGGATTCTTCCTTACATTCTTTTTTAATATGCGTAAACTGTTTCGGTTCTTCAAAATAAGAAAACAGGATATTTTCGTGAAGAGAAATAAACTGGTAACGGTCACCCTCCAGTAGTCCCTCTTCTACCAGTGCTTTATGGTAATACACATAGGAAAACAACTTGTCTTCCTTCAGAATGGCAATACGGCCACGGCGTTTCTTTTTCCCCTCCCTGGCCCACTGCTCTTTTGTTTCCGGCACATCATGGTGGTATATCGGATACATATACACCCATGCCCTTGGTTTTAAAAGTTTTGCCGGGTCAGCATCTGCTTTCCCCGGCCATAAAGATAAAAGGGCAGTCAGATGAGGGAACAACGCCTCTGGTGTCAGAGTTTCACAAAGTGCTTCCATATAAAGAAATACCATGCTCTCATGGCGGTACAGCGCCACGGTCAGACACTCCTCAGCAGCTGCCTTCTGCTCCACAACGGAAGCATCCAGCAAAAGTGCCTGCGCCAGTGTTTCTGTATCTCCCTGATAACATCCTCTGAAGTTACTTCTTTTTATCATCTGCCTGTCCCCGCTCTTTCCCTGTTACTACTGCCCTACTTTGCAGCAAGTCTCTTGAATTCTGCAATCGCCTCATCATAAGAATGCAGACTCATCAGCCAGAATTCTTTCTTCGTCAGATCAATATCACAAATCTTTGCCGCATCCTCGACACTGTGAATTGGTGTTTCCTTTAACATACGGTTGTATTTTTCCAGGAAACCAGCGCCTTCGTTGCGGTACTTCTCATATAATCCTCTGGCAAACAGACCGCCAAAGGCATATGGGAAATTGTAAAAGCCTAACCCTGCACTATAGTAATGTCCTTTGCATGCCCACATATATGGATGCAGTACGTCATGGTCCAGACCATCCCCATACGCTTCCTTCTGTGCTTCCAGCATAATACTGCACAGTTCGTCCGCAAACATAAAGTTCTCATTTCTGTTTTCCACCACACGGGACTCAAATAAAAATCTGGAATAAATGTCGCAGATAATCTGGGTCAGATCACTTAACTGTCCCTCTAACAGCGCCAGCTTTTCCCCATCGGAAGACGCATGTTCAATCGCATAATTCGTTACCACATTTTCATTAAAGGTAGAAGCAGTTTCTGCCACCGGCATGGAATAACTGGTATTTAACGGACGGTTGTCAAAAATCATAAAGTCATGGTACCCATGTCCCAGTTCATGGGCCAGGGTAATCACATCACTGAAGGAACCGTCAAAATTGGTCAGTACACGGAACTGCTTCTGTCCGTTTAAGGATGCGCAGAACGCACCACCCACTTTTCCATTCCTTGGGAAAAAGTCAATCCATTCCTCTTCAAAGGCACGGTCAACAATTTCCGCCATCTTTGGGTTAAAGGAAGAAAATACATTCATTAAGTAAGCCTTCGCTTCCTCTACCGTATATTTCTTTGTAATGCTGCCCATTGGCGCAAATAAATCATACCATGGAAGACCATTCTCATGACCCAGTGCCTCTGCCTTTGCCCGGAGATACCCATGCAGTTCCGGCATATATTCCTTCATTGCCTCTAACAGCGCATCCAGCGTCGCCCGCTCCATCCGGGAACGGAATAATACCTTGTCCAGCGGGGAAGCATAACCTCTCATCTTCGATACGGTAATGTCCTGCATTTTAATACTGTTTAATGAATACGCAATGGAATCCTTAATTTTATCATAGGCCTTAAGCTCTGCTTCGTAAGCCGCCTTACGCACGTCTGCATCCGCTTCATACGCTTTGTTGCGGATACCGGATAATGTCGTCTTTTCACCGTTGTACTCTACCTCCACAGAAGAGGTCAGATATCCCTGCAAATCACTCCAGGCGGAACCGGCGCATACATCCATCCGGGTCAGTGCCTCTTCCACATCCTCAGAAAGCATATGCTTTGCACGCTTCTGAATCCGTTCCAGACGGTCCTTATATTCCAGTAAAAATGCATCCTCGCCAATCACAGCGTCCAGATGTTCCAGTTTTGCCATATACTGCTCAATCACTGTGGAATCCCTGGTCACATCACCAAGCTTCTGCTGTAAACGTCCGATATAAGAAACACTCTCCGTATCCGAAGTATCCGCCGACTGGCGCAGGGAACAGTAACTGTACAGACGGTCCACCAGCAGTTCAAACTCCTCGTCCAGCTGCAATGCCTTTTTTACCGTTTCCTGTTCACTCTCCTGTCCAAGAGTTTCCGCAAACCGCTGGTACTCTTTAATCAGGACGTCTGTCTTTTCTAAATCCTTCTGGAATTTTTCATCCTCAAAGCCGGAATATAATACTTCCAGCGACCATTTATCATACATATTGTAAACCTCTCTTCTCTCTATGCTTTTCTGTCTGTCCGGCATATCCTTCTCCAAATCCGGTGCAGCCACAGAAAATATACCAGATTGCCGTGAAAAAAACAAGTACTCCCGGCATTTTTCACACATATTTCCACATTTTTATTCCAGTCTGCCCATTATCCGTAGAGCATGCCTCTGTTATCCCTGTCTGGCCAGCACCTCCACACCATATCCCGGCAGAAGTCCGGAAAACTTCTCTCCGGTCAGCAGGGAAATACCGGATTCTGCCACTGTCTTCTCTGTTTCGTTGTGGTTCAGCAGATACACGGCATGTTCCTTTTCCACACGCTCGACTCCTTCCGGCAGGTCATATACAGCCACACCATGCTTTTCTGCCAGAAAAGCTGCCAGCCGCTTCATTCCTTCGTCATCCAGATCACAGCCCACATAATATACACTGCCTTTACCGTAATGATTTACCGTAATGGCTGCCCTTCCGGCATAGTGTTCGCTGGAATACGTACTTAGTACTTCGGCTTCTTTTGCTTCGATTATATCACACCACAGTGCTGCCGTTCCGGATAT
Organism: Lachnospiraceae bacterium; assembly: GCA_017938285.1. GTDB lineage: Bacteria > Bacillota > Clostridia > Lachnospirales > Lachnospiraceae > SIG299. Next base: position 23,979 of record JAGBBW010000132.1, read on the forward strand.
TTCACCGGTTACCGTCACATTCCGCTGTACCGTGTCAAACTCTGTCACTTCAATTCCTGCCAGTTCCGCAAACAATCCCGGCACTGCCAGAGGACGTACATTATTAAACTCATCCCTGAGTCCGCTGCGGAACGTAAATACTGCCGCACCACCGTTTGCCACATACTCCTTTATTTCCTCTGCTTCCTGTTTCGTCACCACATTATGTACCGGAAAATAAACTACCTTGTAATCTTCAAACCTGCCATTCGAAACCGCTGTGTTAATACCAAGCCGCATATTCGCCTTATAATAGGCGTGCAGAATTCCTTCATAGTGAAAACCGCTGCGGTGGCTCTTGATTTCATGACTCCACACATCGTCAAAGGAACGGTACAGCAGAACCTCCTGTTTCTTTCCACCGTAAATCACACCATCGGACAGACTCTGCAGCTCCCGTCCGGTCTGCTGCAGTTCAAAGAAACGTCTGCGTGGAACACCGTCATGATCCAGTACCCCGTGCCAGTACTGCTCCATGCCAAAGAGTGCTGTACGGAACCGGAAATACACAATGCCCTCTGCTCCATGTGCCACTGCCTGATGGGTCCAGAGACGCAGCTGACCCGGCCTTGGTGTCTGCCCCATGCGGTCCCAGCCACATGGACCTGCCTGCTGCTCCATTACCCAGAAATTTTTATTTTTTGCACCGTACATAATTTCATGTGCCATGGCAACCCAGGCTTCATCCGGACTGCCCCACTGGTCTCTTGGATAATTGTCCCAGGAAACAAAATCCAGTCCTTCAGAAAGCTTATAGTAATCAATATCTGAAAAATGTCCCATCAGATTGTGGGTCACCGGCTTGTCCGTGTATTCCCGCAATATGTCAATCTGCATCTGCTGGTAGTTCACCCAGGACTCCGATGCAAAACGGCGGTATTCCAGCTCCAGGGATGGATTATGGGCAGGATTCGGATTGGTTTCTCCTTCACAGGCATTGTAGCCCGGCAGAATCATATCCTCAAAGGAATCAAAATCCAGTCCCCAGAACACCGTTCCCCAGGTATCATTCAGGGATTCTATACTTCCGTATTTCTTTTTCAGCCAGTCACCAAACTGCTTTCTGCAATGTTCACAGTAACACCGGGTCGTGCCGTGACAGCCAAACTCATTATCAATCTGCCAGCCAACGACATTTTCGTTATCCTTAAAAAACTCCGCCATTTTCCGCACAATATTCTCAGACTGTTCCTGATAATCCGGGTTATTGGCGCAATATTCCCGGCGGGAGCCCCATTCTCTCTTTCTGCCGTACCGGTCACGGAGCAGCACATCATACTTGTTCACCAGCCACTTTGGCGGTGCCGCTGTCGGTGTACCAAGCACCACTTTAATCTCATGCTCTGCCAGAATCCCAATTACTTCTTCCAGCCAGTCAAACTCATACACACCTTCCTGCGGTTCAAACAGTTTCCAGGCAAACTCTCCCATGCGGACCGTATTAAAACCGCCCTCTTTCATCAGCGCTGCCTGCTTTTTCCATTCACTTTTGTCCCAATGCTCCGGATAATAGTCTACCCCAAATACCATTGTTTCCGTACCTCCAATCACAAAACCTTCCGTATAGTGTAAGAGCCAGCAGGGAGTTTTCTCCCCACCAGCTCTCTTTTTACTTTTATTTGCTTTCTTCCGTTACCTCAATCTTACGGATTTCCTTTGTCCGGATTTCCTTGCAGATATCGTCAATGAAAGTCTGCAGTGGCTTCTGTCCTTCGTCTCCAAGGAAACGGCTTCTTACGGAAACAACGCCCTCTGCCTGCTCTTTCTCACCAACTACCAGCATGTAAGGAACTCTGTCCAGTCTGGAAGCACGGATTCTGTAACCAATCTTTTCGGAACGGTTATCTACGGTTGCCAGAATACCGTTCTTCTTTAATTCCTTCTGAACCTTTTCTGCATAGTCGTTGTACTTCTCAGAAATTGGCAGTACCCTTACCTGCTCCGGACACAGCCAGGTTGGGAACAGACCGGCATATTTTTCTGTCAGCCATGCCAGTGTTCTTTCGTAGCAGCCCATGGAAGTTCTGTGGATGATGTATGGACGAACCTTGTCACCATTCTGGTCGATGTAGTACATATCAAACTGCTCTGCCAGCAGTGCATCCCACTGAATGGTAATCATGGTATCTTCTTTGCCATATACATTCTTTGCCTGGATGTCTACCTTTGGTCCGTAGAACGCTGCTTCACCAACACCTTCGATAAACTTGATGTCCAGTTCATTTAATACGTCACGGATGTGCTGCTGTGTTTCCTCCCATACTTCCGCAGAACCGATATACTTCTCAGAATTGTCCGGGTCCCATTTGGAAAGACGGTAGGTTACGTCTTCTTCCACACCTAACGTCTGTAAGCAGTGCTTTGCAAGAGCAAGACAGTTCTTAAACTCTTCTACCATCTGGTCCGGACGCACGATTAAGTGACCCTCGGAAATGGTAAACTGACGAACTCTGGTTAAACCGTGCATTTCACCGGAATCTTCGTTACGGAACAGAGTGGAAGTCTCGCCGTAGCGGATTGGCAGGTCCTTATAGGACTTCTGGCTTGCCTTATATACATAGTACTGGAATGGGCAAGTCATTGGACGCAGGGCGAACACTTCCTTGTCCTTTTCTTCCTCACCCATCACAAACATGCCTTCCTTGTAGTGATCCCAGTGACCGGAAATCTTGTACAGGTCGCTCTTTGCCATTAACGGTGTCTTGGTACGAACGTAACCCCATTCGTTATCCTCTAAATCTTCAATCCAGCGCTGCATGGTCTGAATCATCTTGGCACCCTTTGGCATAAGGAGCGGCAGACCCTGGCCGATAACGTCAACGGTAGTGAACAGTTCCATTTCGCGGCCCAGCTTGTTGTGGTCACGGAGCTTGATATCCTCCAAATGCTTTAAATAGGCGTCAAGATCCGCATTCTTTGTAAATGCAGTACCGTAAACTCTGGTCAGCATCTTGTTCTTTTCGCTGCCTCTCCAGTAAGCGCCGGAAGAAGAAATCAGCTTGATTGCCTTTAATGGCTTGGTGCTCATAAGGTGAGGACCGGCACAAAGGTCAGTGAATTCGCCCTGGCTGTAGAAGGAAATGACAGCATCCTCCGGAAGGTCATTGATCAGCTCTACCTTGTAAGGCTCGCCCTTCTCTTCCATAAACTTGACTGCCTCTGCTCTTGGCAGTTCAAAACGTGTAATTTCTGCACCTTCCTTGATAATCTTCTTCATCTCAGCCTCGAGAGCATCCAATGCTGCACGGTCCAGGGATGGAAGGTCAAAGTCATAGTAGAAACCGGTATCAATGGATGGTCCGATAGCAAGCTTTGCTTCCGGATACAGTCTCTTTACTGCTTCTGCCAGAACGTGGGAAGCAGTGTGACGGTATGCCGCCTTACCATCTTCGTCATTGAAGGTTAAAATGTTTAATTCACAGTCCTCGGAAACTTCCGTTCTAAGGTCTACTACCTTTCCGTTAAGTTCAGCGGCACATGCCATTCTGGCAAGACCTTCGCTGATGTCCTTTGCGATATCAATAATCGCCATTGCGCCTGCATATTCCTTGCAGGAACCGTCTTTTAATGTGATTTTCATAATAAACTCCTTTCTTTTCTGTCCGGGACAGCACATCGGGAACTACGTCCCCGGTGTCACTCTGCTGAAATCAGAACTTTGCTTATCCCGTAAATAAAAAGCCCGTCTCTTCACAATCTGATATTCTGTCAGACTGCAAAGGGACGAGCATAACTTCTTTTACCCGCGGTTCCACCCCGATTGAACGATGTCATTGCCGCTTACCTTTTATATAGTAACCTGCAATGTTCCTTCCGGCTTCATTTATGATGGTAACGGAATCACCGGAGCGCTTATATCACGCCCACTCCGAGGTGGTCTTCGGCTGCTTCTGGTTAGAATGCTTTCAGCGGATGCATTCCTCTCTGGAACGGTTCACAGCGTACTCTTCTCATCCATGTGTTGATTGATATGAAACTGCATTTAGTATAGCACTGCAAAACAGAATTTGTCAATAAAAGATATTCATTTTTTCAACAATACGTAACTATTCCGCCTTGCTTCATAGTTACGATTCGCAGCCCATTAAAAATCGACTTCGTCAATGGGCTGCTCACACTTCCCTTTTGGTCACACGCCATAAACAGCAAGTGTTTATGGCTGGGCTGAACTGTTTCAACAATACATTTCTTCCAGAGTTACCAGCCGTACTTCTCCCTGTTCTTCCAGTTTCCGCAGATTCTCTGTAAATCCACTTTTGGAAAAAATGTAATAATGATACGCAGTACCATATCCAAATACTGCCGCATACTCTTTCAACAGTTCCAGTTCATCCACACCAACAGCTTCCTTCTTGTATTTACAGGACCCAATAATGTATTCCTTCCCTTCTACCGGAGTTCCCACAATATCAATCTGTATTTCTTTTTTCTTCCTGGCGTCTGTCCCCCACCACTGTCCAACCTCTGAGAGCAGAATTGGCAGGTTTTCCTCATAACGCAATAAATAGTCCCGGCACATGAATTCAAATACCAGTCCCATATAATCTGCAAAATGTTTTTTTATCGCTGCTTCATAAACATTGGATATACGTCCTGACTGAATCGCAGAAACATTTTTTGGCACAAACCGGTACCAGAACCGGAAAAAATTATCGCCAATCATATAAACGCTCTTCTTCCCCTGTTTTTCCATAACTGGTGTTTCCTTCTTGATAATCCCAAGTTCCAGCAAAACCTTTAGATATTTTGCACACACATTGGATTCCATACCGGCTTTTGCAGCTATTTCATTTGATTTTGAGGCTCCGCCTGCAATGGCAGTAATAACGGAATTGTACATCGCAGGTTCCCGCAATTCCTGTTTCAATAAATTTTCCGGTTCCTCGTATAAATAACCTGCACTGTTAAACAAATTTTCCAGCAAAGCCTCATCAATATCATTCTCTACCTCAAGTTTGTTAATATAATGCGGTATCCCACCAGTAATACCATACAGCAGTGCCTGCTGCTCTACATTCAGCTTCGGTATAAACGCAGTCATTTCTTTATACGTCAGTGCCTGGATTTTAAACTGCGCTGTCCTTCTTCCATACAACGGACTTTCATATCCCAGTACCTGATATTCCATAAAACTCATGGAAGAACCACAAAGAATCAGAAATAACTTTCCATTCTGCCATGTGTGATCAATCATATGCTGCAAGCGTGATGAAACAGATGGTTCTGCCTTGGCAAGATACGGGTATTCATCAATCACAAATACAACCCTTTCCTTCTCTGACATACGTGTAATTTCTGTAAATGCCGCATCATAACTATGATAAACAGGGGCTGTTACAGCATCCGTATGCTCTTTTTCATAAATTGCCTTTGACAATGCAGCTAAATTTTCTTCTGCGGAAGCATTTAATGCCGAGAAAAAAATACAAGGCTTCTCTTTGCAGAATTCATTGATTAACGCAGTTTTTCCGACACGACGACGCCCATAAATCACAACACACTCAAACTTTTCTTTTGTGTAACGCTTATTCAATTCCCAAAGTTCTCTTTCCCGGCAATGAAACATAGCCTGACCTCCATTAATTGTTCCAGTTTATCTACTCATAAGTTGCCAACTCACGAGTTGGCAACTTATGAGTAGATTATAAGTCACCATTCTCGTTATTGTCAAGACTTTAGGGAAACGCTGATTGAAGCAGCCATGCACCTTTTATCTCCATTGAAATATAATAACAACAGAAACATATCGAAAATGGAGTATCCTTATGAACCATCTGGTTTTACTGGCACTGCTGGCCACCCTGGGAACCTGGTTTGTCACCGCCCTGGGTGCCGCTACGGTTGTCTTTTTTTCTTCCCCAAAACCAAAATTTTTAAACCTCATGCTGGGTTTTGCTTCCGGCGTCATGATTGCCGCCAGTTTCTGGTCCCTGCTGCAGCCTGCCATTGAACGTGCAGAAGCAGCTTCCGGCCTGCCGGCCTATCTGGTAGCAACTATCGGGTTCCTGTTAGGTGCTGTTTTTATGTGGGGTTCTGACAAGGTAGTGACCTTTGCCAGAAAACGTGCGAACAATACAGAAGGAAAACATAATGAGAAGCTGAACCGGATTATTATGCTGGTCCTTTCCATTACCCTGCACAATATTCCGGAAGGTCTGGCTGTCGGTGTTGCCTTTGGTGCCCTGCAGCAGGGCGGATATACCACAGAAGCTCTGCTTGGTGCCATTTCTGTTGCCGTTGGTATTGGTCTGCAGAATTTTCCGGAAGGGGCTGCTGTTTCCATTCCGCTTCGCAGGGAAGGCTTTTCCCGCAAAAAAAGTTTCCTGCTGGGGCAGGCTTCCGGTATGGTAGA